>NZ_CAXUJR010000008.1:0-57474 GCF_964251405.1 uncultured Methylobacterium sp.
CCCCTCACCCGGCGCTAGGCACCATCAGGTTCCATAATATATCTTATGCGAACGGGCCAACCTGTCGTTCAGACTGAGGGAAAACGACGACGCGTGATCCGCCGTCACCGCGCCAGCACCCCCTCCTCCACCGGAGCGAACCGCGCGAAGCGGAGCGCCAGGGTCGGCAGGATCATCAGGTTGAGGATCGTCGAGGTCACGAGGCCGCCGAGGATCACCAGGGCCATCGGCCCCTCGATCTCGCGCCCGGGCTCGCCGGCCCCGAGCGCCAGGGGCAGGAGGCCGAGCCCGGTCACGAGCGATGTCATCAGGATCGGCACGAGTCGATCGGCGGCGCCGTCGATGGCGGTGCGGACGTCCCAGGTCCGGCCCTCGACCGTGACGAGGTGCTCGTAATGCGAGATCATCATGATGGTGTTGCGTAGCGAGATGCCGAACAGGGTCACGAAGCCGACGATCGAGCCCAGCGACAGGATTCCGTCGGTCGCGAACACCGCGAAGACCCCGCCGACGAAGGCGAAGGGCAGGTTGACGAGGACCAGCAGCAGGTTGCGCACCGAGCCGGTGACGACGGCGAGCAGCATCAGGATGCCGAACCCAGCGAATCCCGAATAGAGCAGGAGGTCGCGCTGCGCCCGGTCCTGCACCTCCGCCGAGCCGGAATAGCCGAGATAGACGCCCGCGGGCAGGGCGACCTCGCGGGCGATCTTGGCACGAACCGCGGCCATCACGGCGGCGACGTCCCTCCCCTGCACGTTGGCGGTGACGGTCTGGACGCGTTGGGCGCCCTGGTGCTGGACCTGGTAGCGGCCGGACGTCTCGTAGATGTCGGCGACCTGCGAGAGGCTGACGTAGCGGCCGTTGGGGGTCCGCAGGGGCAGGTCGCCGAGCGTGGTCAGGCGCCCGCGAGGCTGAGCTGCCAGGATGACGATGACGTTGAAGACGGCGTTGCCCTCGTAGGTCTGGCCCACCGTGTCGCCCTGGTAGGCCGTGCGCACCACCTCGAGCACGTCCACCGCCTCGAGGCCCCAGTGGCGCAGGTCGTTCGGGCGCAAGCTCACGTTCACCTGCGGCAGGCCGGCGGGCGCGCTGCGCTGGATGTCGGCGGTGCCCGGCACCTCGGCGAGCTCGCGGGCGATGTCGGCCGCCGCGGCGTCGATCCGGGTCAGGTCGTTGCCGAAGACGCTGATCACCACCGGAGCCCCTGCCCCGGATACGGTCTCCTCGATGCGCTCGGTGAGGAACGTCTTGAGGGAGAAGGCCGCCCCCGGGATCTCCGCCAGGAGGGCGCGGATGCGGGCCTCGACGCCCTTCTGCGCGGCGCCGCCGAGGCCCGGATCGAGGTCGATGTGGATCTCGCTGTAATGGGTGCCGGCGGTGTCCTGGCCGGCCTCGGCGCGCCCGATCTGCGAGGCCACCGCGCGGATACCGGGGATCGCCTTCAGGTCCCCGGTGATGCGGGTCCCGAGCCGCATCGATTCCTGCAGGGAGGTGCCCGGAGCCCCCGCCATGTGCAGGATCAGGTGACCTTCCTTCAGGTCGGGCAGGAAGGTGCTGCCGAAACCCGGCACCAGGGCAGCGCCGACGAGCGTCAGCAGGATCGCGCCGGCGATGACGAGGGCGGACGCCCGCTCGACGCCGGAGAGCGCGAAGGCATAGGCCCGGCGCGACCAGCGCATCACAGGCGGGTCGCCGGCTTCCGTCCCCTTGCGCCGCGTCAGGAGAAGCATGGCGAGGGCCGGCGTCACGGTCAGCGCCACGGCCAGCGAGGCCACCACCGCGAGGATGTAGGCGAAGCTCAACGGGCCGAACAGCCGCCCGGCGATCCCCGACAGCGCCAGCACCGGCAGGAAGACGAGGAGCACCGCGAAGGTCGCGTAGGCCACCGCCGTGCGCACCTCGAGGATGGCGTCGATCACCACCCTGCCCTCCTCGCGCGGCAGTCCGAGGCGCCGGTTCTCGCGCAGGCGCCGGACCACGTTCTCGACGCCGATCACCGCGTCGTCCACGACCTCGCCGATGGCGATGGCGAGCCCACCCAGCGTCATCGTGTTGAGGCTCTCGCCCATCGCCTGGAGTGCGATCACCGCGGCGATCAGCGAGAGCGGGATCGCCACCGCGCTGATGATGCAGGTCCGCCAGTCGTAGAGGAACACGAACAGCACGATCACCACGAGGATGCCGCCGAGGCCCAAGGCCTGGATCACGTTGGCGTTGGCGACCGTGATGAAAGTCGAGGGCTTGAAGAGATCCGGGCGCAGGGTGACCCCCTCGCGCTCCAGGGCTGGCTTCAGCTCGGCGAGCGCGGCTTCCACGCGGGCGGTGACTTCGCGCGTGTTGGCCCCGTACTGGGCACCGACCATGATGAGTACGCCCGGCACGCCGTCGACCAGGGCGGCGCTGATCGGCGGCTCGCCGGCGGCAACCACGTCGGCCACGTCCCCGAGCGTCACGCTGGCCCCACCCTCGTTGAGGAGGACCGTGCGGCCGAGGGCTTCTGGGCTCAGGGACTGTCCCTCGGTCTGGAGGGTGACGCGCTGGTTGGCGGTATCGACGAAGCCGGCGCCGCGCACGCCGGTCGCCTTGCGGGCGGCGGCCAGAACGTCGTTCACCCCGATGCCGAAGCGGATGAGGTCCTGGGGCCGGACCTGGATCTGGAGCGCGCGCACGGCGCCGCCATAGACAGAGACCTCGGCGATGCCTGGCACGGCGAGCAGGCGCAGGCGGACCGTCCAGTCGGCGAGCGTGCGCAGGTCCATGGGCGTTCGCCCGGTGGCGGTCAGCCCGACAAGGAGCACCGTGCTGGTGGCCGAGGTCAGGGCGGTCATGGCGGGCGGCCGAACCCCCTGGGGCAGGCGCCCGCTGAGCGCCGTCAACCGCTCGTTGACGAGCTGGCGCACCCGGTAGATGTCGCTGCCCGCCCGGAAGGTGGCGGTGATCACCGAGAGGCCCTGGATCGAGTTCGAACGCAGCGTGACGAGGCTCGGCAGTCCGTTGACCGCCACCTCGATCGGCTGCGTCACCAGCACCTCGACCTGCTCGGGGTTGAGGCCGGGCGCCTCGGTCTGGATCACCACCGAGGGCGGCGCGAATTCGGGGAAGACGTCGTATTTGGCGTCAGGCAGCATCGCGATGCCGAAACCGGCCAGCGCGATGGCCAACCCGAGGACGATGCCGCGAAAGCGCACGGCAAACGCGACGAGGGCCGCCTGCGGACCCGACGGCAAGGCGTCCATCTCAATCGTCGTCCGCGCCGCCGGAGACCTGGAGCTGCGCCTTCATCTCCTCGGACAGGAGCGCCTGGGCGCCGCGCAGGACGATCTCGGTGCCGCCCGGCAAGTCCTCGACCACATAGGCGTCGTCCGACATGGTCGGGTCGGTCTTTAGTTGATGGCGGACGAAGGACCCCGGCGCCACCGCGCGGTAGACCCAGGTACCGCCGCCCCAATGCACCACCGCATCCTCGGGCACGCTGACGCCCGTGACGGTACGGTCGCCGGCGAGGAAGACCAGCATGCTCATGCCGGGCAGGAAGCCGCTGTCGCCGCGCACGGTGTAGAAGTAGCTCAGGCCCTGGATGCGGGCATCCGTCCGCGTGGCGGGGGAGACGTAGTCGAGGGCGACCCGCGCGCTCTGGGGCGGCACCTCGGCGAAGGCGGCGGCCGGCGGGCCTTTGAGGGTCTCGCCGGGGGGCAGGGTGACCTGGACCAGGAACGCGGCGCGCTCGATCAGCCGGGTGACGGCGGGGTTGCGCTCGACGATGGCGCGGCCGATCACCGGGCCCCATTCCTGCTGGGCGGTGGCCGAGAGGGTGCGCACCTGCGATTCCGCCGCCGCCAGGGAGGCCTGATCGGTCTGAAAGGTACCCTCGGTGGTCTCGAGCTGCACGGTGGTGGCGTATTGGCCCAGCATCTTGGCGCGCTGGAAGGCGCTGCGCGAGACCTCGGCCCGCGCCTGCGCAGTCTGGAGTTGGGCCTTGGCCGAGGCATAGGAATTCGTGAGATCGGTGACGCGGGCCAGATCGAGGACGCTGCCATAGGCCTGCAGCTCGGCCCGATGCGCCTGCGCCGGCACGACGCGGGTGTCGATGCCGACGCGGTTCTGCTCGGTCGGGCTCAGCCGCACCACCATGCGGCCCTCCTCCACGGCGACGCGCTGGGCCGGCAGATGGGGACGCTCGGCCTTCGGGGCCTCTGTGAGGGCGTACCATCGCGCCAGGGCGGCCTCGCCGGTGGCGCGTAGCGGCAGGCCGGCCACCGCGAGACCGAGGCCAGCCAGGAGCACGAGCATCAGGACGGCTCCGAGCCATCGGGTCACGGTCACGACTTCCCTCCCCTCAGCCTTCAGGGCTTCGCCTTTCCGTACGGGATACCGCGTCCGCGGGCGCACGGATACCGCCAAAGGCCAAGCTTGCCCCTCGGCGCCATCACAGGCGGGGTCAACCGGCCGGAGGGCCCCGCCACGGCGCGAACCACCCGAGCCCGGCCATCGTGCCTGCCGCGGGGTTGTACTCGCAGCCGACGCGGCCGGAGTAACCCAGGCGGTCGAGCTCGCGGAACACGAAGGCGTCGTCGAGTTCGCCCGTGCCGGGTTCGGACCGATGCGGCACGCTCGCCACCTGGACGTGGCCGATGAGCGGCAGCAGGCGGGCGAGCCGCATCGTTACGTCCCCGTGCATGATCTGGGCATGGAAGACGTCGAACTGGAGCTTCAGGTTGGAGAAGCCTTCCGCCTGAAGTTCGGCCACGAGGGCCGCGGCCGCCTCGACGTCGTCGAGGAAGTAGCCCGGCATGCTGCGCCGGTTGATCGGCTCGATCAGGAGGTCGACCCCGTGGGCGGCGAGGCGGCCGGCGGCGTGGCGCAGGGAGCGGCGATAGGCCTGCAGGGCATCCGGGTCGTGCCTGTCGCCGAGGCCGGCCATGAGGTGCAGGCGCTTCGTTCCCGTGGCCTCGGCATAACCCAGGGCGGCCTCGACGCCCTGGGCCATCGCGGCGAAGCGATCGGGCAAGGCGGCGAGGCCACGCTCCCCCGCCGCCCAGTCTCCCGGCGGCACGTTGAACAGCGCGAGTTCGAGGCGATGGCGGTCGAGGCGGTCGCGGATCGCGCGGGGCGATTCCCCATAGGGGAACAGGCATTCCACCGCCGTGAACCCGGCCTCGGCCGCCGCCGCGAAGCGGTCGAGGAAGGCGTGCTCGGTGAACATCAGGGTGATGTTGGCGGCGAATCTCGGCATCGGTGTGGGGTGCGCCTAATCCCGGATCAGCTTGCCGGTATAGATCACCGGGCCCGTCGGCTGGCCCGTGGGCGAGCCGCCCGGGGGCTCCACCGAGACGGCGAAGACGCCGTCGGCAGACTGGCCGACCTTGGCGGCGGCCGGCAGCGCCACCTGGCGCGCGCTCCCTCCGATCACCCCGAGGGTCTTGGGCGTCCCGCCCTCGACGTACCAGAGTTCGAGGCTGCGCCCGTCGGGCGTCTCCGCGCCCACCGGGCGCACCTGCGCGGTGCCAGCGGCGAGGTCGACGCTCACGAGAAGGGCGGGCAACTCGCCGCCGCGGCTGACCACGGCAACGTAGCGCGATTCCGCCGGGCCGCCGGGTCGGCCGCCCACGGCGACGAACAGAGCGAGCCCCGCGGCCAGGGCTCCCGCACCCAGGGCCGCGATGCGCCAGAGGCGGATCTGGCGCGAGAGCGCGTCGATGCGGTTGTCGTTGGCCGCCGTTACCCGCCGTCTCGGAAGCGCCCGGGCGATCAGCGGCCAGATCCGGGGATCCGGCACCACGGACGGAGCCGTGGAATCGAGTGGCGCAAGGCGACGCTCCCAGGCACGGACCTCCGCGCCGGTGGTGGGATCGACCGTCCGTTCGAGGTCCATCGCGGCGCGCTCGGCGGCCGGAAGCGTCCCGAGAACGTACTCGGCGGCCCGCAGGTCGCGCTCGGCGGGGTCCGGAGTCATGAGGCGGGCTCCAGGCAGCCGCGCAAGGCCGCAAGGCCGCGGTGCAGCCAGGTCTTGATCGTATTGACGGGCCGGTCGTAGCGGGCGGCGAGCTCCTCGCGGGAATAGCCCTCGCAATAGGCGAGCACCACGCAGTCGCGCTGCGTATGGTCGAGCCGGCCGAGACAGGCGCGCAGGGCATCGCGCCCCAGGATCGCCCCTTCGCTGTCGTGAGGATCGGCGAGCCGTTCCAACCAATCCTCCCCGTCCTCGGTCACCGGCCCCTGAACCTCCGCCTTCCTGCGCACGACGTCGATCGCCCGGTTCCGGGCGATGGCGCAGAGCCACGACAGCGGCCGGCCCGAGGCGGGATCGTAGGAGCCCGCACTCTGCCAGACCCGCAGGTAGACGTCCTGGAGGACGTCCTCCGCAGCTGCCCGATCCCTTTGGATACGAAGGATCAGGCCGTAAAGTTTCGGGGCGGTAAGGTCGTAGAGCGATTTGAGGGCCTGCTCGTCGCCGCGGACGATCCCATCCATCAGCCGGAGCAACATGGCGTCATCACGCACGGGCCGAACCATCCTCTCCCAGGCGGCCCGCCTCTGATGAGCGGAACCGGTCGTCCTCACCGCTTCAGACGGAAGGCGAAGCCCCATTCCATCCGCCATGCGGGTCCGATCTGAAGGTCAAGGTAGAGCATGGCATCCGCCCCTGCCACCGCCCCTGGCCGATCTGGTGTGGGCGAAGGCCGCTGCAACGCAGGATTTCTCCGCAGGAATTCGCAGGTCGCTTCGCCGCGTGCGCCTGTCGCTGCACCGTTCGGCGACCTATCTCGCCAGATCACACCGGATTTCGCCGGTCCAACGTCGAGGAGAGACCCGCATGGCCACGCAGGGAGACTGGAAGATTCCCGCCGCCGTGCAGCCCAAGGCGGCGGACTATGCCTACGACCTCGATCGCGCGCTCACCGCCATCGTCTCGCTCTCGACCCGCGTTCCGCCGGAGGCCTTCACGGCGGAAACGCTGGGGACCGAACGGGCGGGCAACGGCGTGGTGATCGGCGAGGACGGCCTCGTCCTCACCATCGGCTACCTCGTGATGGAGGCCGAGACCGTCTGGCTGACGACCCATGACGGCCGCTCCGTGCCGGGCCACGTCGTCGGCTACGATGCCGTCACCGGCTTCGGTCTCGTCCAGGCATTGGGCGACCTCAACCTCCCGGTCCTGGCGCTCGGGCGCTCGGACGGGGTCAAGATCGGCGACCGGGCCGTGGTGGCCGGGGCCGGCGGGCGCCAGCGCAGCGTGGCCGCACAGGTCGTGGCGAGGCAGGAATTCGCCGGCTACTGGGAATACGTCCTCGACGATGCCGTCTTCACGGCGCCCTCGCACCCGCATTGGGGCGGTACGGCGATGCTCGGCCCCCAGGGCGAACTCCTCGGCATCGGCTCGCTGCAATTGCAGCAGGGCGGCAATGGCGGCCCCAAGGCGATCAACATGATCGTGCCCATCGACCTCCTGCCGCCGATCCTCGACGACCTGACTCGGCGCGGCCGGGTCGACCGGCCGGCGCGGCCCTGGCTCGGCCTCTACGCGACGGAGGGCGAGGGCTCGGTCGTGGTGATGGGGCTGGCCGATGACGGCCCCGCCGAGAGCGCGGACCTGCGCGCGGGCGACGCCATCGTCGCCGTGGCGGGCGAGCCGGTCGAGGATCTGGCCGGCTTCTTCCGGCAGGTCTGGGCGCTCGGCGAGGCCGGCGTGCGCGTGCCCCTCACGGTCCAGCGCGAGGGTAGGACCCTGAAGCTCTCGGTGACATCGTGCGACCGTGAGCGGTTCCTCGTCAGCCCGCAACTGCATTGACGGAACCCTCGTCGCGCAAAGCGGGCTTTTGAGGACGTCTGTCCTGAAAAGCGTTAAGCGAAGCGGAAGCCTAAGCTCCCGGAGGCGGGCGCCGGCGAATGAGGTCAGCAAGAAACCAAGGGCAATCGCTTGCAAGCGATCGTCCTGGAGGGGGCCGTTGCCCCCGCCCTTCGGCAGGTTTATCCCGCTGCGATGACCCATCCCGTCCACATCATCGGCGGCGGCCTCGCCGGCTCCGAGGCCGCCTGGCAGATCGCCGAGAGCGGCCACGCGGTCGTGATCCACGAGATGCGGCCCGTGCGCGGCACCGAGGCGCATCACGGCCAGGATCTTGCCGAGCTCGTCTGCTCGAACTCCTTCCGATCGGACGATGCCAACGGCAATGCCGTCGGGCTGCTGCACCAGGAGATGCGCACGCTCGGATCGCTGATCCTGCGCTCGGGCGACGCGCATCAGGTCCCCGCCGGAGGGGCATTGGCGGTTGACCGCGAGGGCTTCGCGAAATCCGTCACCGCGGCGTTGGAAGCCCATCCCCTGGTGACGATCGCCCGCGAGGAGGTCGACGGGTTGCCTCCGGCCGAGTGGGGGCAGGTCATCGTCGCCACAGGCCCCCTTACCTCCCCGGCCCTGGCGGAGGCGATCCGCGGCCTGACCGGCTCGGAGGCGCTGGCCTTCTTCGATGCCATCGCGCCGATCGTGCACCGCGACTCGATCGATATGGGCATGGCCTGGTTCCAGTCGCGCTACGACAAGGTCGGACCGGGCGGCACCGGCGCCGACTACATCAACTGCCCGCTGAATCGTGAGCAGTACGACGCCTTCATCCAGGCGCTGATCCAGGGCGACAAGATCGGGTTCAAGGAATGGGAGGCTTCGACCCCCTATTTCGACGGCTGCCTGCCGATCGAGGTCATGGCCGAGCGCGGACCCGAGACCCTGCGCCACGGCCCGATGAAGCCCGTCGGCCTCACCAACCCGCACGACCCGACCGTGAAGGCCTGCGCCATCGTGCAGCTGCGCCAGGACAACGCGCTCGGCACCCTCTACAACATGGTCGGATTCCAGACGAAGCTGACCTATGCCGAGCAGGTCCGCGTCTTCCGCACCATTCCGGGCTTGGAGAACGCCGAGTTCGCACGGCTCGGCGGGCTGCATCGCAACACCTACCTCGACAGCCCGCGCCTTCTCGACGCCACGCTACGCCTCAAGGCCGAGCCGCGGCTGCGCTTCGCCGGGCAGATCACCGGCTGCGAGGGCTACGTCGAGAGCGCCGCAACCGGTCTCGTCGCGGGCCGCTTCGCCGTGGCGGAGATCGAGGGCCGCACCCTGCCCCCGCTCCCGCAGACGACGGCGCTCGGCGCCCTCATCGGCCACATCACCGGCGGCCACATCGGGGTCGAGGAGGCAGGGAGCCCGCGCTCGTTCCAGCCGATGAACGTCAATTTCGGACTCTTCCCGCCCCTGTCGGAGGCACCGAGGGGCGAGGCCGGCAAGCGCCTGCGCGGACCGGAAAAGGCGGTGGCGAAGAAGCGGGCGCTGACCGATCGCGCGCGGGCGGATCTGGCGGAGTGGATCGCGCAGACGAGCGTGACGGCGCGCGTGGCTGCTGAGTAAACAAGCGCTAGCGGGAGACCGTGCCTAGCCTCGAACGGCGGCTTCGCCCGTCACTTCGGCTCGATCACGTAGATCCGCCGGCCAGGTCGATGTCCCTCGTCGCCGGTATCGCGGAAGCCGACCTTGCGTAGCAGGCCCACCGAAGCCCTGTTCTCTGGGCGGCATTCGGCGACGATGATGCGGTGGGGGAAGCGCTGGCGTAAGGCGCCGACCACCCCGGCCACCGCCTCGCTGCCGAGGCCCTGGCTGCGGGCGGACCCGCCCATCCAGTAGCCGATCTCCACCGCCTGATCGCCACGAAGATGCGTGCCGACAATCCCCACCAGGATGCCGTCCTTGCCCCGGATGCCGAGGAAGCGGTCCTTGATCGGCTTGACGCGACCGACGAGGCGGCGGGCGTCGTCGAGGGTGAAGGGGGCGGGCAGAAAATCGACCGCGCCCGTGATCGCGGGGTCGTCGGTCAGGGCCTGGACCGCCTCGGCATCGGCCGGGACGAGGCCGTCGACCCTCAGGCGCGCGGTCTCCACGGCGGGCAGGGTGGCGAGGCTGTAGCGCGAGGCGAGGGTCTTGAAGAACATGGCGTCCATGTGGGGCATGGCCGCGCCATGGGGAAGGCGGATTCGTGCGACCCCCGAAAGAAGACCCCGCCCCGGCGAACCGGGACGGGGACGGGCGCGTCCTACGGGTGGATCACCATGGCGCTGAACGGCCAGACATAGGCCTGCAGCATCACGAGGCCGCCCACGAGGCAGGCCAGCACGATGGAGTGCCAGAACACGAAGCGCAGGATCTTGCTTTCCTGGCCGAAATAGCCGGTGGCGGTGGAGGCGACCACGATCGACTGGGCGTCGATCATCTTGCCCATGACGCCGCCCGACGAATTCGCCGAGGCCATCAGGATGCCCGACAGGCCGAGTTGCTCCGACGTGATCTTCTGCAATCCGCCAAAGAGCACGTTGGAGGCCGTATCCGACCCGGTGAGCGCCACCCCGAGCCAGCCCAGCAGCGTGCCGAAGAACGGGTACAGGACGCCCGTGCCGGCAAACGCAAGACCCAGCGTGGCGTCGACGCCCGCGTAGCGGGTGAGCACCCCGAGCGCCAGCATCGCCGCGATGGTGATGATCGAGTAGCGCAGGACCCAGATCGTCTCGAGATAGGCCGTCACCAGGCGCCAGGGCGAGAAGCGCATGATTAGGCCGGAGATCAGGGCCGCGAACAGCACGCCTGTGCCGGTATAGGACATGTAGGTGAAGTTGAAGACGGCCGCCTCGGGATGGGCCGTGGCCACCACCGGCGGCACCTTCATGATCACGTTGTGGAGGCCGGGCACCTCGTATTTCCAGGTGAAGATCGGGTTGACGATGCCCTTGAACCAGCCCGTGCCCCAGATCGCCACGATGATCGAGAGGATGATCCAGGGCACCCAGGCCATCATGATCTCGCGCGAGCTGGCGGTGCGGGTGCCCGCGTTGAAGCTCGGGATCTCGGCACCGGGCACCCCGGCACCGAGGGCCGCGGGACGGGCCTCCGCCATGTAGCCGATCGACGGATCGTTGCCGCGCAGGGCCGGCGACGTCCAGATGACGGTCGGGCGCCAGACCTTGAGGAACAGCACCAGCGCGCCCATCGAGATCAGCGAGGCGCCGATGTCGACGATCCAGGGATTGACGTAGTTCGAGATCGCGAACTGGGCGAGCGCGAACGAGACGCCGCACACCGCGATGGCCGGCCAGATCTGGATCATGCCGCGGAAACCCGCGAACACGCAGATCAGCCAGAACGGCACGATCACCGAGAAGAACGGCAATTGCCGGCCGATCATCGCGCCGAGGATGTAGGGGTCGTAGCCGGTCACCGAGGCGAGGCCGGCGATGGGTGCGCCGAGCGCCCCGTAGGCGACGGGCGCGGTGTTGGCGATGAGGGACAGGCCGGACGCCGCGAGCGGCGAGAAGCCGAGCCCGATCAGGATGGCGCCGGTGACGGCCACCGGGGTGCCGAAGCCGCCCGCACCCTCGAAGAAGGCGCCGAAGGCGAAGGCCACGAGCAGGAGCTGGATGCGCCGGTCGGTGGTGATGCCCGCCACCGATTGCTGCAGGATCGCGAACCAGCCCTTCTCCACCGTGAGGCGGTAGAGGAAGATGACGTTGAGGATGATCCAGCCGATCGGGAAAAGGCCGAGCGCGATGCCGTAGGCGGAGGCGCGGAGCGCCAGGTCCGTGGGCATGCCGAAGGCGACGATGGCGATGAGGAGCGCGACCACCAGCGAGAGCACGGCCGCGATATGGACCTTGACCTTGCCGCTGGCGATCATCCCGAGGAGCGCGATGACTGGCACCGACGCCGCGAAGGTCGAGAGCCAGGGGCTCCCGAACGGGTCGTAGACCTGATTCCAGGTTGTTACGGTGTTCACGGACGCTGCTCCTCCCAGACGGACCGTTCCTTGCGGTCTCGAATGGCTTGCTAACAGAGGAGGTTATGCGGCTCAACGTCCTAGTTGGGTCGGATCGCATCCCGTATGCAGCGCGGGGCGCCTGGCCCGTTCATCCCATCCGGCGGGCGCCCCGCCACAGACGCCAGAGGCGGCGCCAGCGCGGGATCGTCACGAGACTGTTCAGGGGATCGTAGTCCGGACGCTCCATGACGGAGAGATAGGGCTCGACGAGAGCGACCGGCAGGAAGGCCGCGCGGGCCAGCGGCGCGATGGTGGCGCGTGCCGCCCCGTAGGCGTCGAGATGGCGCCTGGCCAGCGCCCGCAGGTCGGCTGTGGCCCGCAGGAGCCCGGGCCCGCCGCGGCCCGTGACGATGTCCTCCCGGGTGACGCCGTAGGGCTTGAGGAGATCGGCCGGCACGTAGACCTGCCCCTGCCGGGAGTGCCAGGGCAGGGCCCGCAGCAGGCCCGTGACCCCGTAGGCGACGCCCGCATGGCCGGCGGCGACCGCGCCACCCGGTTCGGCCCCGTCGCACAGGACGAGGCTGCCCAGCCGGATCAGGGCGGAGGCGGTCTCGCCGCAATAGCCTTCGAGGTCGTTCACCCGGGGCATCGGGTCGTCGTAGAGGTCGAAGACGCGGGCATCGATGAGGTCGACGAAGGGTTGGCGCCCGAGCCGGCGCTTGACGATGGCGTCGTCCAGCGCCGCGGCAACCGGGTTCGCCTTGACGTCGCCCCGCGCCTCGCCCTGGAGGGCATCGCGCCACCATTGCAGGCGGATCTCGCCGGCCATGGGATTCGCGGCGGCCTCGCGGACCCGCGCGATGGTGAGGCTGAAGGCGTAGATCGCGAAGAGATGCGGCCGGAACTGCGCCGGGGCGAACAGGGTCGCGAAGTAGCGGTCGGGATCGCCCTCGCGGACCAGGGCCTCGCAGTGACTGAACGCGAAGGCGAGCCCCTCGTTGGCGTTGCTGGTCGTCTCGGCCTCGGTCATGCCACCGCCACCAGGGCTGCGGCGACCTTGCGGTTCTCCGCCATGAGGATGTTGTAGGTGCGCGCCGCTGCCCCGGTCTGCATCACGTCGAGTCCGATGCCCGCCTCCTTGAGCCAGCGCCGGAGGCTGTCGGGCAGCGGAACGATGTCGAGGCCGGTCCCGACGAGGAGCAGTTCCACCGCGCCCGCCTCGGCCTGGATCGGGCGCAGAACGTTACGGTCGATGGTGCGGGCGTCGGTGACGTCCCAGGCCCGGATCCCCGAGGGCGTCACGAGGACGGAGCCGCGATGCGACATCTCGGCGAAGCGGAAGCCGCCATTGCCGTAGGCGTCGATGAGGTGGCGCCCGGGAACGAAGCCGTCGAGGATGCCGCCGGACGCCATCGGCCCTCCTACTCGGCCGCCTGAGGCATGCGGGTCGTGGGCCGCGCCTGCGCCTTCACCCCCGACAGCATCAGGCCGAGGTAGATCAGCACCGGCGTCGACACGAAGATCGCCGAGTAGGTGCAGATCACGACGCCTGCGAGCATGACCACCGCGAAGCCGTTGATCGCCTCGCCGCCGAACAGCACGAGAGCCAGCAGCGACAGGAAGGCCGAGGTCCCGGTCATCACCGTGCGCGACATGGTCGAGTTGATCGAGAGGTTGAGGAGCTCGACCGTGGGAATCGACTTGTAGCGGCGCATCAACTCGCGTGTCCGGTCGAACACCACCACGGTCTCGTTGAGCGAGTAGCCGACGATGGTGAGGATCGCGGCGATCGACGTCATGTTGAACTCGATGCGGCTGATCACGAAGATGCCCAGCGTCAGCACGATGTCGTGGAGGGTGCCCACGATGGCGCCGAGCGCCAGCTCGCGCTCGAACCGGAACCAGAGGTAGAGCAGCACCGCCACCACCGAGAGCACGACACCGATGGTGCCCGATTGCACGAGCTCGCCCGAGACGCGCGGTCCCACGGTCTCGGTGCGGCGAAACTCGAAGTCGTTGTCGAAGGCCGCGTGGGCCTTCTGCATCACCGCGGTCTGGCCCTGCTCACCGGGCTGGAGCGGAAACCGCACAAGGATGTTGCCCTGGCCGCCGAGTTCCTGGACCTCCGTCTCGCCGAATCCGAATCCGTTGGCGGTGTGGCGCACGGTTCCGACATCGGCCTGACCGCTCTTGGCCTGGAGCTCGACCAGGGTACCGCCCTTGAAATCGATGCCGAAATTCAGACCGATCGTCATGAACAGCACCACCGTCGCCACCGACATGAATGCCGAGAGCGGGAACGTGAAGCGCCGGAACCGCATGAAGTCGAAATGCGATTGGTCGGGCCAGAGGCGGAGCAGGCGCATGGTCGGTCTCGAATCTATCAGTGAGGATGTGGGCGGCGCCCCTCCTCCATCAATGGGGCGTAGCGCCCGCGTGCGGAACGGCAAATCCGTTCCAGAACGGCAGCTCCGTCCTGGAACGGCAATCCCGTCCTAGAACGGTAAGGCCTTCGGCCGAGCGTAATTGTACCACAGCGCGATCATCATGCGCGTCAGGGTGACGGCGGTGATGACGGTGGTGAGGATGCCGAGGATGAACACCACGGCGAAGCCCTTCACCGGGCCGGAGCCGAGGAAGAACAGGATCACGGCGGCGATCGCCATGGTCGAGTTCGAATCGATGATGGTGGCGAACGCCTTGTCGAAGCCCGCCTGAAGCGCCGAGACGATGGAGCGCCCGGCCCTAACCTCCTCGCGCACGCGCTCGTAGATGAGCACGTTGGAATCCACCGCCGTGCCGATGGTGAGCACGATGCCGGCAATGCCCGGCAGGGTCATGGTTGCTTCCAGCACCGACATCAGGCCGAGGATGAGGCCGACATGGACGATGAGCGCGATGTTGGCGAAGAAGCCGAACACCCCGTAGGTCGCGAACATGAAGGCGATGACGAGCACGCCGGCGGCCAGCGTCGCCCACTTGCCGGCCTGGATGGAATCGCGGCCGAGGCCAGGTCCGACGACGCGGCGCTCGACCACGGTGAGCTTGGCCGGCAGGGCACCGGCGCGCAGCAGCACCGAGAGGTCGTTGGCTTGGCTGACGGTAAAGTTGCCGGTGATCTGGCCGGAGCCGCCGGTGATCGGCGTGTTGATGCGCGGGGCCGAGACCACCTCGTTGTCGAGGACGATCGCCATGCGGCGGCCGACATTCTCCGACGTCGCCTGACCGAAGCGCTGAGCGCCCTTCAGGTTGAACTTGAAGCTCACCATCGGCTCTTGCGTCTGCTGGTCGAAGGCGGGCTGCGCGTCGGTGAGATCGCCGCCATCGGCCATGATCCGGCGCTCGACCGGCACCCGCGCGCCAGCCTCGTCCTTGGAAGGCAGGAGGTCGACGTCGCCCGAGGGCGAATCGGCGAGCATGCGGAATTCGAGCTTCGCGGTCTTGCCGAGCTGCTGTTCGAGGAGCTGCGGGTCCTGCAGACCGGGCACCTGCACCAGGATGCGGTCGGCCCCCTGCTGCTGGATCGAGGGCTCCTTGGTGCCGCCGAAATCGATGCGGCGGCGGATGACCTCGATGGCCTGCGTCACGGCCCGGCGGGTCCGGTCGGTCAGCCCGGCTTCGGTCAGGGTGAGCTGGACGAGGCCGTCCTGCCGGTCGCCGACCTCCAGCGTCTGCCCGCCGGACTGGCTGACGAGGGCGTTCGAGACCGGCTGGGACAGCTCGCGGAACTTCGGCAGGACCTTGGCGCGGTTGGCCGGGTCCGAGACTCGCACCTGCACGCCGCGCGGGATGAGCTGGATGCCGCCCTCCGGCGTCACGCCAGCCTCTCGCAGGATCCGGCGGACGTCGTCGCGCAGGCCCGTGGTCTGGGACCGCAGGAGGTCGTTCTGGTCGATCTCGAGCAGGATCTGCGAGCCGCCCTGGAGATCCAGCCCGAGCACGATCGCCCGGGTCGGGACGATCCAGCTCGGGAACCAGCCCGGAAGGGAGGCCATGAAGCCCCTGCGCTGCTCGGGCGAGAAGAAGCTCGGCACGGCCAGACTCAGCCCGATCAGGATGATCGCGAGGGTCGTGACGATCTTGGTTCTCGAGAAGCGTAGCATCCGCCGTTTTCCGTTTCTTGTTCTCATGCCGACTTTTGCGCCGGCATGCTAAGGCAAGGCTTTATGCTGCCTTGACCGGGGCGCCCTTGACGCGGACTTCCGCGATCATCGTGCGGACGACCTTGACGCGCACGTTCGGAGCGATCTCGACCTCGAGCTCGGAGGCCTCGTCCGCGACCTTGGTGACGCGGCCGACGATGCCGCCGGTGGTGACGACGGTATCGTCGCGGCGCACGTTCTTGACCATGCTCTGATGCTCCTTCACGCGGCGCTGCTGCGGGCGGAGGATCAGGAAGTACATGATCACGAAGATGAGGACGAACGGCACCACCTGCAAGGCGATGTCCGCTCCGCCAGCAGCGGGGCCGGCCGCTTGTGCGAAGGCGGGGGTGATCACACGCGATACTCCTTCTGGGTGCGGGACGTCTGCCGAAATGCGGGGCGTCCGCAAAAAGCGACGCAAGCCCGGCCCGCCTTCACGGCGCCGCCGGGCTTGTCAAAAAGCGCGCGGACTATAGCCACGGGCGACCCGAAAGCAACGCCGCCCGGCTGCGGCGAGGGCGCCTGGGGTGCCCGATCTCGTGATCGCCGCAGTGATTTCCCGGTGTCGAGCCGTTATGGAGGCCGCTCTCGACGCGTCAGGACGACCGATATGACCGCCCTCCCCCCGACCGACCTTCGCGATGCGATCCTTCCGCTGCTCGAGCGCATCGCCGCAGCCCTCGAGCGTGCGGCCCCCGCCGCCGCGGCTTCGCCGAACCTGACCGTCGCCGACGCGTTCCTGTGGGGGCCCGAGCGGCGGCTGATCCCCGTTCCCAAGGTCAACCGCGTCGCGATGGGGCTCCTCACCGGCATCGACCGGGCACGCGACACGCTGCTCGCCAACACGACGCGCTTCGCCAACGGCCTGCCCGCCAACAACGCCCTGCTCTGGGGGGCGCGCGGCATGGGCAAGTCGTCGCTCGTCAAGGCAGTGCAGGCCGAGATCAACGCGACGCGCTCGGGCGGGGAGCGGCCGCTCAAGCTCGTGGAGATCCATCGCGAGGACATCGAGGCGCTGCCGGACCTGATGGCCACCCTTCGCGCCGACCCGCACCGGTGGATCGTGTTCTGCGACGATCTCTCCTTCGATGGCGACGACACTTCGTACAAGTCGCTCAAGACGGCGCTCGACGGCGGCATCGAGGGACGGCCGGAGAACGTCCTCTTCTACGCGACCTCCAATAGGCGCCACCTGCTCGCCCGCGAAATGATGGAGAACGAGCGCTCCACCGCGATCAATCCCGGCGAGGCCGTGGAGGAGAAGGTCTCGCTGTCGGACCGCTTCGGCCTCTGGCTCGGCTTCCACAAATGCAGCCAGGACGAATACCTCGCCATGATCGATACTTACGTGGCGCGCCACGATCTCAAGGCCGATCCGACGACCGTGCGCGCCGAGGCGCTGGAATGGGCCGTGACCCGGGGCTCGCGCTCGGGCCGCGCCGCCTTCCAGTACATCCAGGATCTCGCCGGACGGCTCGGGCAACGGCTGGACTGAAGAGGGCTCAGGGGCCGTTCATCCGCGCCGTGGTGATCTCCCGTCACGATACCTGACCGAGGAGGTCCTGACCGTGAAACGGTTTCTCGCCTGTACCACCCTGACCCTTCTGACGGCGACGTCCGTCTGGGCCGGCAACACCTCGTCGAACACCAGCACGACCACGTCGAACGGCGTCACGACGCGGGTCATCACACTGGTCGGCGATGAAGACGACCGCGGGAGCCGCTACGGCCAGCGCCGCTATCGCCGGGACGATGACGGCTACGGCGACCGTCGCTTCGGATACGGCGACCGTTCCGATCGCCGCGGTGACGAGCGCCGATCCCGCGACGAGGACGAGGACGATGACGAAGATTAGGGCCGCCGTCGGGCGCGAGCCATAGCGGTCCCGACAGCAAGAAGCCTCCGAACGGGTCCGTTCGGAGGCGTCCTCGTTTTTCCAGCCTGCTGACGTGGGCCGGGGTTCAGTTGCTCGCGAGATGCGGCATCGGGTCGACCGGGGTCGCGCCCTTGCGGATCTCGAAGTGGAGCTGAGGCGAGGTCACGTTGCCCGAGGCGCCGGACTTGGCGATGGTCTGGCCGCGCTTCACTTTCTCGCCGGGGCGAACGTCGAGCTCGCCGTTATGGGCGTAGGCCGAGACGTAGCCGTTGGAGTGGCGCACCAGGACGAGCTTGCCGTAGCCCTTCACGTCGGAGCCCGCATAGGCGACGGTGCCGTCCTCGGCGGCCTTCACCGGCGTGCCCTCGGGCATCGCGATGTTGATGCCCTCGTTGCCCGACGAGCCGTATCCGGCGATGACGCGGCCCTTGGCGGGCCAGCGGAACGATTGGTCCGGTGCGGCCGGGGCGACCGAGCCGGTCGAGGCGGGCTCGACCTTCTCCGGAGCCAAGGCGGCCACCTTCACGGGTGCTGCCTTGGCGGCGGCCTCCGCGGCCTTGGTCTCGGCGGCCTTCTTGGCGGCTTCCTTCGAAGCCTCCTTGGCCGCTTCCTTCGCCGCCTCGGCGCGGGCGAGCTTGGCCTCGGCCTCTGACGCCTTGCGGGCAGCCTCGGCCTTCGCCTTGGCATCGGGCTTCTCGCCCTTGGGTTCGGCCTTGGCGTCTGCCTTGATCTCGATCTTGCGGACCGGCTTTTCGGCCTTCACCTCCGCCTTCGCGAGGGTCTGGCCCGGCCGCACGTGCTTCTTGGCGGCCTCGGCCTCCTTCTGCGACTTCGCCTCGGCAAGCTTCCTCTCTGCGACGAGCTTGCGAGCGTCCGCGAGCTTCCGCTCTTCGGCGAGCTTGCTGGCTTCCGCCGCCCTCTTGGCGTCGGCCTGCTTCTCGGCCTCGGCTGCCTTGCGGGCGGCCTCGGCGGCACGCTTCTCCGCGGCCTTGTCGGCCGCCTTCGGGGCGATCGTCATCGGCGGGGCGGCGGCGCGGGTCGTCATCGTCCGCCCGGCATCGGGGTTCATGCCCGAGGCCATGCCGGCCGGCTCCGTGGAGGCGACGCGCGTCGCCGGCGTCATCGGGGCTGCGGCGGCCGTCGCACTGGGGCGCGGCGACATCCGCGCTGTTGGCGAGCCGAGCGCTTCCGAATCGACCCGTCCGGTCCGGATCGGGGCGCTGCGCCCTTCCTCGGGCAGGCTGCCGGTGGCGGCCGGCTCGCTCGTGGAGGCCGAGAACGGGTTCCCGAAGGGGTCCCCCAGCCTCGACGCATCCGAGGAGCAGGCGGCGGCTCCGCCGCCGATCACTCCGATGAGCGCGAAGCGCGACAGCGTCTTCAACCCTCTACCAGTCCCGCGAACCCGCATCGACGCACCCGTTAGCCTGACGCAACTTGATGACCTCAGTTAAGGGGGATTGAGGTTAAGCAACCGTTCCCGTTCACCACGTTTCCGCAGCGCTCGGGTCGGACTACAGGATCGCGGCCCGTCCGGGGGTGAGCGGGGCCAACCTAAGCCCGGCGCCGAGGCGATGGACAAAGGGTCCGTCGGGGCCGCGCTCGACCACGATGAGGCGGCGGCTCTCGGGCCGGCCGATCACGCCGACGAGGCGCCCGCCGGTCGCCAGCCTGTCCAGGAGGGCCTCGGGCAGCGCCGGGCAGGCGCCGTTGACGAGGATGCGGTCGAATGGCGCCCGATTCGAAAGGCCGTTCCCCGACAGGCCGTTGCCGATCTCGACCTCGGCCGCGTCCAGGCGGTCCACCGAGAGCCGCTCCCTCGCGTCCTCACCGAGGGTGGCGTAGCGCTCGATGCTAAGGACCTGGCCCGCGCCGAGGCTCACCAGCAGCGCCGTGACGTAGCCCGAGCCGGTGCCGACCTCGAGAACGCGCCCTCCCGGCTGAAGGCCGAGCGCCGTCAGCATCGCCGCGATGGCGGTGGGGGCGGTCATGGTCTGGCCGCAGGCGAGCGGCAGGGCGATGTCGCGTCGCGCGAGATGGCGGTGGTGTCGCGGCGCGAAGCGCTCGCGCGGCACCCGCTCCATCGCGCGCAGCACCGCGGTGTCGCGGACCCCGTGCCCGCGCATCGCGAGCACGAAGGCCGCGTCCTCGATGGCGCCGGCCTCGTCGCCGGTCGTCACGGGCGCGGCTCCGATTACACTTCGAAGGCCAGGGCGAAGCGGGTCAGGGTCGGCTCGTCGGTCAGGTCGAGGCGCAAGGGGGTCACCGAGATGCGGTTCTCGGCGATGGCCTTGAGGTCGGTGCCGAGGCCCGGCTCGAACCGCGCCTTGGCGAAGGCCAGCCAGAAATACGGGTTGCCGCGCCCGTCCTGGCGGGCGTCGATGGCGAGCAGCGCCTGGTTGCGGAACCCCTGCGCGGCGACCGCGATGCCCCGGACCTCCTCGGGCTCGCAATCGGGGAAATTGACGTTGACGACGATCCCGGGCTCGATCCCGGTCTCCAGGATCTTCCTGACCACCGCCGGCCCGTGCGCGGCGGCGCAGGCCCATTTGATCGCTCCGCGTCCCCCGGCCCCGTAGGCCTGGCTCAGCGCGATCGACTTCACGTTGAGGATGGTGCCCTCCATCGCCGCCGCGATGGTGCCCGAATAGGTCACGTCCTCGGCGACGTTCTGGCCGCGGTTGACCCCGGACAGGACGAGGTCCGGGCCATGGTCCTTGAGGATGTGGCGCACCCCCATGATCACGCAATCGGACGGCGTGCCTTTCACGGCGAAGCGCTTGTCGGCGATCTCGCGCAGGCGCAGCGGGTCGTTGAGCGAGAGCGAGTGCGAGACGCCGGACTGGTCGCTCTCGGGCGCCACCACCCAGACGTCGTCGGACAGCGACCGCGCGATGCCCTCCAGGGTCTCGAGCCCCGGCGCGTGAATGCCGTCGTCGTTGGTGACGAGAATGCGCATCAGGCCTTGTGTCCTTCGATTCGTTCGATCCCGCCCATATAGGATTTCAGCACCGACGGGACGGTGATGCTGCCGTCCGGGTTCTGGTAGTTCTCCATCACGGCGATCAGGGCGCGCCCCACTGCCACGCCCGACCCGTTGAGGGTATGGACGAAAGACGCGCCCTTGCCCTCCTTGGGGCGGTAGCGCGCGTTCATCCGCCGCGCCTGGAAGTCGCCGCAGACCGAGCAGGACGAGATTTCCCGGAATGTCTCCTGCCCCGGCATCCAGACCTCGATGTCGTAGGTCTTCCGGGATGCAAAACCCATGTCGCCGGCACACAACGTCATGACGCGGTAGGGCAGGTCGAGCTTCTTCAGCACGGCTTCGGCCGAGCCGAGCATGCGCTCGTGCTCGGCTGCCGACTGGTCCGGCGCCGTGATGGAAACGAGCTCGACCTTGTTGAACTGGTGCTGGCGCAGCATCCCGCGGGTGTCGCGCCCGGCCGACCCGGCCTCGGCCCGGAAGCACGGGGTGAGGGCGGTAAACCGGAGCGGGAGTTCGTCTTCCGCGAGGATGGATTCGCGGACGAGGTTGGTGAGGGGGACTTCGGCCGTGGGGATGAGCCAGAATTCCTCGCCTGCCCGAAACTGGTCATCCCGAAACTTCGGCAACTGGGCCGTCCCGAACATCGCCTCGTCCCGCACGAGGATCGGCGGCGCCACCTCCGTGTAGCCATGCTCGCCCGTATGCAGGTCGAGCATGAACTGCCCGAGCGCCCGTTCCAGCCGCGCGAGCTGGCCCTTGAGCACCACGAAGCGCGCGCCCGACATCCGCGAGGCCGCCTCGAAATCCATCAGGCCCGAGGCCTCGCCGAGCTCGAAATGCTGCCGGCCGGTCGCAAGCTGCGGGCGCGGTGCCTCGAAGCGGCGGTACTCGACGTTGCCGTGCTCGTCGGCACCCTCGGGCACCTCCGGGTTCGGGCTGTTGGGGATGGCGGCGAGCCGGTCGTCGAGCACCCTCCCCGCTTCGGCCTGCGCCGCTTCCAGGGCCGGTGCCTCGTCCTTGAGCCGCACCACCTCGGCCATGAGTTCGGCCGCGCGCGCTTCGTCCCTCGCCTTCTTGGCCGCCCCGACCTCCCTCGAGAGCGCGTTGCGCCGCTCCTGGTTGGCTTGAGCCCCCGAGACCGCGGTCTTGCGGACATCGTCCAGCCCGATCAGCTCGGCGGCAAGCGGGTCGAGCCCGCGCCGCTTCAGGGCGAGGTCGAAAGCGTCCGGATTCTCACGGACGGCGCGGATGTCGTGCATGGGCGGCTCGGTTCGCGTTCAGGCGAGGACGCTTTGCAGCATCGGCCGGGGCGCGACAAGGGTGGGCACGACGCACTCGACTCCCCCTTGCGGGGAGGAGTTGGAGATCGGGCTGGCTGGGTGACCCGGCTGCGGAGGCAAGCGGAACTACCCCCACCCCTAACCCCTGCCCGCAAGGGGGAGGGGATTCCCGCGTCTCACGCCAGCCGGCGCAGCGGCTCCACCGTCTCGGAGCCATCCGCCACCAGCGGCACCGCATGATACCGCCGTGCCGCGTAGACGAGCCCCTCCCCCTCCCCCGGCTCGGCCAGGGCCTCGACCGCGCAGATCAGCACGTCGTGGCTGCCGACGCTGGTGCGGCCGACGATGCGGCAATCGAAGGCCGCGAGCGCCCCGTCGAGCACCGGCGCGCCGGTGGCGAGGGTGCCCCAGCTGGCTGAGGCGAAGCGCTCGTCCATGGCTGTGCGCCCGCCGAAAGCGCCCGCCACCGCCGCCTGCTCGGCCGTCAGGGTGTTGACGCACAGGGCATCGTTGCGGCTGAAGGCGTCGTAGGCCGAGGAGCCGCGGTTGAGGCAGACCAGCAGCGTCGGCGGCGCGTCGCTGACGCTGCACACGGCCGTGGCGGTGAAGCCCGCCCTTCCCCCGGCGCCTTGCGTGGTCACGAGGTGGACGGCGCTGGCGAGCCGCGCCATCGCCTCCCGATAGGGGCCGGCCTCCACCGGCTCCGTCGTGGTCGTCGCGGTCATGGCGGCCTTGGGAATCATCGGCGCGTGGCCAGGAAGTCGAGGAGGCGAGCGGTGAAGGCGGGCGCCTCCGTCACGCTGTGGGCGTGACCGCCGCTCGGTGCAAGGTCGAGATGGGCATCGGGCAGCCCCCCGGCGAGGTCCCGCGAGCACGTCCACGGCACCAGCACGTCGTCCCGGGCCGCCATCGCCAGGGTCTCGGCGGCGATCTCACCCAGCCGGTCCGACAAATCGAAGGCCTCGATCGCCGCGATCCGGGCCAGCGTGTTGGCGGCCCCCGGAAAATGCGCGAGGGCATGGGCCTCGTCGGCAGCGACCCGGTCCGCGTTCTGCGAGAGCCAGGGCGCCGGATAGAGAAAGATCGCCTGCGCCCTCACGTAGGCCTCCGGGCCGACATGGCTGAGCAAGGCCTTGCGGGCGGCAAAGCAGCGCTTCGTCGCAGAGTCTGTCCTGGCCCAGCCGTTGACGACGACGAGGCGGCCGACGCGCTCAGGAGCGATGAGCGCCATTTGCAGCCCGATCAGCCCGCCGAGCGCGTGGCCGACGACGTCGCAGGCGGCGATGTCGAGGGCATCGAGCACGCCGAGCGCATCGTGTGCCATCGCCGCGATGTCGTGGCCCGGCTCCAGCGCGCCCGGCGAGCGGCCTGTGCCGCGGTGGTCGTAGGCGACCACGCGGAACCGCTCCGCCAGCGCCGGGATCTGCGGCGCGAAGTACCCTGCTGATCCGCCCAAGCCCGACGACAGCAGCACCGTGCGGCCGCCCGAGCCGTGGACCTCGTGGTGGATCGCTGCCGCCACGATCTCAGGACGTCCCGAGATGGGCGACCGAGGCGATCTCGACGAGGGCGTCGGGCTTCACGAGGCCGCACTGGATGCAGTAGCGCGCCGGCTTCTCGCCCGGAAAGTAGCTCGCATAGACGGCGTTCATCGCGGCGTAATCGGCCCAGTCCTTCAGGAAGATGTGGTTGAAGGTGACGTCGTCCATGGTGCCGCCCGCGGCCTCGACGACACCTTTGATGGTCTCGAGCACGTGCCTGGTCTGGGCCGAGGCGTCGCCGACATGCACGACGTTGGCGTCTGCGTCGAGCGGCAGGGTGCCCGAGACGTAGAGCACCCCATCGGCGAGCGTGCCCGGGACGTAGGGGGCGAGCGGCTTGCCGGTGCCGGGAGGGATGATCACGGTCTTGGGCATGGTGTCGGGTGCTCCTCGAAGGGCGGCACCGATCCACTCGACCGCCGCGCCCGTGTCTCCAAACCACTCTGGTCATCCCGGGCTCTGCTTCGCAGCCCCGGGATGACCAAAGGTGACGCGAGTTCCTATTCCGCCTCCGCCCCGCTCAACGCCGCCTCGAACGCCGCCACGTCCGACACCCAGCCGAAGAAGGTCTCGATGTTGGCGAGCGCCCCCGCCTGCAGGCTGTCCGGGCCGGCCTGATGGGTCGCGTCGGCGAGGACGATGCCGAAATATTCGAGGAAGAAGCCGTCGCGCAGGGTCGATTCCACGCAGACGTTGGTGGCGATGCCGGTGAAGACCAGGGTGCGGATGCCACGTGCCCGCAGCATGCTGTCGAGCGCGGTGTTGTAGAACCCGCTGTAGCGGGGTTTCGGGAGCACGATGTCGCCGGGCTCCGGCTTGAGCGCGTCGACCAGCGCGTAGTCCCAGGTACCCTTGGCGAGCAGCCGCTCGTTCATCTCCGGGCGAGCCCGCATGGTCTTGAGGGCGTTCGACTTGTGCCAGTTCGGCGAGCCGGGGCCGCCCGCCTCGACGTAGTCTGCGTCCCAGCCGTTCTGGAACCAGATCACCCGGATGCCGGCCCCGCGCGCGGCGGCCACGGCCTGCGCGATCCGGTCGATCACCCGCCCGGTCGCCGAGACGTCGAAGCCGGCGAGGTCGAGGTAGCCGCCCTTCGTCGCGTAGGCGTTCTGCATGTCGACGACGATGAGGGCGGTAGCGTCCGCATCGAAGGCGATCGGTTCGGGGCGCGCCGAGAGGGTGATTCCGCCGTGGCGCCCGCGCGGGTCGTGGTACCCGGCCGGCATCACGCCACCTTCGTCATGGCGGCGCCGGCTCGCGCCATGGCCGCACCGTCCTGCGACAGGTGCTGGCGCGATTGCATCAGCGGCTGGATGCGGGTGCCAAAATCCTCGATCCCCTTCAGGAAATCGTCGAACACCAGGAGCACGCCCTCGGTGCCCGGCACGGTGGCGATCTCGTCGAGCATGCGCGCGACCTCCGCATAGGAGCCGACCAGCGTGCCCATGTTGATGTTCACCGCCGAGGTCGGGTCGACCATCTGGCGGACATTGGTGTCGGCGCCGGACTTGGTGTCGGCCGCTCCCTGGACCCCGAGCCAGGCGATCGCCTCCCCGTCGGCGCCGGCCTTGTAGTGCTCCCAGGTGGAGCGGGCGGCCTCGTCGGTCTCGTCGGCGATGATCATGAACAGGACGTAGGAGGAGACGTCGCGTCCGGTCTCGGCCTTGGCGGCCTCCAGCCGCTCCACCGTGGGAGCAAAGGCCGTGGGGGTGTTGACGCCCTTGCCGAAGCAGAAGTTGTAGTCGGCATATTTCGCCGTGAAGGCCATGCCGGCCGAGCTCTGCCCGGCGCAGATGATCTTCATGTCGGCCTGCGGCCGCGGGCTCAGGCGGCAATCGTCCATCTGGAAGAACTCGCCCTTGAGATCGCAGACGCCCGTCTCCCAAAGGTCACGCAGCACTTGAGCATATTCTCCCAAATACTCGTAACGCCTCGCGAAATACTCGTCGCCGGGCCAGAGGCCCATCTGCGAGTATTCCGGCCGCTGCCAGCCGGTGACGAGGTTGAGGCCGAAGCGCCCGCCCGAGATCGAGTCGATGGTCGAGGCCATGCGGGCGGTGATGGCGGGGGGCATGCACAGGGTCGCGGCGGTGGCGAACAGCTTGATCCGGCTGGTGACGGCGGCGAGCCCCGCCATCAGCGTGAACGATTCGAGGTTGTGGTCCCAGAACTCGGTCTTGCCGCCGAATCCCCGCAGCTTGATCATCGAGAGCGCGAAATCGAGGCCGTAATGCTCGGCGCGCAGCACCACCTGCTTGTTCAGTTCGAAACTCGGTTTGTATTGCGGGGCGTTCTCCGAGAGGAGCCAGCCATTGTTCCCGATCGGGATGAAGACGCCCACGTTCATGGCAGCCCCGGTGTTCGGAGGAGTTCGGTTGGGTTACGATATCGAACTGGACCAAACGGTCAAACTCCAACGGGCTGATTCCGGCCGTCTGCACAAACTCTCTTCGCTTTGCCTCCGCGAGCGGCGGGGATTGCTCAATTCGGCTGCGGGATTCGATCGCCCGGCGCTCAGCGCAATCCGAGCCCGCCCAGAATCAGGTCTTGCGTGCTCGCCACCGTCCGCTCGAAGAAATGCGGGTCGTCGAGGCCCCGGCCGGTGATCGCGTCGACCTGCACGGCGAAGTCGGCATAGTGCTGCGTGATCGCCCAGATCGAGAAGACGAGGTGATGGGGGTCGTGGGCGCCGATCCGGCCCTGCGCGATCCAGCCCGAGAGGATCGCCGCCTTGGCGTCGACGAGGCGGCGCAGGGGGCCTTCGAGCTCGGCGCGCAGCAGCGGCGCCCCCTGGACGATCTCGAGGCAGAACAGGCGCGAGGCCTGGGGGGCGTCGCGCGAAAGGGTGAGCTTGGTGCGGATATAGGCGCGGAGCGCATCGGCCGGCTCGCTCTGGGCATCGAGCGCCTGGAGCGGGTCGAGCCAGATCTCGAGCACCCTGCGCAGCACCGCGAGGTAGAGCGCCTCCTTTGAGGGGAAGTAGTAGAGCAGGTTGGTCTTCGAGAGGCCCGCCTTCTCTGCCAGCTGCTCGACGCTGGCGCCGTGGAGGCCGACGCCGGAGAACACCGCGAGCCCCGCATCGAGGATCGCCTCGCGCCGGGCCTCGCCGTCCTTGCGGCGGCGACGCTCGGAGGGCTTGGGTGCGTCTGCGGCCACGGCACGGGTTCCTCCCACGGCGCGGCGGGACCGCGCTGGCGGCTCTTATCCCGGATTTGTTCGCGCCGGGTCCAGCGTTGCGCCGCGACCGGCCGCTTCGCCGTCCGCGACGACGTCAGGCCGGGACGGCGCCCAGCGAGGCCGTCACCGCGCAGCACACGCCCGCGTGCTCGAACCGGATCTGCGTCGTCCCGCGCAGCTCGGATGCGAGCCCGCGCTCGATCAGGCGCGAGCCGAACCCGCGCCGGTCGGGCGGCGTGACCGGCGGGCCGCCGCGCTCCTGCCAGACGAGCGCGAGTTGCGGGCCGTCCGCGTCGTCCTCCACGTGCCAGCGGATCTCGACGACGCCCTCCGCGGTCGAGAGCGCCCCGTACTTCGCCGCGTTGGTGCAGAGTTCGTGCAGGGCCATGCTCAGGGCGAGCGCGGTCCGCGGCAGGAGGCGGACATGCGGTCCCTGGACCGTGAACCGGGTGACGCCGCCCTCGCCATAAGGGCGGATCACCTCCGCGACGACGTCGTGCAGGTCGGCGCTGGCCCAGTTCTCCCGGGTGAGGACATCGTGGGCGCGGGCCAGGGCGAGGAGCCTGGCCTCGAACGTCGCGCGCGCCTTCCCGGCCGCCTCGCCGGTGAGGAGCTTGAGGCTCTGTCCGGCGAGGGACTGCACCGTGGCGAGGGTGTTCTTGACCCGGTGGTTGAGCTCGTCGACGAGGAGACCGCGGGCGACGTCGCGTCGGCGCAGCTCCGCCGAGGCCGCGACCAGGGCCTCGGCCACCGCCCGGCCTTCCTTGACCATGGAGCGCGGCAGAGCCGGCAGCGGCTCGTCGCGGCCGAGCGCCACCGCCGCCCCGGCGAGGTCGCAGAGCGGCCGCGCGAGCCGGCCGGCCAGGACCCAGGCGAGGCACGCCGCCAGGCAGGCGACGAGGGAGCCGAAGACCAGGAGGTTCCACTGGAGGTCGGCCACCGACGCAAGGGCGCGGTCGGCCCTGTGGCGCACCACGACGGTCCAGCCGAGACCCGGATAGGTGCGGTAGCCCTGCGTCGGCTGGACGGCGGTGACGTAGGCCTCCTCGCTGTCGGGCCAGTCGGCGACGATGCTGCCGTCTTGCTCCCTTGCCGATGCGAGGGAGGCTTGCAGCGTCGCCGGGATCGCCCGGCCCTCGAGTGCGGGCGGCCCGATCAGGACGGTGCCGTCCCGGGCGAGAACGAGGATCTGCGCGCCCTCTCTCCGTCCTTTCAGGGACAGCGTGAAGGAGCGCGCCACCTCCCGTGCCCAGCTCCAGTTGAGGTGGGCCACGACCACGCCCGTGAGGCCGCCGTCGGCCCCGAGCACCGGGGACGCGATGTCGACGAGGCGCAGGGGCTCGCCCGCCGCCTGCGGCAGCAACGAGGCCAGCAGCAGCGCTTCATGGACATCGCCGATGAAGGGACCTTTGCGGCCGTCGAGGAAATACCCCCGGCGGGACACGTCCGCGCCCTCGATCAACCCATTGCTGGTGGCCAGGATGCGGCCTTCCGGGCTGATGAGCCCGACGATCGAGTACAGCGGATAGGTCTGCTGCAGGCGCTGCAGCATCGTGCGCTTGGCGCCGAGCGGCACTGCCGGATCGCGCAGCATGTCGTTGGACGCCACGATCTCGATGTCGCGCCAGCGCTCGAACATCCCGTGGTCGAGGGTCCGGGCCATGTGACCGGCCAGTTCCTCGAGCTGGGCGGCGATCTCGACCTCGAGCCGCGCGGTGGCTTCGCGGGTGACGAGGGTGGTGAGCAGAAGGGCCGAGGCGAGCCCGAGTGCGCCGAGCACCAGGGCCAGGACCAGCCTGAGCGACGGGATGTCGAACCGCAGCGACGGGCCGAACCTCCCGCCGGCCGAAGCACCGAGCCCGCCATTCAGCACGGTCGCGCCGGAGCCGTCGGCAGAACCCGGCATCCGGGAGGGGATCGTCAGACGACTCTCGGGACGCATGGCAGACGTCCTCGCCGACAAGCCGTTCGCTTCCTGGGAAGGTCGAAGCGAATGGTTAACAAATCGTTAACGCATCAACCCGACGTCACGACGTCGTTCGCCTTGCGGCAGGCCTTCGGCCTATTCCAGTTCGCCCAGTGCCGCCTCCACTGCCGCGACGACGGCGCCCGAACGCAGGAGCGCCAAGGCGTCTACCATCTCGGTGTGGTACCAGCGGTCGCCGTCGAGGGCCGGCGGGATCACCGCGCGGATCGCGTCGAAGGCGGCCTGCGTGCCCCTGCCGATCGGATGGTCCTTGGCGAGGTCGGCAACGAGGCTGAGAGCCTGTGCCGCCATCAGCATCTCGCCGGCCACGATCTGCTCGGCGTTCTCCACGATCGTTCGAGCCTTGCGCCCGCACCAGGTCGAGTTCGAGACGTGGTCCTCGGCGTTGGACTTGCCCGGGATCGAATCGACCGAGCCCGGGCTCGACAGGGTGCGGTTCTCCATCACCAGCGCCGAGAGGGTGCATTGCACAGTGGCGAACCCGGTGTTCAGCCCCTTCTTGCCGGCGAGCAGGTTGCGCGGCAGGCCGTAGCTCAGTGTCGGGTCGATCAGGCGGAACAGCCGCCGCTCGCTGATCGAGCCGAGATCGGTGATCGCGATGCTCAAGAGATCCATGGCCTGGGCCACGTACTGGCCGTGGAAGTGCCCGCCCGAGATGCAGGCATAGCCGCCCTCCCCGTCGTCGAAAATCAGCGGGTTGTCGGTGGCGGAGTTGATCTCGGTGCCGATGATGCCGCCGATATAGGCCAAAGCCTCGCGCACCGGCCCGTGGACCTGGGGGGCGCAGCGCAGGGAATAGACGTCCTGCACCCGTGGCGGCGGCGCGGTGCCGGCTGCCCGCGCTTCGTCCGGGAACAGGGTGTGGCGGGCTGATTCGGTGCAGCGCTGCGAGCCCTCCAGCAGGCGCAGCACGTTGCGGGCGCTCGCAGCCTGGCCCTTGTGCGGCCGGGCGGCGTGCAGGCGCGGATCGAAGGCCGCGGTCTCGGCGCGCAGGCATTCGAGGGTCAGCGAGAGCGCGATGTCGGCATGCTTCAAGAGGTTCTTCGCATCCTCCAGCGCCAGCACGCCCAGCGCCAGGGAGACGGTCGAGCCGTTGATCAGGGCCGAGGCGTCCTTGGCCTCCAGCGGGAATTCGGGCTCCAGCCCGGCCAGCGCCAGGGCCTCGCGGGCGGGCAGGCGCTTGCCCTCGTAGACCATCTCGGCCTCCGCGAAACCGCAGACGGCGCCGGCGAGATGGGCCAAGGGGGCGAGGTCCCCGGAGGCGCCGACCGATCCCTTCTGCGGGATCACCGGCACGAGGCCGGCGTCCAGGCAGGCGAGCAACCGCTCGACCACGGCGATGCGCGGACCGGAATAGTTCGACGCGAAGGCGTTGGCGCGCAGCAGCATGGTGGCGCGCACCACCTCGGCATCGAACGGTTCGCCGACGCCCGTGGCGTGGGCGTAGACCGTCCGGCGCTGGTATTCCTGCATGTCGGACATGCGCACGCGCTGGTCCTTGAACAGGCCGACCCCGGTGTTGAACGAGTACATCAGCGGCGCATCGTCGGTCATGAAGTGCGCGTCGATATAGGTGCGGGCCGCCTCCATCCTGGTGCGTGCCTCCGGCTCGATCGCGGTGCGCGCGCGGGCCCCGCCGCCATCGGGACGGGCTACCGCGACGACGTCCGGCCCGGCGAGCGTGCGGCCGTCGATGGAAATCGTCGTCATGGGGAAACTCCAGGCAGATGTCGGTCTGAGCTTGAGCAGGAAACGGGCCGGTCAAGCCGGCGGGTGACGGGCGATCCAATGCCGGGCGATGTCGATCCGGCGCGCCACCCAGACGTCCTCGTGTGCGGCGACGTGGTCGAGGAAGCGGATCAGCGCGCCGATTCGCCCCGGGCGGCCGATCAGGCGGCAATGCAGGCCCACCGACATCATCTTGGGCGCGGTCGCCCCCTCGGCGTAGAGCGCATCGAAGGTGTCGCAGAGATAGGTCGCGAAGTGGTCGCCGGTGTTGAAGCCCTGGGCGGCCACACAGCGCATGTCGTTGGCATCGAGCGTGTAGGGCACGACGAGCCCGCGCCCGCTCGGCTCGGTGATCCAGTAGGGCAGGTCGTCGGCGTAGGAATCGGCCAGATAGGTGAAGCCGGCCTCGATCCCGAGGTCGAGGGTGTGGGGCGAGGAGCGGCCGGTATACCAGCCCAGCGGGCGTTCCCCGGTGACCTCGGTGTGGATGCGGATCGCCTCGTCCATGTGCGCCTTCTCCTGCGCACGGGTGAAGTCGCGGTAGTCGATCCACTTGAGGCCGTGGCAGGCGATCTCCCACTCCGCTTCCTTCATTGCCGCGGCGATGTCGGGATGGCGGGCGAGCGCCGTGGCGACGCCGAACACGGTGACGGTGACGCCTCTGGCCTGGAACAGCCGCCACAGGCGCCAGAACGCGGCGCGGGAGCCGTATTCGAACAGGGATTCCATGCTCATGTGGCGCTGGCCCGGCCAGGGCTGCGCGCCGACGAGCTCGGACAGGAACGCCTCCGAGGCCGGATCGCCGTGGAGGATGCAGTTCTCGCCGCCTTCCTCGTAGTTGAGCACGATCTGCACCGCGATCCGCGCGTCGTTCGGCCAATGCGGATGGGGCGGGCTGCGGCCGTAGCCGACGAGGTCGCGGGGGTAGGTCACGGCATGCGCCTCTCGTCGTCGCGCGGGTGTGCCCGCTGTTCGAGTGCGCCGGCCGTCTTGTCAATTCATGGCGACGACCGGGAAAGGGCCGGACCATGCCGCACCGGGAGCGCGACGGCCGGGATGCGGCGACGACGAGAGTCTGGCAGAGTCTGTGTTCCGGACCGGCGCGCACGGTCCTTGCCTGTCGCCGCCGACTTCGGCGCCCCAACAAAGGTTTCCTGCCCGTGCTCCTGACCCCGCGCGAAAAGGACAAGCTCCTCGTCGCCATGGCCGCCCAGGTCGCCCGCAACCGCCTGTCGCGGGGCGTCAAGCTCAACTACCCGGAGGCGATCGCGCTGATCACCGATGCGGTGGTCGAGGGCGCGCGCGACGGCCGCTCGGTCTCCGAGCTGATGCAGGCCGGCGCCCACGTGCTCACCGCCGATCAGTGCATGGAGGGGATCGCCGAGATGATCCACGACATCCAGGTCGAGGCGACCTTTCCCGACGGAACCAAGCTCGTCACCGTCCACCACCCGATCCGGGGTGCGGCGAGTGCCGACGTGCCGGGGTCCGTGACGACGCTGCCCGGCGACATCGTCTTCAACGACGGCGCGGAGCGCACCGTGATCCAGGTCGCCAATACCGGTGACCGGCCGATCCAGGTCGGCTCGCACTACCATTTCTACGAGGTCAATCCCGGCCTGCGTTTCGAGCGCGAGAAGGCGCGCGGCCAGCGCCTCGATATCGCGCCGGGCACCGCGGTGCGCTTCGAGCCGGGAAGCACGCGGTCCGTGACGCTGGTGCCGCTGGGCGGCAAGCGGGAAGTTTATGGCTTCCGGGGCGAGGTGATGGGCAGGCTTTGACTCTCCAGTGCACTCCTTACATTCTGCAACGAACGTAAGGAGTGGCAGCCATGGGACGGTTCGAGGCCAAGATGACGTCGAAGGGGCAGATCACCGTCCCCGCCCCACTCCGCTCCGCGATGCATCTCAAACCAGGCGACAAGCTCGTCTTCGTCGAGGATTCCGGCGGATACCGTCTCGAGTCGCAGGTGTCCACGCTCGCCGATCTGCGCGGCATCGTCCGTAAATGTTCGGAGTCGGTTACGACTGATCAAATCGCCGCCTGGATCGAAGAGAGCCGTGTGGCCCGCTGGAGCGGACGTGATACGTCCGACGCCGATGAGCCCGGTGAGGGCCGATGATCGGTGTCGACACGAATGTGCTGCTACGCTGGCTCGTGGACGAGACGGTCTGGCCGATCGACAATCCCGACCAAGTCGTTCACGCCACGCGCATCCTGTCTGATTCCCGTGAGCGGTTCTTCATCAACAACGTCGTGCTCGCCGAAGCGGTCTGGGTTCTGAACAAGCCGTTGAAGCAGAGAAAGCCCGTTCTGGTGGACCTGTTGCGGCGGTTGTTCGAGGCATCGAATGTCGAGATCGAGAGGCGTGATGCGGCCGCCGATGCCATCGCCGCCTTCGCGGCGGGCGGTGGCGGTTTCAGCGATTACCTCATCGGCGCCATCAATCGGCATGGGGGATGCGACACGACACTGACGTTCGACCGGAAAGCCGGTTGGCCCGCCGATTTCACGCGGCTTGGTTCGAGACCCTGATCCACCGGAAGCCCGCATGTCGAATAGCCCCGCCTCCCTCCCCCGTGCCGCCTACGCGGACATGTTCGGCCCGACCACCGGCGACAAGATTCGCCTCGCCGACACCTCCCTGGTGATCGAGGTCGAGCGCGACCACTCCATCTACGGCGAGGAGGTGAAGTTCGGCGGCGGCAAGGTCATCCGCGACGGGATGGGGCAGTCCCAGGTCACCAACCAAGACGGCGCGGTCGACACGGTGATCACCAACGCGGTGGTGCTCGACCATTGGGGCATCGTGAAATGCGACGTGGGGCTCGTACGCGGCCGCATCCACAAGCTCGGCAAGGCCGGCAACCCGGACATCCAGCCCGGCATCGACATCGTCGTCGGCCCCGGAACCGAGGTGATCGCAGGGGAAGGAAAAATCCTCACGGCCGGCGGCTTCGACAGCCACATCCACTACATCTGCCCGCAGCAGATCGACGAGGCCCTGTGCTCGGGCGTCACCACCATGCTGGGGGGCGGCACCGGCCCGGCGCACGGCACCTTCGCCACCACCTGCACTCCCGGCCCCTGGCACCTTGCCCGGATGATCGAGGCGGCGGACGCGTTTCCGATGAACCTGGCCTTTGCCGGCAAGGGCAACGCCTCGCGGCCCGAGAGCCTCGTCGAGATGATCCGGGCCGGGGCCTGTGCGCTGAAGCTCCACGAGGATTGGGGAACGACCCCGGCCGCGATCGATTGCTGCCTGACGGTGGCCGACCTGCACGACGTGCAGGTGATGATCCACTCCGACACGCTCAACGAATCCGGCTTCGTCGAGGACACCATCGCGGCGTTTGCCGGCCGCACCATCCACGCGTTCCACACGGAGGGCGCGGGCGGTGGGCACGCGCCCGACATCATGAGGGTGGCGGGGCTGGCCAACGTGCTGCCGTCGTCCACGAACCCGACGCGCCCCTACACGAAGAACACCATCGACGAGCATCTCGACATGCTCATGGTCTGCCACCACCTTGACCCGTCGATTCCCGAGGACCTCGCCTTCGCCGAGAGCCGCATCCGCAAGGAGACGATCGCGGCCGAGGACATCCTGCATGACCTCGGCGCCCTCTCGATGATGTCCTCGGACAGCCAGGCCATGGGCCGTGTCGGCGAGGTCGTCATCCGGACCTGGCAGACGGCCGACAAGATGAAGCGCCAGCGCGGTGCGCTCCCCGGCGACGCGTCGGGCAACGACAACCTGCGTGCGCGCCGCTACGTCGCGAAGTACACGATCAACCCGGCCATCGCGCACGGCGTCTCGAAGCACGTCGGCTCGATCGAACCGGGCAAGCTCGCCGACCTCGTCCTGTGGTCGCCGGCCTTCTTCGGGGTGAAGCCCGACCTCGTGATCAAGGGCGGCGTCATCGCCGCAGCTCCGATGGGCGACCCCAACGCCTCGATCCCGACGCCCCAGCCGGTGCATTACCGCCCGATGTTCGGCGCCTACGGCCGCGTGCCCTTCTCCACGGCGCTGACCTTTGTCTCGAAAGCCGCGGTAGACGACGGACTTCGCGACAAACTCGGGGTGCAGAAGCAACTCGTCGCGGTGGAGAACGTGCGCGGTGGCATTTCGAAGAAGAGCATGATCCTCAACGACGCGACGCCGGTGATCGAGATCGACGCGGAGACCTACGACGTGCGCGCCGACGGGGAATTGCTGGTCTGCGAGCCGGCCGAGGTGCTGCCGATGGCGCAGCGGTATTTCCTGTTCTGAGGTAGGATCGCTCGGTGTGACGGGAGCCTCATGATGTCGAAGGCCGCATTGAAGCCGCCCCCGGCGGCGGATCCCTACGAGGGGGATTTCTACCTCTGGACGCAGGCGCAGGCCGAACTGCTGCGCGCACGCCGCTTCGACGAACTCGATCTTGAGAGCCTGATCGACGAGGTGGCGAGCGTAGGCGGGAGCGAGAAGCGCGAGATCGAGAGCCGGTTGACCGTCCTGCTCGGGCACTTGCTCAAATGGAAGTATCAGCCCGGAGCCCGCACCAACAGTTGGTCGGCAACCTTGTTCGAGCAGCGCACGCGGATCGCGCTGATCCTGCGTGCGAGCCCGAGCTTGAAGCGGCATCCGGCGGGCGCGTTCGAGGCGAGCTATCTGTCCGGCCGATTGCTCGCTTCCAGGGATACCGGCATCGACTTCACGCTTTTCCCGCAGAAGCCTCCGTTTACGGTCGCGCAGACGCTGGATCTCGGTTACCTCCCCAAGGAACCCGACCTCCTGGATCAGTCCTGACCGCGATGATCCGCGCCACCCGCATCATCCGCCGCGATGCGCTCGCCTCCGGCGAGATCGTCGACCGGATCGTCCTCGATCACGGCGACCGGCACCGCCGCCGCCTGGCGATGCGTGGCGTCGGCGGCCTGAGCTTTCTCCTCGATCTTGCCGAACCGTCCGTCCTCGACGACGGCGACGCCCTGGCGCTGGAGGACGGCCGGCTCGTCTGGGTCGAGGCCGCGCCCGAGCCCTTGCTGGAGATTCGCGCCGACAGCCCGCTCGCCCTGAAGCGGCTGATCTGGCACATCGGCAACCGCCACATCCCGGCCGAGATCGCGGATGAAGCCGTCTATATCGGCTTCGACCACGTGCTCGCCGAGATGGTGAGGGGCTTGGGCGGCACGGCCGAGCCAGTCGAGCGGCCGTTCCGGCCCGAGGGCGGCGCCTATGCCGGGGAGGCCGCCGGGCACCACCATCACGGCCATCACCACGCCCATGATTGAAGCGGTGCGCCTGATGGCGTGGCTGTCGCCGACCTATCCGGTCGGGGCCTACGCCTACTCGCACGGGCTCGAATGGGCCGTGGAATGCGGAGTCGTCCGGGACGAGGCGACGCTGGCCGGATGGCTTTCGGACGTGCTGGAACTGGGCTCGGGCCGCAACGACCTGATCCTGGCCGCGCACGCTCACCGCGCGGCGGGCGAGGCCGACCCCGACGGGCTGGTGACGGTCAACGACCTCGCCCTGGCACTGGCGCCCTCGCGCGAACTTCACCTTGAGACGACACAGCAGGGCCGCAGCTTCCTCGACGCGACGCTGGTCGCCTGGCCGCATCCGACGTTATCCAGGCTAGCGGACGCCCTACCGGCCGAGGTCGCCTATCCGGTCGCCTTCGGTCTCTCGGCCGGCGCCCACGGTATGGCGCTGCCGCCCGTGATCTCCGGCTTCGGCCTCGCCTTCATGCAGAACCTCGTGTCGGCAGCACTCCGGCTCGCACCCGTCGGCCAGGGCGCCGGCACGCGGGTGATCGCCGGGCTGACGCCGCGGGTCGTGGCCCTGGCCGAGACGATCCCCGCCCTCACCCTCGACGATCTCGGCAGCGCAACGCTCCGGCTCGATCTCGGCTCGTTCCGGCACGAGACGCAGTACTCGCGCATCTTCCGCTCATGAGGATTTGGCCCATGACCTCCCGCAACGGCCCGCTTCGCGTGGGCATCGGCGGCCCCGTCGGCTCGGGCAAGACCGCCCTGATGGAGCAGCTCTGCAAGCGCTTTCGCGACCGCTTCGAGATCTGCGCGATCACCAATGACATCTACACCAAGGAGGACGCCCGCATCCTCACGGTGGCCGGCGCGCTGCCCGAGGAACGGATCATGGGCGTCGAGACCGGCGGCTGCCCGCATACCGCCATCCGCGAGGACGCCTCCATCAACCTCGCGGCGGTGGCCGAGATGCGCCGGCGCTTCCCCCGGCTCGATCTCGTCCTGATCGAATCCGGTGGCGACAACCTCGCCGCCACCTTCTCGCCGGAGCTCGCCGACATCACCCTCTACGTGATCGACGTGGCGGGTGGGGAGAAGATCCCGCGCAAAGGCGGTCCGGGCATCACCCGCTCGGACCTGCTCATCGTCAACAAGACCGATCTGGCACCCTTCGTCGGTGCCGACCTCGGGGTAATGGAGGCCGACACGAAGCGCATGCGGGGCGCGCGGCCCTACGTGTTCGCCTCGTTGCGCGAAGGCAAGGGAGCGGACGAGGTTGCGAAGTTCGTGGAGATGGCCGGAGGCTTGGCCTGATTCCGTCCCGTAGCGCTTGCCCCCGGGACGCCGGCCGCACTTTCCTTCCCCGTGGCGGGAATCCTGCGTGAGATCCGGGTGGGACCGGGTCAGACCCTGCAGGGCAGCGGATCCGGGGCGGTGATCCAGGAGACATGACGTGATGCTGCCGGCCATCCTCGACCTCTCGACCCTGCGTGACCTCTACGCGTCGGGACGCCTGACGCCGGTCGAACTCGCCTGTGCGATTGCCGACCGGATGGTGGCGTCCACCGACCCGGCCGTGTTCATCACCCCCGTCGGCCGCGAGGCCCTGGTCGCGGCCGCCGCGGACCTGTTGGCGCGCCACCCTGAGCCGAACTCGCTGCCGCTCTGGGGCGTGCCCTTCGCGGTCAAGGACAACATCGACGTCGCCGGCTTTCCCACCACCGCGGCCTGCCCGGCCTTCGCCTACACCCCCGGAGCCGACGCGGCCGTCGTCGCGCGGCTCAAGGCGGCCGGCGCCCTCGTCACGGGCAAGACCAATCTCGACCAGTTCGCCACCGGGCTGAACGGCACCCGCTCGCCTTACGGCGCGCCGCGCAGCGTCTTCGACGCGGACTACGTCTCCGGGGGGTCGAGCTCCGGCTCGGCGGTCGCGGTGGCGGCGGGGCTGGCGAGCTTTTCGCTCGGCACCGACACGGCCGGCTCCGGCCGGGTGCCGGCGGCCTTCAACAACCTCGTCGGGATCAAGCCGACGCCGGGGCTGCTCAGCACCACCGGCCTCGTCCCGGCCTGCCGCAGCCTCGACTGCATCAGCGTCTTTTCGCTGACCGTCGGCGACGGGCTCGCCATCCGCCGCATCGCGGAAGGGTTCGATCCAGGCGACCCGTTCTCGAAGGCGACAGTCCCGCATCCCCTGCCCGCTCAAGGCCTGCGCGTCGGCGTGCTGGCCCCGGCCGAGCGCGAGTTCTATGGCGACCGCGACACCGAGGCGCTCTACGACGCAGCCATCGCACGTCTGCCCGACTTCGGTGCCACCGCGGTGCCGTTCGACTACGCGCCATTCCGCGAGACGGCGGCGCTTCTCTATCAGGGACCCTGGGTCGCCGAACGCCTCGCGGCCGTGGCGGCGTTCCATGCCGAGCACGCGGATGCCTTCGATCCGAGCGTGCGGGCGATCGTCGAATCGGCGAACGATTATAGCGCCGTCGACGCCTTCGAGGGCCGCTATGCGCTCGAAGCGCTGCGCCGGCGCGCCGAGGCCGCCTTCGCCGAGGCCGACATCCTGCTGCTGCCGACATCGCCGACCACCTACACGGTGGCGGCGATGCTCGCCGACCCGATCCGCCTCAACAGCCATTTCGGGCACTACACCAACTTCGCCAACCTGCTCGGCTACGCCGCCATCGCGATCCCCGCCGGCTTCCGGCCGGACGGCCTGCCCGGCGGCGTCACCCTGGTGGGACCGGGCTTCAGCGACGACGCCCTCGGAATCCTCGCCGACGCCCTGCACCGGGCCGCACGCCCCGGCATGGGTGTGGACCGGCACGCCGCCCTGCCCGAGGCGAGCCGGGTGGAGCCCCCGGTCCCCGAGGCGATACCGCTCGTCGTTGTGGGGGCCCATCTCTCGGGCCTGCCCCTCAACCACCAGCTCACCGATCTCGGCGGCACACAGCTCCGCGCTACGCGAACGGCGCCCGATTACCGCCTCTACGCCCTGCCCGGCACGCAACCGGCCAAGCCCGGCCTCGTGCGCGATCCCGGATTTGCCGGCCCCGGTCTCGCCGTCGAGGTCTGGGGCCTCTCGCCCGCCGCGTTCGGCCGCTTCGCCGCTGCCATTCCGGCCCCTCTGGGGATCGGCAAGATCACCCTGGAGGATGGCAGCGCCGCCTCCGGCTTCCTGTGCGAAGCCCATGCCCTCGACGGCGCGGAGGAGATCACCGCCCATGGCGGCTGGCGAGCCTATCTCGCGACGGCCTAAGTCGCGTTGCGTAGGTGGATCATCGGCGCCCACGCCCCATCTCATGTCGCAGGATGCGCTCACGCCTGGAGCGGCCTTCCCGGAAACGAGTGAGATGCGCGTCGTCGTCGATCTGAACCGCTGCCAGGCTTATGCCCAGTGCTGCTATGCCGCCCCCGAGAGCTTCGAGCTGCGCGGAGCCGAGATCCTGTTCTACGATCCCTCCCCGAAGCCCGAGGACCGGGGCCGGATCGAGCGGGCGGTCCAGTCGTGCCCGGTTCGCGCGATCAGCCTCGAGGTGGACGAGCCCGCCGCCGGCACCGACCGATGAGCGCCGGACAGGGTGACCGCGTCGTCGTGGTCGGCGCCTCGCTGGCCGGCCTGCGCGGGGCCGAGGCCCTGCGCCGGGCCGGGCATCGCGGCCCCCTGACCATCGTCGGCGACGAGCCGCATGCCCCCTACGATCGACCGCCCCTGTCTAAGCACGTCATCGCCGGGGAACTTGGCTCTGATGCGACGACGCTGCCCAACCTCGTGGCCCTCGACGCCGAGTGGCGCCTCGGCCGGGCCGCCACCGCCCTCGATACGAGCGCCCGGGAGGTCGTCCTCACGGACGGAGTGCGGGTGGCCTACGATCGGCTCCTCATCACGACCGGCACCGCGGCGCGGCCCTGGCACGATCCGGCGCAGGCCTCGCTCGAAGGCGTCTTCACCCTGCGCGGCCGCGACGATGCCGCTGCCCTGCGGGAGGCGCTCGCGGCCCGGCCGGAACGGGTGCTGATCGTCGGCGGCGGCTTCATCGGCTGCGAGGCGGCCTCGGTGTGCCGCGACCTCGACCTCGCTGTGACGATGATCGACCCGATGCCCGCGCCCCTCGCCAAGGTCCTCGGTCTCGTGGTCTCGGGCTTCCTCGTTGACAGGATCAAGGCGTCGGGGGTGGAGGTCCGGTCGAACGCGCGTGTGCGATCGCTCGACGCGGACGGGACCGGCCGGGTCGCGGGCGCCACCCTCGGGGACGGAAGCAGGATTTCGGCGCAGGTCGTGATCGTCGCGCTCGGCGCCGTGCCCAATACCGGCTGGCTCAAGGGATCGGGACTCGTCCTCGAAGCGGGTGGCCTCGTCTGCGACGGCCATTGCCGCGTGCGGGACGAATCCAGCGCCTTCCGGCCGGAGATCCGCGCAGCCGGCGACGTCGCCCTGTGGCCGCATCCCCTCTACGAGGACCGCCCGGTGCGCCTCGAACATTGGGGCAACGCGGCGGCCCAGGGCGCCTATGTCGGCCGTGCCCTGGCTCTCGGCGATGCCGGGCAGCCGGCCTTCGCCGAGATGCCGACCTTCTGGTCGAGCCAGTTCGGCCTCAACATCAAGCTCGTAGGCCTCACCGAAGGCGCCGAAAGCCTCGCCTTCGTGCAGGGATCGCTCAAGGAGCGCCGCTTCGTGGCCGTCTACGGCCGCGCCGGGCGGACGATCGCGGCCCTGTCCGTGGACTGCGCCCGGTGGCTTCCCGCCTATGTCGAGGCCATTGCGGCCGGCGCGCCGTTCCCGCCGATCGAAGGCGCCCTCGACCAACCCGCCCGCCTCGCCACGCTCGACCCGGCCTGGCCCGCCGATCCCGCCAAGGACAAGGCCTGATGGCTGATCCCACCCTGTTCGCGCAGATCAAGGACCCGTCCAATCGCGCCGACCCCTACCCGCTCTATGCGCGCCTGCGCGGCCATCCGGTGACGCGCCAGGACGACGGCAGCTATCTCGTGAGCTCCCATGCGGCGATCCGGGCTTTGCTGTTCGATCCGCGCATCAGCTCGGCCGACCTGCCGCCGGCCCACAGCCCGCCCACCGGCAACCCGCTGAAGGACTGGATCCTGCGGCCGATCAAGGACGAGATCGTCAGCCGGCACCGGCCGCTGATCTTCCGCGATCCGCCGGACCACGATTCCCTGCGCAACATCGTCATGACCCAGTTCACGCCCGAGCGGGTCCACGGGATGAAGGCGCGCACGGAGAGTCTCGTCGGCGAATTGCTCGACAAGTGCCGGGGACGCGACGAGATCTGCGTCGTCGACGACCTCGCCTATCCGCTCCCCGTCACGATCATCTGCGAGATGCTGGGTGTGCCGCGCGAGGACGAGCCGCGCTTCCAGGGCTGGGCGACACAGCTCGCCACCGCCCTCGAACCCGATGCCCGACACGACGAGGAGACCCAGGCCGAGAACCGCAGGACCTTCGACACCATCTCCGACTACATGAAGGGCCTGATCAAGGAGAAGCGCCGCAAACCCCAGGACGACATGCTGAGCGGGCTCGCCGCCAAGACGAAGGCCGGCGCGATGGGCGATTTCGACCTCATCGCCACGTCGATCCTGCTCCTGGTCGCCGGCCACGAGACCACGGTGAACCTCATCACCAACGGGATGCTCACCCTGCTGCGCCACCCCGACGAGATGGAACGCCTGAAACACGATCCCGAGCGTGCGCCCCGGCTGATCGAGGAACTGCTTCGCTTCGAGCCGCCGGTGCATTTCCGGACCCGCAAGGCGCTGGCCGATATCCCGATCTCCGGTCAGGTCATCCCCAAGGATGCGGCCGTCGTCCTGCTCTTCGCGGCGGCCAATCGCGACGCCGACCGCTTTCCCGATCCCGATCGCTTCGACCCCGACCGCCCCGACAACCAGCATTTCGGCTTCGGCGGCAGCCTGCATTACTGCCTCGGCGCGCCCCTGGCCCGGATCGAGGGCGACGTCGCCCTCGTCACCCTGGCCCGCCGTCTCGTCAACCCGCGGCTGATCGACGATCCGCCGCCCTACCGCGACGGCGCGTCCTTGCGTGGCCCGAAATCCCTGCGTTTGCGGATCGACGGCATCGCCTGACCATCCTGGCGCAACCTTCGTAGGGCAGCCTTCCTTTCCAAGGGTGCCCCACGGCTCGGCCTGAGAGGCGCCCAGACCGGAAACGCGCGGATGGAAGAACCCGATATCCCGTTCCTGAGGTCCCTCGACGAGGACGCCGCCCAGGCCATGCGCGATCGGCTTGCCTCCGTGGTCGTGGCCGGCGGCCGAACCCTGTTTCACGAGGGAGACGAGGCCGACGCCCTCTACACCTTGGCGTCGGGCGCGATCGGTATCTCGCGGCGCGATCGACAGACGGGCGCGATCCGGCGCGTGGCCCGCCTGGGCCCGCCCGTGACGGTGGGGGAGATGGCCCTGCTCTCGGAAGGGCCGCGCTCGGCCACCGCGACGGCCTTGCGCGATTCCCATCTCTACCGCCTGAGCCGCGATGCCTTCGCGGAATTGGTCGAGCGCCACCCCTCGACCATGCTCTACTTCACGCGCCTGCTGGCCGACCGGCTGCGTCGGGCCGACGATGCGCCGGTGCTCGACAACGCGCCCCGCACCTTCACCGTCCTGCCCGTCACCGAGGGTGCCTTCGTCGATGAGGTGGCGCACGGCTTCGCCCGGGCGCTCACCGGCGGGATCGGCTATCTCGATGCCTGGCCGGAGGAGGCGGACGAGACCTGGTTCCACCGCTTCGAGAGCGGGCACGACCGCGTCGTCTACCTCGCCGACGAGCCCGGCAGCGCCTGGACCCGGCTGTGCCTGCGCCGCTCGGATCACGTCCTGCTCCTGGCCGAAGCCGGCCGGCCGCCCAAGCCCGCCTGCGTCGACTTCGCGGCGCGCACTCCCTCGGACTGGGTCCGGCATGACCTCGTCGTGGTGCAGGCGGCCGACGCGGTGCTGCCGCGCCCGGCCCATCCGGTGTTCTCGGACGTGCCGGTCTCGATGCGCATCCATGTGCGGCCGGGACACGCCGCCGATCTCGGCCGCCTCGCCAGGCTCGCCAGCGGCTGCGCCCGTGCCGTCGTGCTCGGCGGCGGCGGCGCCAGGGGCTTTGCCCATCTCGGCGTGATCCGGGCCCTCGAGGAGGCGGGCCTGCCCATCGATGCGGTGGGCGGGACCAGCATGGGCGCCATCGTGGCCGCGAGTCTGGCAATGGGATGGAGCCAGGAGCGCATCCTTGACGAGACGGTGGCCTCCTTCGTCTCCCGCAACCCGCTCAACGACTACACCCTGCCCGTCCTGGCGCTGACCCGGGGCACCAAGGTCGACGAGGGCCTCGCCCGCACTTTCGCGGGCGTGCGGATCGAGGACCTGTGGCTGCCGTTCTTCTGCGTCTCGTCGAACCTCACCACCGGGACCGCGATGGTGCACGATAAGGGCGACCTCGTCACGGCCCTGCGCGCCAGCATCGCGATCCCCGGCCTGCTGCCGCCGGTCTGTACGCCCGACGGCATCCTGGTGGATGGCGGCATGATGAACAATCTGCCCGTGGACGTCATGGCGGCGCGCCAGCGCGGGCCGGTGCTCGGCGTCGACGTGGCCAGCGACCTCGCCTTCCAGACCGTTCCGATGCGGAACTGGCGCGGACGGATGCTGCGGCAATGGCTCGGCGCACCCCAGGAAACCCCGGGCATCGCCCAGCTGCTCCTGCGGGCGGCCACGGTGTCCAGCGACGCGCAGACGGCGCTGGCCTCCCATCATGCCGCCGCCATGCTGCGGCCCCCGCTCGCCGGCATCGACCTCCGGGCCTGGTCCTCGCACGCGACGACGGCCGCCATCGGCCACCGCCACGCGGTCGATCAGATCGCCGCCGGCACGCTCGCGGACTGGGCCGAGGAGGCTTGACGGCACAGGATGCCGTGCACTGCGTAGCCGCGGTAGCGTTGATGGACCGCGCAGCTCAGGCCCCGCGCCGCGGCGGTCTCGGCAAGGGCGAGGGGAAGCGTCCCGCGCGGCGTCACCGAGAAGGCGGCGAGCCAGCGGTTCAGAGCCTCCCGGAATGGCCTCGGCAAGCCGGCCTGGCCGCCGAAATCGACGACCTGAAGGGTGCCGCCGACGTTGAGATGCCCGGCGGCCTCGTCGAGCACGGCCTCCCAGGGCGGGATCATCGACAGGGCGTAGGAGATCACGATCCGGTCGAAGCCAGACCGGCCGAACAGGGCTTGGGGCGAGAAATCCGTGGCGTCCGCGCAGGCGAGCCGGATGCGGGACGATAGCCCCGCCCTGGCGACGGCTCGGCCCGCCGTGTCGAGCATCGCCGCCGAGACGTCGAGGCCGAAGCATCGTGCCTCCGGATAGGTGCGGGCGATGCGCACGAGGTTGCGCCCGGTGCCGCAGCCGATCTCGAGCACGCTGCCCCCGCGCGGTGGCGCCAGGGCGTCGATCGCCGCGTCGCGACCGAGCAGGTAGAACTTGCGGCTGGCGTCGTAGATGTGGCGCTGGCGCCGGTACATCCGGTCCATCGCTTGCGCGGCCGCGCTCATGCGGCGAGCCGGTAGAGGTGGAAGCCGCCATAGATCGCGGAGCGGTCGCGGGCGCAGTAGGCGCGGCTCTCGGCCTCCGCGTAGGTCCAGGCGTTCAGGATCGCATCCGGCACCCGGCCGGGCAGGCAGCGCTCGTCGGCCGCCGTGCGGAAGATGACCCGGGCGCCTGGCCGCGCCGTGCGGGTGATCTGCGTCCACAGGGCGGTGAGGTCGGCATCCATCATCCAGTCCTGCGCGTCGAGGAGCACGTAGGCGTCGGCGCTGGACTTGGGGCTCGCGGCGAGGAAGGCCGTCATCGATTGCTGCTGGTAACGCACCCGGCCGGCGCGTTCGCGCACGATCTCGAAATTCGCCGCCTGCAGGTAGGGCGGCAGGGCGGCGTCGGGGGCGGGGTCGTAGCGGCGGCCGAAGGCCTGCCAGGCGAAGTAGTTCGACCGGACCTCGACGTCGCAGGCCAGCCGCTCCATCCGGTGGCGCAGGACCGCGACCATGCCGCCCGGCCTGTCCTTGGCGAGCGCCCCGTACTGTGCGGGCGGGATGCCGAGGCCGTAGAGCGAGGCCGGCTTTCCGATCAGCCAGCGCACGAAGGCCTTGTCGAAGAGCGGCGCGATCTCGGCCTCGAACGCGCTACGCTGCTCGGCGAGGGTCCGGGCCTTCAGGACTGCGGAGAGATCGTGGCCGTAGAGCCGCGCGAGCCGGTGGCCGGCACCGATGAAGCGCCCGAGCAGGCCGGTTCGGTAGAAGTCCCTGGCGAAGACCGCGATGCGGCGGCGGCCGGTCAGTCCCTTGGCTTCCCAATAGGCACGCGAGACCGGGTCGAGGCGCGGCCGGATCAGGGTATCGTAGGCCGTGATGTTCTCTGGCGCGTCGGTGCGGCCGAAGAACCGGAAGAAGCACTCGTGGTCGGGCAGCGCCTGCAGCCCCGCGAGCTTGAGGCGCCCGAGCGCCACGTGGGCACCATTGAGATCGACCGCGCTGATTCGGGCGGGATCGGCGGTGAGGTAGGAGAGGACATTGCAGCCGCCTGACGCGATGGCGACGACATGGTCCTGCGGCCCGAGCGCCAGTGCATCCATGTCCACCACCGGATCCTCCCAGATCTGGGGATAGACGAGGCCGCTGAAGGCGAGCGTGAACAGCCGCTCGGAGAGGCCGGCCCGCGAGAGCGGGGCGTTGCGGTGGACGGCACCGGTCAGCCCGAGGCTGGTCTCGCGGCGGATGGCCCGGGCTGCGCGCGTCATGGGGGTCTTCGGTCACGGGGAGGCGGGTGCCTGACCCTTGCGCCGGTACGCCATCCGCATGACCGTGCGGTGACGGCACGAGCGACCGATCTCTTCCGCGGTTCGCGGAAGGCAAGGTACGATCGACCACGCGGGACCTTCGCGAGCGAAGACAATCCCCTGCTTCACGCAACGCCTGTTCAGCGCGCGCCTCTCCTCCGCCATCAGATCTCGGGCTCGCCCGAGATCCGTGCTTTTGGTGTCCAAGTCGGGCAAGCCCGACTCGGGTGCGGGAAGGGAGTGGCGCTCAGGCCGGGCGCGGCAGCTGGCATGCGTCCAGCGCGGCCAGCGCCTTGGCCTTGGCGGAATCGTTGAAATAGCCGGTGGACCGGTAGGACTCGATCTCGCCCCTGTCGAGGGAGGCCAGCGTCCTGTCGGCGTAGCAGCCGCAGGGACGGGCGAGCGACGCCTCGGGCACGCTTTGGAGGCGCCCCTGCGTCACCGTGCAGGCGTAGCGCACGCGGCCCGCGAGGTTGCGCGGCGAGGCGGTCTTGAGCGCCGGATCGGGCGTGTAGCCTTCGAGCGCGGCGGTGGGGCCGGTCTTCGTGGAGTTGCAGGCGGCAAGGAGGGAGAGCAGGCCGGCCGCCAGGATGAGGCGGCCGGTGCGCGGGTTGGTGGTGCGCATGGAAGATGTCCGGGTCGGTGGGGCGGGATCGTTCAACGATCCGCTTTCACGCGCCGGCCTGCCATCGCGCAAGGGCTGCGCAGCCACACCTTCGCGGCAAGTGGCGCGCCGCAGGTGGCGCTCAGCCGACGATGTCGCCGTCTTGGAAGAACTGCGCGATCTCCATCGCGGCATTCTCGGCGCTGTCCGAACCGTGGACGGTGTTCTCGCCGACGGATTCCGAGAAGGTCTTGCGGATGGTGCCCTCGGCAGCCTGGGCCGGGTTGGTGGCGCCCATAATCTCGCGATACTTCGCCACCGCGTTGTCGCCTTCGAGCACCTGCACCACGACCGGGCCGGAGGTCATGAACGCGACGAGCTCTCCGAAGAACGGGCGCTCCTTGTGGATTCCGTAGAACGTCTCGGCCTGCTCGCGGCTCATCTGGATGCGGCGCTGGCCGACGATGCGCAGGCCCGCCTTCTCGATCAGCGCGTTGACGGAACCGGTGAGGTTCCGCTTGGTCGCGTCGGGCTTCAGGATGGAGAAGGTGCGCTCGGTGGCCATGGTCGGTCCGGTTCTGGTCGGTCAGCCGAAAACGGCTTCGGCGCCGGGCTTATAGCCGGCGAGTCCGGGACCCTCAACCCGCCGACGAAAACCCTATCATCATGGCAGGAACGCAACACCGCCGAAAAATCGCCTGAAAGCGACGCTTTCCTCACGGGCGACGACGGCAGCCTGTTCCGAAGGTTGCCGGCCCTCACCTCACAAGGAGATCCGAGCCATGCGCGCCGCTCTGACAGCCGCCCTCCTCCTCTCCGGCCTCGGTGCCGCCCAGGCCGCTCCCGCCCAGGATCCATCGGGGACCTGGCTCACCGGGGACGGCCGCGCCAAGATCCGTATCGACCGCTGCGGCCCCGGTGCCGTCCAGGTCTGCGGCAAGGTCGTCTGGCTCAAGGTCGCGACCACCGAGACTGGTGCACCCCGCACGGACCTCAAGAACCCCGACCCGAAGAAGCGCACCCGGCCCGTGCTCGGCCTGCCGCTCCTGGAAGGCCTGAAGCCCGACGACACCAAGTTCTCGGGCGACATCTACAATGTCGAGGAAGGCAAGACTTATCAGGTCAGCCTGGAGCGCGAAAGCAGCTCGGAGCTCAGCGTCTCGGGATGCCTTCTCAAGGTGCTGTGCGGGTCGCAGACCTGGACTCGGGTTCCCGACGTGAACCAGCAGGCGGCCAACGGGAAGACGGCTCCCTGACGCTTCGGTCGCCTGGGAAAGCCCTCGTCGGCTCGCCGAAGGGACGAGGGTTCCCTATGGGTCCAGACCTTCCGCCTTGCGCTTCTCTGCGCGGCGGCGCTCGACATGGCTCACGGAGAAGATCGAGACCTCGTAGAGCAGCAACATCGGCAAGGCGAGCGAGAGCTGCGAGATCACGTCGGGAGGCGTGAGGACCGCGGCGGCCACGAACACCAGCACGATGGCGTAGCGGCGCTTCTCGCGAAGAAACGCCGTATCGATGACGCCGATCTGACCGAGCAGCGTCAGGATCACGGGGAGCTGGAAGGCAAGGCCGAAGGCGAAGATCAGCGTCATGATCAGCGAGAGGTACTCGTCGACCTTCGGCAGGAGCGAGATCGTCGCCTCCCCCGGCTCACCGATCTGCTGCAGGCTCACCGAGAACTGGATGAGCAGCGGCATCGCGAGGAAGAACACCACCAGCGCGCCGAGGATGAAGAAGATCGGCGTGGCCACGAGATAGGGCATGAAGGCCTTGCGCTCGTTCTTGTAGAGGCCCGGCGCCACGAAGGCGTAGACCTGCGTCGCGATCACCGGGAAGGCGAGGAAGCCGGCCCCGAAGACGCTGAGCTTGATGTTGGTGAAGACCTGTTCGAGGAAATGGGTCGCGATCAGCTTGGCGTTGGCTGCCCCGACGATGCTCACGTAGGGATAGACCAGGATGTTGTAGATGTGCTTCGAGAAGAAGAAGCACACGAAGAACATCACGATGAAGGCGGCGAGCGACTTGATCAGTCGCGACCGCAACTCGATGAGGTGCTCGATCAGCGGCGCGCGCGAGGACTCGATGTCGGCCTCGTCGTTGGTGGTGCTCATCGTCATGCCCCCCGGGCCGGGGAGGATGGCCGCGGCGGCTCGACCGGGTCGCCGAAAGTGGGTGCCGGGAAGGACGATGCCCCGTCGCCTTGCGGCGTCTCGGGCGCCGGGTCGGCCGGAGGGGTCGCACTCTCCTCGGCCGAGAGTTGCGCCGCCACGTTGGCCAGGGGCTGTGTGCTCGACTGTGCAGGCCGGCCCTCGACCGCGTCCTTGATCTCGTTGCGTATGGCCTGCACGGGATCGAAGACCGGGCCCATCGTCCCGGTCGACCGCTTGATGCCGTCGACGTCCTTTCGGACCTCGTCGAGCTCGGCCTCGCGCACGGCTTCCTTGAACTGGTACTGGAACTCGCCGGCCATGCGCCGCATCTTGCCGGTCACCTGGCCGACGGTGCGGAGGGCCTTGGGCAGGTCCTTCGGGCCGATGACGATCAGCGCGATGCCGCCGATCAGCATCACCTCGCCCCAACTCATGTCGAACATGGCGTCGATCGTCCCGTGGGGCCCTCGGCACGGCTCGCGCCGAACGGCGGGCGTGACCGGACAGTCCTGCTCCCGCAAGTCGCGGCGCCGCCGGGAGCGCTATGCCCCCGCCTCGTCACGCCGTCCACTCGCGAAAGTGCGTTGCGTGCCTCAACCGACCTTGCGGTCGGCGGCAACGGTGTTGGCGGTGGCCGGCTCACCCTGATGCGGCAGCGTCCGCACCGGATCGGTCGCGCTCACCGGAGGGGCGGGCTGAACCGGAGACGCAGGCGTCTCGTCCTCGGCCATGCCCTTCTTGAAGGCCTTGATGCCCTTGGCGACGTCACCCATCAGGTCGGAGATCTTGCCGCGGCCGAACAACAGCATCACGATGCCGGCGACGATGATCCAGTGCCAGATACTCATGCTGCCCATGGCAACCTCCCCTGCCGCGGGCTGTACCCACGCCGCGGCGTCTCGTGCGATCGGATTGCGGCGAACCTAAGGATCGCGCTGCCCGAACACAAGAAGTCGCCAGGGCCGCAGGGCCGATCCCCGTGGGATGGCGGACTGATTCTACAGGTTCAGGCGGCCTGGGCCAGGGCTTTGGCGAAGGTGGCGCGGGCTTCCGCCAGGTCGAGGTCGGAGGCCGGGCGCAGCAGCGCGAGGGCCGCATCGGCCCGGCGCAGGGCATCCCCGGCGAGATCCGGAGTACCCTCGACCACGCCGCGCATCTCGGCGATCTCGCCGTTGCAATGCAGGGCGACGTCGATGCCGGCCGCGAAGGCGGCCTCCGCGCGGTCACGGAACGAGCCCGTCAGCGCATGCATCGAGAGGTCGTCGCTCATCAGGAGGCCGTCGAAGCCGATCGATGCGCGGATCACCTCCTCGATCATCCGCCGGGACTGCGTGGCCGGCCGCGACGCGTCGATGGACGCGTAGACGACGTGGGCGCTCATCGCCATGGGCAGGTCTGCGAGCGCGCGGAAGGGCGCGAAATCATGCGCGTCCAGGCTCTCCCGCGAGGCCTCGACGACGGGCAGGCCCTTGTGGCTGTCGCACGCGGCGCGGCCATGGCCGGGGATGTGCTTCATCACCGGCAGCACGCCCCCCGCCATCAGGCCCTCGGCCACCGCCCGGCCGATCGCCGCGACCGCCTCGGCGCGGTCGCCGTAGGCCCGGTCGCCGATCACGTCGTGGGCACCGGCCACCGGCACGTCGAGGACGGGCGCGCAATCGACGTTGATGCCCACGCTCGCCAGGTCATGCGCCATCAGGCGGGCTCCGAGCCGCGCCACCGTCGCGGCCGAGCCATCGAGACGTCCGAAGGTACGGCCCGGCGGATAGGACGGCCAATGCGGCGGCCCCATGCGCTGGACCCGGCCGCCCTCCTGGTCGATCAGGACCGGCGCATCGGCCCGGCCGATCGTTACGCGCAGGGCCTCGGTGAGTGCCCGGACCTCGTCGGGCGTGCCGATGTTGCGCTTGAACAGGATGAAGCCCCACGGCCGGACCTCGCGGAAGAACGCGGTCTCCTCCGCCGACAGGGTGCGGCCGGCACAGCCGAGGATCAGGGCGCGGGTTGTCATGGGGCGTGAGGCTCGCGGGATGTGGAATCAGCCGCACCGGCGGCGCTTGACGTGCTGGGTCCCGGATCACCGTCCGCTCTCGCGTCGGGTATCCGGGAGGGGACTTCACGAAAGGACGCCCGAAACCTCGGCGAAATCCTCGGTTCTCGGATACGCCCAGTTCTCGGATACGATCAGTTCTTGGCCACGAAGCACTGCCCGCCCGCGCCCTGGAGCTGGCTGCACAGGCTCGTCGCCTCTTCCTTGGGCAGCGGCCCGACGCGGACGCGGAAGATGGTCTTGCCGTTGACCTCGGCCTGCCGGATCAGGGCGGGCTGGCCGCCGAGCTGGCTGTACTTGGCCTGCATCTGCTTGAAGGCGGCCTGGGCCTCGGCCTGGCTGGTGCGCACGCCGAGCTGGACCGAGAAGCCGCCGACGGCGCCGGTTGTGACGGCCGGCGCGGCCGCGGTCTCAGGAGCTAGGGCGGCGACCTTCTGGCTCGTCTCCTTCTGGGTCGTCTTGGGCTTCGGCGCGGGTGCCGGCGGAACCTCGACTGCCGCGGTGGTCTCGGGAGCCGGCGTCGCGATCGGCGGCGCGATCTTCGCGGTGCGGGGGCGGAGCGAAGCCGTGGTGGCGGTGCCGTCGGTGCCCGCGCCCGGCATCACCATGCTGGGGATCACCGATGCCGGAACCGAGGACGGGGTCGTGTCGGCGAGCTGCGCCGGCGTTTCGCGCTGCGGGGCCGGAGGCGGCGTGTCGGGCTTGACCGAGACGGTGCGGACCCGGCGCGGCTCGCCGAGGGACTCGGCCAGGGTGCCTTGTGGCGTGCCTTGCGAGGGAGCCTGTGAGGCGCCCGGCGTCGCCGTTGTGGGTGTGGTGCCGTTCTCGGCGGGGCGCTGTGCGGCGCGGGCCGCCTGGGCGACGTCGACCGGCTGCTCCTCGCGGTTGACGATGCGGATCTGGCCTTCCTTCGAGTTGCGATCGTAGATCTGCTTGTTCTGATCGGGGATCTCGACGCCGTCCGCGGTCTTGGGGGCGATCTTGAGCGGCGCCTGATCGGCCATGATCGTGGGGACGCCGCCGCCACCGGTGCTTCCGGAATGCAGGCTGCGCCAGGTCAGCGCGCCGGTGACGCAGACGACGAGGACGCCGAGCCCGGCTCCCACCGAGACGAGGCGGTTGCGCTGGCGCGGCTTCTCGGCGGACACGTTGCGGTAGGCGGTGGCGTCGTCGACGAAGTCGGGCTCGCCCCCATGGTGACCTTGCTCGTGCCGACCTTGGCCGTCGACGCGCGGATGACCTTCCGCGTCGTACCCGCCCTGCTCCACCGAGGCGAGGTACTGGTTGAAAGCATCGGCCGGCGAGGCCTCCGGCGCGTGGCCATAGGCCGGGTCGTATCCGGCCTCGTGGATGGGCTGATGCGGATGGTGCTGCGCCTGATCCTGGTGCGCCGTACGTCCCTTCGCCTGGGCATCCTCGAAGAAGGTCGGTTCGATACGGCCGCCCTGTTGGACCGGCGCCTGCTGTCCGGCGACGCGGGCGTCGCGCACCTGGAGCAGGGCGCGGAAGGGATCGTCCTGTCCGACGATGCGGGCGAGCTCGGCGAGCGGGTCACCCTTCGGCTGGGCAGCGCGCGGCGCCGGCTGCTGCAGCTCGCGCTCGAACGCGTCGAAGTCGACAGGCGCTCGCGAAGCGTTCGGCGTCATGGCGGCATTCCTTTACATGCGGCGTACCCTCACCGCATCTCGGCCGGCGCGGTGACGCCCAGGATCGCGAGGCCGGAGGCGAGAACGCCCCGCAAAGCCTCGACGAGGGCCAATCGTGCCCGAGTCGAGTTTCTGTCGGTTGGATTAACAAACCGTAATTGCGGCAAGTCTTTGCCCTTGTTCCAGAAACCATGCAGGGAACTGGCCAGTTCGTAGAGATAGAACGCCACACGGTGCGGCTCATGCGCCGCCGCGGCCGATTCGACGACACGGGGATACTGGGCGACGAGACGCATGATCTCGACCTCTCCCGGATCGTTCAGCAGCGACAGGTCGGCGTCGGCGAGCAGGGCGCCTTGCGAAAAGTCCTCGCCCGGCATCGCTTCCCTCGCCTGCCGGAACACCGAGGCGCAGCGGGCATGCGCATATTGCACGTAGAAGACCGGATTGTCTTTCGATTGCTCCACCACCTTGGCGAGGTCGAAGTCGAGGGTCGCGTCGTTCTTGCGGTAGAGCATCATGAAGCGGATGGCGTCGCGGCCGACCTCGTCGACGACCTCGGCCAGAGTGATGAACTCGCCCGCGCGCTTCGACATCTTCACGGGCTCGCCCGCGCGCAGAAGGCGCACGAGCTGGCAGAGCTTGACGTCGAGGCTGGCCTGCCCGCCGCTCACGGCCTTCACCGCCGCCTGCATGCGCTTGACGTAGCCGCCATGGTCGGCCCCGAGCACGTCGATGAGGTCGGTGGCCCCGCGCCGCCATTTTTCGCGGTGATAGGCGATGTCGGAAGCGAAGTAGGTGTAAGAGCCGTCGGACTTCAGGAGCGGCCGGTCGACGTCGTCGCCGAACTCCACCGTGCGGAACAGGGTCTGCTCACGGTCCTCCCAATCCTCGGGCGGCTGGCCCTTGGGCGGCGGCAGCCGGCCCTCGTAGACGAGGCCCTTCTCCCTCAATTCGGCCAGGAGGTCGGCGACGGCGCCCTTCAGCGTGGCCTCGGAGAAGAACACGTCGTGGTGGATGCCGAGCCGCGCGAGATCGCCGCGGATCAGGTCCATCATCGCCGCGATGGCGGTCTCCCGCACCAGCGGCAGCCACTCGGCCTCGGGCCGGTCGAGGAGGTCGGCGCCGTGAGCCTCGGCGAGACGCTGCCCGACGGGCACGAGGTAGTCGCCCGGATAGAGCCCCTCGGGCATCGGGCCGACATCCTGCCCGAGCGCCTCGCGGTAGCGCAGGTGGGCGGAGCGGGCGAGGACGTCGACCTGCGCGCCGGCATCGTTGATGTAGTACTCGCGCGTCACGTCCCGGCCTGCGGCGACGAGGAGGTTGGCGAGCGCGTCGCCGAACACCGCGCCGCGGCCGTGGCCGACATGCATCGGCCCGGTCGGGTTGGCCGAGACGTACTCGATGTTGACCGGGCCGCCCGGCATCGCGGCGCGGCCATAGGCCGATCCGTCGGCGAGGGCGGCACGCACGACATCCTGGAAGATGCCCGGTGCCAGCCGCAGGTTGATGAAGCCCGGCCCCGCCACGCTCGCCTCGACCACGCCCGGGTCGGTGCGCAGTTCGGCCGCAAGGGCCTCGCCGAGCGCTTTCGGGTTCGCCTTGGCCTCCTTGGCGAGCACGAGGGCGGCGTTGGTGGCGAGATCGCCGTGGGCGGGATCGCGCGGCGGCTCGACCACGACGCGGGAGAGGTCGAGCCCCTCGGGCAGGTGCCCGGATCGGGAGAGCGCCTGCAACGCCTCGCGGACGCGTGCCTCGAAGGTGGCGAAGATGTTCATCGGGTGGAGCCGGGGCCTGCGGTGGAACGACCGCGCCGGGTGCACGCGCCGTCTACAAGCGGCGCGGCATAGCAAGGGCGGGCGGGGGTGTCACGGGATGCGGCCTCCTAAGCCGGGTCGACGAGGCTGGCCACCCGCATCGATGATGAGGCGGCTTATGGCGGATCGTCGCGCCCGAGGCTCGGAGTAGGAGGCTTGCGGTTCGCAGCCTTCCGCCCGACCTTCCCGTCCGTGTCGCCATCGAGCTCTGGACCCATGTCCCCGATCTTCCGCCCACGCGAGGCCTCGAACCCGCTCAACCCAGCCCAGGCACTGGCGCGGGCGCTCGAACGCCTCTCCGAGCACGGCTTCGTCGAGGTCGCCCGCAACACCCGGGGCGATTCGGTCTACCTCAAGCCGGAGGGCTGCGAGTTCGCCCTGCGCGTCTCCAACCATGCACGCACGCCGAAACAGCGGCGCAACCACCCCGATGCGGTCACGAGCCTCGTGCTGCGCGAGCCCAAGAGCGCGGCCCAGATCGACGACCTCGTCGCGGCGGCCCTGCGCAACTTTTCCGCCGAGCGGGCACGTCGGGCGGTGTGATGACGCCCCGGTTCGGACACATCGGCCGCTCATTCCAGTGGGCCACGCCAGTGGACCACGACGATTTTCGCGCGTGAGGACGAGACGATGACGGCGATCCGGATCACGGGCGGCGCCTGCGGTGCCGGGGCTGGAGACTATGAAGACGGGGTCTTCACGATGCCCGACGGAACCACGCGTGGCGTCGAGACCCTGTCCGCCCTGGACGGACCCGAAGCCATCGATCCTCCCTCGCATTGGAGCGGCGATCTGGTGCGTGGCCTTCAGGGTGCCATGGCCTCGGCCGAAAAGCTTCCCCGGCCCCTGAGCGTGGCCGCCTCCGCCCTCGGGTTCGGGCTCGGCGCCTTCGAGGCGAAGCCGCCGGTCGCGACCCTGCGCGCAGCGTTCACGGATGGTTCCGATGCCGTGATCGAGGTGGAGGCGGACCTTGCGGCACTGATCGCGAGGGACCGTACCGTGATCGGCGCCGCCTTGGCCCGCCAGGTCCAGCCCGCCCCGGCTCGGACGGTGTTCGCCAGCGATGCAGACCGGGTCAAGACACCGCTATTGGAGACCCCGCTATCCGAGACGCCGATGTTGGAGACGGCGATGTTCGAGTACGAGAAGCGTAACGGTCGCCTGCGCCGCGTCGCCCGCAAGGAACCCGCCGGGGGCTGATCAGCCTTCGATCAGGCTGACATGGGCGGCGACCACCTTCCACCCGTCCTCGAACCGCAGCCAGGTCTGGCTTTGACGGCCGATCTTGCCGGGGACGCCCTCGCGCCGGAACAGGGTCATGGCGGTCGCCGTGTCGCGGCCGTAGGTGGTGATGACCGTATCGTGGATCGTCCGGGCCAAGCCTTGCGGCGAGCGTGCCCGGCGGAAGGCGCGGATCGCGTCCATGCCGTAGAGGTTCTCGCCGATCCCGTATCGGATGGTGCGGGGATCGTCGCGAAACAGGTCTTCGAGCACCGGCACGTCATTGGCGTTGAGCGCCGCCTCGTAGCTCATGAAGGCCGCTTCGACCTCGGCCTTCACTCCCGGATCGTCGATCACCATCATGCTCACAGCTCCGCTACGGGGGCGCTTACCACGCCGTCGCTCTCCAACCGGCGCGCGACCCTCAGGGCGAGAGCCTCGTTCCAGGGTGCGGCGATGACCTGCACGCCGAGCGGCAATCCATCGTCGATCCGCACCGGCACCGCCGCCACCGGGAGGCCGATGAAGGAGATCGGTTGCGTGAACACCCCGATATTGGCCCGTACCGGCAATGTCACGCCGTCGAGGACGAAATGGGTCTGGCCGGATCTCGGGGCTCTGCAGGGCGTCGAGGGCGCCAGGATGATGTCCACCTGCGTGAACAGGTCGGCCACGGCCGCGCGGTACCAACGGCGGAAGCGCTGGGCGCGCTCGACCCAGGGCGCCGGGATCATCGCCCCCGCGATGAGGCGGTCGCGGACGGCCGGGTCGAAATCGCCCGCGCGGCTGCGCAGCCGGTCGAGGTGGAGGGCGGCGCCCTCGGCGGCGGTGATGAGATAGGCCGCCGCCCTGGCGCGGGCTGCCTCCGGGATCTCGATGCGGCGCGTGCAGTCCAGCGCCTTGGCGATGGCCTCCACCGCGGCGAAAGCCTCCGGGTCGCCGCCGGTGGCGAAATAGCCACCGGCCACGGCGATGCGCAGATCCGCGATACCCTCGTCGAGGCCGGCCATGGCGGGCTCGGGCGCGCGGGTCGTGGTCGCGGCATCCTCCGGGTCCGGCCCCTGCATCGCATCATAGGCGAGCGCGAGGTCGGCGACGGTTCGGGCCATCGGCCCGAGATGGTCGAGGCTGCCGACGAAGGGGAAGCTGCCGGCCCGGGTCAGGCGGCCATAGGTGGGCTTGAGCCCGAAGCAGCCGCAGAAGGCCGAGGGCACGCGGATCGAGCCGTTGGTGTCCGAGCTCAGCGCGATCGGCACCAGCCCCGCCCCGACCGCGCCGCCAGAGCCTCCCGACGAGCCCCCCGACATGTGGCCGAGATCGTGCGGGTTGCGCGTGCCCCCGTCATGGACGTTCTCGCCGGTGAAGTCGTAGGCGTACTCGCCCATGTTGAGGGCGCCGACCAGGATGGCGCCGGCCGCCTCCATCCGGCGCAGCACCGCGCCGTCGCTTGTGGCGGGCGGACGATCGCGGTTGATCGTCGAGCCGGCGCGGGTCGGCAGGCCCTCGATGTCGATGAGATTCTTGACCGCAAAGGGTACGCCGGCGAGCGGCCCCAATGCCTCCCCGCGCGCGTGGGCGGCGTCCATGGCCGCGGCCTTCGCGATTGCGCGCCCGGCAAGCACGTCGGTGAAGGCGTTCACGGCGCCGTCGACCCGCGCGATCCGGGCCAGTGTCGCCGTCACGACCGTTGTCGTGCTCAAGGTCCCGTCACGCACCGCATGGGTGATGGCATGCGCATCCATCAGGCTCGGATCGATGGTCATGTCAGGCCTCGAACACGGGGGCCGCCTCGGCCTCGTCGGGCAGGGGAAAGGCCGCGACGCGCTCGGCCGCCGCCCTCAGCACGGCGAGGTTGTCGGCGACGCTTGCGGCCCAGGCCGGGTCGACCGGCAGCCCGAGCAATGCCGCGGCCGCGGCGACATAGGCGGCCGGCACCTCTGGCGCCTTCGGGGACGAGGACTGGGTCATGGTGCCTCCTGGGATCTGTTGCGGCGAGCCCGGCTGTCGCGCGTTGCGAGAACGATGCCGCCGTCCTGTCGGGGCGACGATATGCCTACGCCTTTGCTCGGATTAGCGCCCGATGCTGATGCGCCACGGTCAGCAACGGCGCCATACTCGCAGCCGGCATCGGGAGGAAGTCCGCCTCGGCGGACTTGGCCTTCCAGGGTTTCTGATCGACGATGGCATCGCCCTCGCATGTCGCCGGCCTAGGTGGATCACACGAGCCGTGGCGTCCTCCGGCGTCCCGACGACAGCGAAGGAGTGGGCATGGACGATACGGCCGCCACGTCGAGCCGTCTTTGGATCCGCTCGCCGCTCGCGATCCTTGCGCAGGCTGCGGGCAACGGGATCGTGGTTCAGGGAACCCGCATCGTCGAGCGCGTGCCG
>NZ_CAXUJR010000009.1:0-8417 GCF_964251405.1 uncultured Methylobacterium sp.
CCCGTTATTCGCAACCGTCCGGGCCGCCTGGACCGGGGCGAGCGCGAGCCCGGGATCGCTGGGCTGATGCCGGAAGGTCGGCCGCTCACCAGCCGTCGACTTCCATCTCCTGTCCCATCGGCTGAGCCTTCACGCTGCGCCAGCTCTCGATGAGCGCATGGACGGGCTCGGGGCCGGCGACGAAGCTGATGTAGTCGAACGTGTCCGGGCTATCGCTCGACATCAGCAGCTGGAAGTGCATCTGGAACAGGTTGAACCTGCGCCGGGAGAGGCGGTCCGCCTCGACGAGGTCGGGCATCCGCACGTGGAACTCCACGGGGCGATGGTGCTTGGGCGAGGGCAGGCCCGAGGCGCTCAGGGGGTCCCGCCTGTAGATCGAGAGCCAGTCCCACTTCGTGCGGATGTCGAGCCAGCCGATCGCATCGGACGCCGCGACCCGGGCGAGCGCCGCCCTCGTCGCCACGGCGTTCTCGTCGAGGGTGATCCAGGCGATGACGCTGCCGATCGTGACGAAGGAGACCGGCGTGCCGCGGCGCCCGAAATCCGGGTCGGCGGCCAGCACCCGGTCGAGCGCCTCGAAGCCGAAGAAGCTCGACGAGGAATGGCCGATGAGCACGATCTCGCCGGCCCGGCCTTCCGCGGCGCGGATCTCGGCAGCGAAGGCGTCGAGCCGGGCCTCCATCTCCGGGGCCTCACCCTTGGCATAGGCATGCGTGAAGGCGGTGTCGTCGACGAGGTGGGCCACGAAGAAGGGCTTTCCTCGGGTCACCACCATCAGGCCCGACAGGATGGCGTAGGCCACGACCGGAATGGCCAGGATGACGAGCGGCTTCGGGATCATGTCCCCGGCCCCGAGCATCAGGGCAGATGCCACGAGCAGGCTGAACGTGACGAGGCCGGCATAGATCAGGTGGATGCCGACGATGACGCGGTAGAAGCGGCGGGCCTCGCGCTTGTAGGCGCGCAGGTAGCCCGTCCGCCACAGGCGCCACCACAGGGCGATGGTCTCCACGATGCGGCGCCCGTTCGGGCGCGGGAAGCGGTCACGGACGATGTCCTCCCAGCGCAGCAGGGTATAGCGGGTCTCGCGGCCGGCGGAGTCGATGCGCCAGTCGAGCCGCAGCCCATCGGTCGAGCGCACGGGATCGCCGACCGCGATCGGCGTGCCGCGGCGCTTGGCCGTCAGGCGCGCCTCGCGCCGGAACAGCCCCCAATAGGTCTCCGGCTCGCGCGGATCGAATCCGGGCATGTAGAAGACCTGCCTCGGCGGGCTGTCCTCCGGCCGCGGCTCGACAGGCGAGGCGGCATGCGTCGTATCCTGGGAAATGATCCATCCGTCCGGTTGAAGCGTCGCCGTCGCGGGGAGGCACCGGCGGCACGCGGGACACGTCCCTACACGATCCGGCTACCACGCGACGAGGGCTAAACCACGTCAGGCCGAGGCCGCGGAGGACTCGCTGAGGTATTCGGCGATCGCCTCGACGAAACGCGCGCCATAAGCGTCGCGCTTGCGCTCGCCCACCCCGTGGACCGTCCGCAGGGCGTAGAGGTCCACAGGCTTGGTGCGTGCCATCTCGATCAGGGTGCGGTCGGGGAAGACCATGAAGGCGGCGATGCCCTCGGCCCGGGCGATGGTCGCGCGCAGGCCGCGCAGGTGCTGGAACAGGGCTTCCGTGGCCGGATCGAGGTCGAGGGCGGCGTCCTCGCGGGCCGGGCCGGCGCGGCGGCGCTCGCGTGCCTCGGCCGGGCGCGGTTCGGGATCGGGGCGGACCTGGACTTTCTGCCGGCCGAACAGGATCGCTTCGCCCTGATCGGTGAGGCTGAGCCCGCCATGCCCGTCGGCGTTCTCGGCCACCGCACCGGCGGCGAAGAGCTGGCGCAGGATCGCGCGCCAGGCCGGGACCGGCTTGTCGGCACCGACCCCGAAGGTCTTGAGGGCGCCGTGTCCGTTGCGGCGGATCTGGTCCGATTCCTTGCCGTGGACCACGTCGCAGACATAGGCCGCTCCGAATCTCTGGCCGGTGCGCACGATCGCCGAGAGCAGTTTTTGCGCGTTGACGGTGCCGTCCACGAGCGAGGTTCCGCTGCGGCAGAGGTCGCAGCGCCCGCATGGCTCGCTCTGTTCGTCGAAATAGCCGAGCAGCGATTGCCGGCGGCACAGGGCGCCTTCGCACAGCGCGATCATCGCTTCGAGCTTGCGCCGCTCGACCCGGCGGCGCTCGTCGGGCACCTCCTTCTCGTCGATCTGGCGGCGGCGCAGCGACATGTCGTCGAGGCCGTAGAGGGTGAGGGTGTCGGCGGGCAGCCCGTCGCGTCCGGCGCGGCCGATCTCCTGGTAATAGCCCTCGACGTTGCCCGGCATGTCGGCGTGGCAGACGAAGCGGACGTCGGGCTTGTTGATGCCCATGCCGAAGGCCACCGTCGCGGTCATCACGACGCCGTCCTCCTGCAGGAAGGTGTCCTGGTTCCGCATGCGGGTGCCCTGGTCGAGGCCGGCATGGTAGGGCAGGGCGTTGAAGCCGTCCTTGGCCAGCACTTCGGCGAGCTGCTCGGTGCGCTTCCTCGACGAGCAGTAGATGATGCCGCTTTCGGAGCGCCGGTGCTTGAGGAAGCGCTCGATCTGCCGAGTCGGCTGATCCTTCGGAGCGAAGGTGAGCCGGATGTTCGGCCGATCGAAGGAATGGACGAAGGCCTTCAGCGCGCGTCCTGCCGGAAACAGCCGCTCGGTGATGTCGGCCCGCGTCGCCTTGTCGGCGGTGGCGGTGAGCGCGAGGGTCTGGACGTCCCCGAGCGCGGTGCGGGCGCGGGCGAGGTCGCGGTATTCGGGCCGGAAATCGTGCCCCCATTGCGAGACGCAATGGGCCTCGTCGACGGCCAGGCGGCGCACGCCGGCCCCGCGCAATGCGTCGATCAGCCCTTCCATCATCAACCGCTCCGGCGAGACGAACAACAGGCGCAGGTCGCCGGCCCGGATCGACCGCCAGGTCTCGCGGGCTTCGGCCTCGGCGACCGTGGAGTTGAGGGTGGCGGCGGAAACGCCGAAGCCGCGCATCTGCTGGACCTGGTCGTGCATCAGCGCGATCAGCGGGGAGACGACCACGGTGAGGGAATGCTCGACCAGGGCCGGCAACTGGTAGGTCATCGACTTACCCGAGCCCGTGGGCATCACGGCGAACACGTCGATACCATCGAGGACGGCGCCGATCACCTCGTCCTGGCCCGGGCGGAAATCGTCATAGCCGAAGGTCGTCTTGAGGGCGCGCCGGGCTTCGTCGAGGCGAGAGGTCATGCGGTTTCTTTGACGGGTGCTGATGGGCTTTTCAATCGCCGCAGGGTTGCATTGCGACCGCGTAAGGATCACGCTGAGGGTATACGCGAACGGTGATCGGCATGCCCTTGAACATTCGCAGCGAGGACGTGAACCGCCTCGCGGAAGAGTTGGCATCGCGGGCGCGGGTGAGCAAGACCGAGGCAGTCCGCCTGGCGCTGGAGAACGAACTGAAGCGACGGACGAATCGCTCGCCGACTTGCTTGCACGCATCAAGCCGATCCAGGATTGCATCGCCAGCTATCCGAAGACCGGGCTCAAAGCGGACAAGGCATTCTACGACAGCCTCTACGAAGATTGATGGTCGTCGACGCCTTGGTCCTGGACTGAGGCTCAGCGCGCCGCGATCAAAACATGCGCCACGAGGGCGGCGATGCCGGGGCCAGGGGAGGCCACGGCGACGGCGTAGACCGAGGCGAACAGGAGGAGACTGGAGACAGGCATGGATTTTCGAGGGTCACGACGAGACGACCCGTCCCTCCGCCACCCTGATCACATCCGCCCGCCCCTCCAGCTCCGCGAACAAGGCCGGATCGGCCCCGGTCATCCAGACCTGGCCCGGCAGCGCCTCCAGCGCCTCGAACAATCCGGCACGCCGGCGCGGGTCGAGATGGGCGGCGACCTCGTCCAGCAGTATGATCGGGGCTAAGCCGCTCATGGCCTGGACCAGCCGGGCATGCGCGAGCACGAGGCCGATCAGTAGCGCCTTCTGCTCGCCGGTGGAGGCGGTCGCGGCCGGCACGTCCTTGGGGCCGTGTCGAACCACGAGGTCGGTGGTCTGCGGGCCGTTGAGGGTGCGGCCGGCGGCGCGGTCGCGGGCGCGGCCCTGTCGGAGAGTCTGGCGGTAGCGGTCCTCCGCCTCGATCGCCGGCCAGACCGCGACGAGGTCGTCCATGTCCCCCTCCAGCCGTACGCCCGCCCAGGGGAAGGGCTGCGCGTCGTCCCGGCCCTCCGCGATCAGGCGGTCGAGGCGCTCGGCGGTCTCGCGGCGGGCGAGCGCCACGGCGACGGCCAGTTCGGCGAGTTCGCGTTCGACAGCATCGAGCCAGCGGCCGTCGTCCGGGCGCTCTACGAGGAGACGGTTGCGCGAGCGCAAGGCTCGCTCAAGAGCGCCGACCCGTGCGCCATGGGCGGCATCGACGGCGAGCACCAGTCGGTCGAGAAAGCGCCTGCGATCGCCGGCCGGCCCGCGGAACAGACCGTCGAGGTCGGGCGTGAGCCAGACCACGCGGAGGAACTCGGAGAAGGCGATGGGGGAGGGGACGTTTCCCCCGTCGATCCGGCACAGCCGGGTGGCACGGCCGTCGAGGCCGGCTGGCTCGTAGCCGGTCCCGACCCGGTGCTCGTCCTCGCCGCTCGTCACGCTCATCGAGACGGCGAAGCCTCCGGGGCCGCCGCTGCGCGCCATGCCGGCAAAATCGGCCCGGCGCAGGCCGCGGCCGGGGGAGAAGAGGGACACCGCTTCGAGCAGGTTGGTCTTGCCGGCCCCGTTCTCGCCGACGAGCGCCACGAAGCGGCTCTCCAATGCGAGGTCGAGATCGGCATGGTTGCGAAAGTCGCGACAGATCAGGCGGGTGAGGCTTAGCCCGCCGCCCGATGCCTTCGGTCTTCCCTGATCGTTTTCAGACGCGACGGCGGACGATGCCCCGCTCATACCCACTCCGAACGATCGGATCGCCCGGGCGCGCTTGCCGGAACGCCCGGAGCGTCATCCGAAGGCGATACGGGATCCGGCGCAGAGGCCGGCTGCGTCAGCAGCTCGGTCCGACTGGCGTAAGCATGAGGACGCTTCGCGGCTTGTCGTTCCGGGTCCCGGATCGGGTTCCGCTTCGCTGCACCCGTCCGGGAAAGGGTGGAGGGAACCAAGGTCATCATCCGGCGAGGGTATCACACCCGCATCGGCATCAGCACATAGAGCGCGGCGGCACCTTCGCGGTCCTGGATCAAGGTCGGCGAGCCCGGATCGGCGAGCTTGAACAGGGCGGTGTCGCCCTCGAGCTGGCTCGTAATATCGAGGAGGTAGCGGGCATTGAAGCCGATATCGAGGGCGCTCGAGTCATAGTCGACGTCGAGTTCCTCCGTCGCGCTGCCGGAATCCGGGTTGTTGACGGAGAGCGCGAGGCGCCCTTCCTGGACGCTGAGCTTCACCGCACGGCCGCGCTCGGACGAGATCGTCGAGACGCGGTCGACGGCGCGGGCGAAGGGGTCGCGCTCGACGGTGAGGAACTTGTCGTTGCCGGTGGGGATCACCCGCTGGTAGTCGGGGAAGGTGCCGTCGATGAGCTTGGAGATCAGCACGACGCCGCTGGCGAAGCGGAAGCGGATCTTGGCCGGCGACAGGTCGATCTCGACGCTCTCGCCGCCATCCTCGACGAGCTTGATGATCTCGGCCACGGCTTTGCGCGGCACGATGATGCCCGGCATGCCACGGCTACCCTCGGGCGCGTCCAACTCCACGCGGGCGAGGCGATGGCCGTCGGTGGCGACCGCCCGCATCTTGAGCGTGCCCTCGACGTCGAGGGTGTGGAGATAGATGCCGTTGAGGTAGTAGCGCGTCTCCTCCGTCGAGATCGCGAACTGCGTCTTCTCGATGAGGCGCTTCAGGTCGGCCGCGGCGAGCGCGAAGCTGTTGGGCAACTCGCCCGCGGCGAGATCGGGGAAATCGCCCTCGGGCAGGGCGCCGAGCGAGAAGCGCGAGCGGCCGGAGCGGATCGTCATCTGGCCCGTCTCGCCGCTCGTCTCCAGGGAGACCTGGGCGCCGTCGGGGAGCTTGCGCACGATGTCGTAGATCACGTGCGCCGGCACGGTGGTGGCGCCGGCATCGGATACGTCGGCGGCGATCGTCTCCGTCACCTCGATGTCGAGGTCGGTCGCCTTGAGTTGCAGGCCCTCGGCGCCGGCGCGCAGGAGCACGTTCGAGAGGATCGGAATCGTGTTGCGGCGTTCCACCACCCGGTGGACATGGCCGAGCGACCGAAGCAGGGCCGCACGCTCGACAGTGACTCTCATCTCGAAAACTCGTGGTCTTTAGGAAAAGTCTTGGACAGCGTTCGCCGCAGCCGCGAGGGCGCGAAGGCGGGGTCTCAACTTGGCGAAGCGACCAGAGGAAGGCAAGGGGACGGCCGGGCCGGGGATCGGCCATCCCCCCGGTTCACCCGACGATGCGCCCAGTCCCCACAGACATTTGGGAAAAGATGCGCCGGGCAAGATCAACCCGCCTTCGGCTGAAGGGTGAGAGGCTGCACGTCGGCCGGCGCCTTGAGCAGCGCCTGCACGACGAACACCATCATCGCGCCGGCGGCGAGGCAGACGGCGAGGAACAGCATCGGCGCGAGGTCGCTACCGGTGGCGTCCTTGATCCAGGGCACGACGTTCTGGGCGATGAAGCCGCCGAAATTGCCCACCGAGTTGATGGCGGCGATGCCGGCCGCCGCCGTCGCCCCCTTGAGGAAGGTCGGTGGCAGCGACCAGAACACGGGCTGGCCCGAGAAGATGCCGGCCGCCGCGATGCAGAGGCAGGCGAACTGGAGACTCTGGCTCGGCACGACGACGCTCGCGACCAAGGCTGCCGCCGCGATCAGCGCGGGGCCGACGATGTGCCAGGTCTGCTCCCCCGTCCGGGCGGCGTGCCGGGGCACCCACCACAGGGCGATGCCGACTACGATCCAGGGGATGATGTTGATGAAGCCGTTGGTGGTGTTCGAGACGCCGAAACCCCGCACCACCGTCGGCAGCCAGTAGCTGAGCCCATAGGCGGCGAGCGGGAAGCCGACATAGAGGGTGGCGAGCAGCAGCACCCTGCGGTCGAGCAGCACCTTGAACGGGTTGCCGTGCTCGGCATGGGCCGACCCCTCCTCCTCGCGCGCCAGGGTTTCGGCAAGCCAGCGCCGCCCGTCGGCATCGAGCCAGCGCGCATCCTCGGGCCGGCTCGGCAGGATCACGAAGACGATCCCCGCCAGTACAACGGCCGGGATTCCGGTGGCGACGAAGACCCATTGCCAGCCACGCAATCCGAGAAGCCCGTCGAGGTCGAGGAGCATCCCGCCGATGGCCGCACCCACCGCGTTGGCGAGCGCACTCGCGATCATGAACCAGCCGATCATCCGCGCCCGGTGGCTCTGGGGGAACCACAGGGTGAGGGTGAACAGGAGCCGGGGAAGAACCCCGCCTCCGCCACCCCGAGCAGGAAGCGCAGCACCGCGAACATGGTCGCGTTCTGGGTGAAACCGAGCAGGATCGTGACGATTCCCCACGACACCATGATGCGCGCGAACCAGGCCCGTGCCCCGACCCGGGCCAGCATCACGTTGGCCGGCACCTCGAACAGGAGGTAGGCGAGGAAGAACAGCGAGGCGCCAAGGCCGTAGGCGGTCTCGCTCAGGCCGAGGTCTCCCACCATCTGGAGCTTGGCGTAGGAGACGTTCTGCCTGTCGATATAGGCGACGAGGTACATCAGCCCGAGGAGGGGCATCAGCCGGCGGGTGATCAGTGCGATCGTGCGCGTGCCGAGATCGTCGTCCCGTAATGCCGCCATCTCGCGCTTCCTCCGAGCGTCACCGCCGTGGCCGGCGATGGACGACCCTTTGGTTGATCTTTGTCTCGAAGCGCAACCTTAACCCCTCATCGGCGCCTTGCCCACCGGTTCTCCGCGGCCCGCCCGGAGATCCAGGGAACGCCGGTCCGCACGTCCCGTTGTGCCAGCGTGACAGCACCATGAGGGTTCGATGACAGCGCGGCCGCAGGACACGACATTCGCTCTCATCGGCCAGGCCCTGCGGCTCGGTAGCGAGCATCTGCAGCAGACGCTGGCGCTGGCCCGGATCGAGACCACCGGGAACATCCGCGCGATCCTCGGCCTCGTGACCCTCATCGGCACCGCGGTCCTGTTCGTGATCGTGAGCGTCTTCCTCCTGCTCATCGCCGTCGTGAAGGCGCTGGCGGTGGTGATCGGCTCCGAGGCGCTGGCGGCGGCCATCGTCGCCGCGCCTTTCGTGCTCGCCTCGCTCACCATGCTCTGGATCGGCCTGAGGTGGATGGCGTTGGAAAACCTGGAGCCCAAGCGCACCGAACGGCAGCTCGCCAAGGACGC
>NZ_CAXUJR010000009.1:8517-24205 GCF_964251405.1 uncultured Methylobacterium sp.
CCGTCTTCCGAAGCCCCGCCCGCGATGGGTCGATCGGTCAGGCGGCCTGTGCCAGCGGAGCCGGGGAGGGCGCATCCATGGCGCGGAGATAGACGTCGAGCAGGGTCTCATGCTCGTCGCGCTCGTCCTTGTCGAGCTTGCGCAGCTTCAGGATCTCCTTGAGGATCTTGACGTCGAGACCCTCGCCCTTCGCTTCGGCGAAAATCTCCTTTTTCCCTTCCATCAGCGTCTTGATCTCCTCGTCGAGCTGCTCGACGCGCTCGATGATGGACCGGATCCGATCGCCTGCGATCCCTACCGTGTCGGACATGGTGACTCCTGAGCTACCCGAAGGAGCGGCAACCTCGGTCAATCCGGTAAGCGGGAGGTTAAGACGTCGTGTCCGGAGCGACGCTCAAGGGGCGACGAGGCGATCGAGACGCATCCGTGTGATCGCCGTGATCTCGGCCAGGGCGGCCTCCGCTTCGAGCTCGGGGCTGTGGACGAGGCGCGTTTCGAATGCGGCGAGGATCTCGTCCTTGCCCCGCCCCCTCACGGCGATGATGAACGGAAACCCGAACTTGTCGCGGTAGGCGGCGTTCAGGCGGTCGAAGCGGTCGAGCTCCGCCGCAGTGAGCCGGTCGAGACCGGCGCTGCCCTGCTCGGCGGTCGAATCGCCGGTCATCCGGCGCTTGCGCGCCTCCGCTCCCGCGAGCTCCGGGTGACCGTTGAGAAAGGCCAGGCGTTCCTCCGGAGAAGCCGATCGGACAACGCCGATCATCGCGTCGTGGAGCGCCGCCACGCTCCCGAAGGGGCGCCCGGCATACGCGCGATCGGCGACCCAGGCCGCATGTTCGAAAACCCCGCCGAGGAGGGTGACGAAGGCCGCCCGGTCGAGGCCGTTCACGGTGGCCAGGTTGGGCACGGTCGCGAGGGCGACGACGGCGAGGAGGGCGGGCACGGCGTCAGCTGCCCCGATAGGTCGTGCAGCTTCCCGGCGTGCACAGCAGCGGCACGTGATAGTGCTGCTTCACGTCGAAGATCGAGAACCGGACCACGGCATTGTCGACGAAGGCCTCGTCGGTCTCCCGGCCGGAGCGTGCGCGGAAGTAGGCATCGGTGTGGAATTCGAGCTGGTACTCGCGCACCTCCGCCTCCGCCGCGGGCAGGACCGGGCCGTCCGTGCGCCCATCGGCATTGGTGATGAGGCTCTTCACCATACGCCAGCGGCCCTCCTCCTTCACCGAGAGGTCGATGCGGATGCCCGGCGCGGGACGGCCGCGGTCGGCGTCGAGGACGTGGGTGCTGATTCCGGCCAAGCGGGCCTCCTTGAATGGATCGGGAGCGGGCGTCAGCTTCCGCGATAGTAGGAATAGCCCCAGGGCGAGAACAGGATCGGCAGGTGGTAGCGCTGCGCGACGTCGCGGATGACGAAGCGGACCGGCACCAGACCGAGGAAGTTCGGCGCCGGCAGGGCGGCGCCGAGCCGGCGGAAATACTCCTCGACATGAAGCAGCAGCTCGTAGCGCCCGGCCCTGAGACCATCGTCGAGGAGGAGCGGCTCCGGCGTCCGGCCGTTGGCGGCGGTGGTGACGGTCTTCACCAGGTGGTAATCCTCGCCGTCGCGGACCGAGAGGTCGCAGACCATGCCGGCCCCGGGCGTGCCGTGGAAGTTGTCGATGGCATGCAGGGTCAGGCGCGGGCTCAAGCCCGCCTGGGACGCAGGCGCCACGGTGAGCCCCCCGGGCTTTTGAGGCTCCGTCTGCGCCAGTGCGCCGGTGGTGGCGGCCACCGTCAGGGCACCGGCCGTCGTGAGGTTTCGGCGTGTCAGGGAGGGTCGATCCACGCGGTCATCCTCGGGCAGGCGGGGCGGGGCCACGACGCTGTCAGCAAATCCCAGGCCGCGTCACGCCATCTTGCGCAGGTCCCCCACCAGCGCGTCGATCCGCGCCGGGTCCGCGTCCCACGAGAACATGAACCGGGCACCGCCGCCGATGAAGGTGTAGAAGCGCCAGCCCCTCGCCCGCAGGGCCTCGGCCAGGGGGTCGGGCAGGGCGAGGAACACCGCGTTGGCCTCGACGGGGAACAGCAGCGCGAGGCCGGGCAGGTCCGCGACCGCGTCCGCGAAGCGGCGGGCGCAGGCATTGGCGTGGGTCGCGTTGCGCAGCCAGGTGCCCCCTTCGAGAAGGCCGACCCACGGCGCGGAGAGGTAGCGCATCTTCGAAGCGAGCTGACCGGCCTGTTTGCACCGGTAGCCGAAATCCTCGGCCTGCGCGGGATCGAAGAACAGGATCGCCTCGCCGGCATGCATGCCGTTCTTGGTGCCGCCGAAGCACAGCACGTCGACGCCGGCCCGCCAGGTGATATCGGCGGGCGCGCATCCGAGACTCGCGCAGGCGTTGGCGAAGCGCGCCCCGTCCATGTGCAGGCTCAGGCCGAGTTCGCGGCAGGTCTGCGAGATCGCCCGGATCTCGGCGGGCGTGTAGACCTGTCCCGTCTCGGCGGGCTGGGTGATCGTCACCACGCGGGGTTTGGGGAAGTGGATGTCGCGGCGCCGGGTCGCGAGCGCCCGGATCGCGTCCGGCGTCAGCTTGCCGTCGGTACAGGGGGCGGTGAGGAGCTTCGAGCCGTTGGAGAAGAACTCCGGCGCGCCGCACTCGTCGGTCTCGACATGGGCCGATTCGGCGCAGATGACGCTGTGGTAGGATTGGCAGAGCGAGGCCAGGGCCAGCGAGTTCGCCGCCGTCCCGTTGAAGGCGAGGAACATCTCGCACTCGGTCTCGAACAGGGCTCGGAAGGCGGTCGCGGCGCGGGCCGTCCAGTCGTCGTCGCCGTAGGCCGGGGCGTAGCCGGCATTGGCCGCCCCCATCGCCGCCCAGGCCTCGGGGCAGATGCCGGAATAGTTGTCGCTGGCGAATTGCTGGGCGTGTTCCGTCATGTCTTCGGACGATCCTGAGCTCCGACGCGGCCTGGGCGCCGGTACAGCCTCGCATACCTCACGCCGTCGCGCAGGGTTCCGACGGTCACATCCCGAAGGCCCGCCCTGCCAGGGCCGCCAGGGCCGCTCCGATCAGCGGGCCGGCCACCGGAATCACGGCGTATCCCCAATCGGAGGAGCCCTTGCCGGCGATTGGCAGGACCGCGTGGGCGATGCGGGGTCCGAGGTCGCGGGCCGGGTTGATCGCGTAGCCCGTGGTCCCGCCGAGCGAGAGGCCGACGCCCCAGACCAGCATGCCGATGAGGTAGGGCGCCACGCCGGCCGGGATCGCGTTCGGGCTGCCCACCGTCTTCGAGACGATGGCGTTGATGACGAGGATCAGCACGAAGGTGGCGATGATCTCCGAGAACCAGTTCGCCCGGGCGTCGCGGATCGCCGGCCCGGTGCAGAAGCAGGCGAGCTTGAGGTCCTGGGCCTCGGTGGCGGCCCAGTGCGGCAGGTAATGCAGCCACACGATCGTCGCTCCGAGGAACGCGCCGAGCATCTGCGCGGGAACGTAGACCGCAACCCTGTGCCAGTCGCCGCTGCCGATGGCGGCGGCCAGCGTCACGGCGGGGTTCAGGTGGGCGTCGGGGCTGCCCGTGGCGGTGGCGGTGAAGATCCCGGCGATCACCGCGAAGGCCCAGCCGGCGGTGATGGCGATCCACCCGGCATTCTCGGCCTTGGAGCGGGCGAGCAGCGCGCCGGCCACGACGCCGTCACCGAGGATGATCAGCACCATGGTGCCGAGGAGTTCGCCCAGGAAGGGAGATTGCATGCGGAGGATTCCCGAGGATGGAAACGTTCCCCTCTCCCTTGCGGGGAGGGGTCAGGGGTGGGGTGGCGCAGACGGCACCGTGACGCTCGGTCCTGAACCACCCCCGCCTCCGGCTCCTCCCCGCACCCGAATCGGGCTTGCCCGATTTAGGCCTATGGGTGCCGATCTCGGGAAGGCCCGAGATCGGTGGGGAGGAGAGCGGCCCGTCCGAAGAGGGGATGCATCGGAGGCCGCCTCACTCGCGCGGCGCCGTCCAGTCGAACGAGCGCTCCACCGCCTTGGTCCAGGCGCTGAACAGGGTGTTGCGCTGAGCTTTCGCCATGTGCGGGTGCCAGCGGTGGTCCACGCCCCAGTTCGCGACGAGGTCGTCGGGGCTGTTCCAGTAGCCGGTGGCCAGACCCGCCGCGTAGGCCGCGCCGAGCGCCGTCGTCTCGGTCACCTTCGGGCGCACCACGGGCACGTCGAGGATGTCGGCCTGGAACTGCATGAGGAGATCGTTCCGCACCATGCCGCCGTCGGTGCGCAGCTCCTTGATCTGGATCCCGGAATCCTTCTCCATCGCTTCGAGCACCTCGCGGGTCTGGTAGGCGGTGGCCTCGAGCGCCGCGCGGGCGATGTGGCCCCTGTTGGCGTAGCGGGTGAGCCCGGCGATGACGCCCCGGGCGCTCTCCTGCCAATGCGGCGCGTAGAGGCCCGAGAAGGCCGGCACGAAATAGACGTCGCCATTGTCGCCGACGGTGCGGGCCAGCGGCTCGATCTCGTCGCTGGTGCGGATGATCCCGAGGTTGTCGCGCAGCCACTGCACCAGGGCGCCCGTGATGGCGATCGAACCCTCCAGCGCGTAGACCGCCGGCTGGCCGTCGAGCTTGTACCCCACCGTGGTGACGAGGCCGCAGGTGGAGGGCACGGGTTCGGGGCCCGTGTTCATCAGCACGAAGCAGCCGGTGCCGTAGGTGTTCTTGGCCTCGCCCGCCCTGAAGCAGGTCTGCCCGAACAGGGCCGCCTGCTGGTCGCCGAGGATGCCGGCGATAGGGATGCCGAGGAAGGGCGTGCGGGTCTCTCCGTAGACCTCGCTGGAGGAGACGATCCGCGGCAGCATCGCCCGCGGGATGCCGAAGGCCGCGAGCATGCCCTCGTCCCAGTCCAGGGTCTTCAAGGCCATGAGCTGGGTGCGGCTCGCATTGGTCACGTCGGTGACGTGCAGGCCGCCCTCGGTCCCGCCGGTGAGGTTCCAGACGAGCCAGGTGTCGATGTTGCCGAACAGCACGTCGCCGGCCTCCGCCTTGGCGCGCGCGCCCGGCACCCGGTCGAGGAGCCAGGCGAGCTTGAGGCCCGAGAAGTAGCTCGCGAGCGGCAGGCCGGTGACGGTGCGGAACCGGTCCTTGCCGCCTTCCCGTGCGAAACCCGCGACGAGGCCGTCGACGCGGGTGTCCTGCCAGACCAGCGCGTTGTGCAGGGGTTGACCGGTGCGGCGGTCCCAGATCAGCGTGGTCTCGCGCTGGTTGGTGATGCCGATCGAGACGAGATCGGAGGGCCGCAGCTCGGCCGCTTCCAGCGCCTCGCGCATGACGATCCCGGTGTTGCGCCAGATCTCGATGGGGTCGTGCTCGACATGGCCGGGCTGGGGGTAGATCTGCTCGTGCTCGCGCTGCGCCACGGAGACGATGCTGCCGCGACGGTCGAAGATGATGAAGCGCGTGCTGGTGGTGCCCTGGTCGATGGCACCCACGTACTGGGCCATGATCGTCTCCTGTCCTGGCGTTTCCCCGGCCGCCCCGGTCTTTTTCGCCGGGGGCAGCATGATGAGCGTGGCTAGGCGGCGGCCGAGCGCCGCTCGACATAGGCGGCGAGCCGGGCCCGGCCCTCGGGCGGGATGCGCAAGCCCAGCTTCGAACGCCGCCACAGGATGTCGTGCGGCTCGCGCGCCCATTCCTCGGCGACGAGATAATCGACCTCTGCCGCGGTGAGGTCGTCGCCGAAGCGCTCGCCGAGGTCGGCGAGGCTCCGGGCCGGTCCGAGGAGGCGCTCTGCCCGGGTGCCGTAGGCGCGGGCGAGGCGCCGCGCCATCGCCGGCGGCAGGAACGGCTTGCGGGCCTTGAGGTCTGCGAGGAAGCGCTCGAAATCGGCATCCCGCATGTCGCCGCCGGGCAGTTTCCCCGCGGCGGTCCAGGCCGGCTTCAGACCCGGCAGGTACCCCGCCAGCTTCTCGATGGCGTGCTCGGCCAGGCGCCGATAGGTGGTGATCTTGCCGCCGAACACGGAGAGCACCGGCAGCGCGCCGTCGCGGTCGGACACGTCGAGCACGTAGTCGCGGGTCACGGCCGAGGCGCTCTCGGCGGCGTCGTCGAAGAGCGGGCGCACCCCCGAGAAGCTCCAGACCACGTCGTCGGGGCCGATGCTCCCGGCGAAGGAGCGATTGATGCAGGCGCAGAGATAGGCCGTCTCGTCGGGCGAGATCGTCACCGGGCCGGGCTCGCTCTCGTAGGGAACGTCGGTGGTGCCGACCAGGGTGAAGTCGCGCTCGTAGGGGATCGCGAACACGATGCGCTTGTCGGGCTGCTGCAGGATGTAGGCCTGGTCGCCCTCGTAGAGCTTTCGGACGACGATGTGGCTGCCCTTGATCAGGCGCACCGCCGCGCGGCTGTCGATGCCCAGCGTCCCGCCCAGGGTCTCGCTCACCCATGGCCCGGCGGCGTTGACGACGGTCGCCGCGCGCACGGTCTCGGTGCGGCCGGTCCCGACGTCGCGGATCGCGGCGACCCAGGCGCCGCCCTCGCGCCGGGCCGACTCCACGGCGGTGCGGGTGCGGACGACTGCCCCGCGCTCGCGCGCATCCATGGCGTTAAGCACCACGAGGCGGCTGTCCTCGACCCAGCAATCCGAATAGGTGAAGCCCTTGGTCAGGCGGGGTTGCAGCGGCGCACCGAGAGCCGATGTTCGCAAGCGAACTGACCGCGAGCCCGGCAGCGTCCGCAGACGTGCGAGATGGTCGTAGAGGAACAGCCCGAGCCGCAGCATCCAGGCGGGGCGCAGGCCCTCGTCGTGGGGCAGGACGAAGCTGAGTGGCCAGATGATGTGGGGGGCCTGGGCCAGCAGGCGCTCGCGCTCGGCCAAGGCCTCGCGCACGAGGCGGAACTCGTAATACTCGAGGTAGCGCAGGCCGCCATGGATCAGCTTCGTCGACGAGGACGAGGTGAACTCGGCGAGATCCCCGCGCTCGCAAAGCAGGACCTTGAGGCCGCGGCCGGCCGCGTCACGGGCGATGCCGGTCCCATTGATCCCGCCGCCGATGACGAGCATGTCGTAGGTCGTGGCGTCCACCGTTCCTCTCCCGCGCCGGCCGCCGGTCATGCGGGATATTGCGCGCAGGGCCGGCTTTCGCAAGCGAAATAATCAACTTTCGTTCTCGCATTGCAACCAGAACTAGCGATCGCCGCAGATCTCGCACCGCACGCCGTGGCCGCGCATGAACGCAGCGAGTTCGGCCGGCGGTGCCCGGTCGGTGAAGAGGGTGTGGACCTGGGACAGGCTCCCGACCCGCATCATCGGTCGGCGTCCGAACTTCGAGTGGTCGGCCACGAGGAAGACGCGGTGGGCGTGGGCGAGCACGGTCTGCGTGGCGCGAACCTCCTCGTAGTCGAAATCGAGCAGGGTGCCCTCGGCGTCGATCCCGCTGATGCCGATCACGGCGTAGTCGACCCGGAACTGGCCGAGCGTGTCGCAGGTGAGCTGCCCGAGCACGGCGCCGTCGCGGTTGCGCACGGTGCCGCCGGCCACGATCACCCGGAAGGCCGTCTGCTGCGACAGGGCGAGTGCCACGTTGAGGTTGTTGGTGACCACGCTGAGGTCGTCGTGCCGGACGAGCTCGCGCGCCACGGCCTCGGTGGTGGTGCCGATGTTGAGGAAGACCGAGCAATGGGACGGGATCGACCCCGCCGCGAGCCGCCCGATGGCGGCCTTCTCGGCGGCGTGGGTGACCTGGCGATCGGCGTAGTCGGTGTTCTCGACGCTCGACGGGAGCCCGCCGCCGCCGCGGTAGCGCTCGAGCCGCCCCTCGGCGCTGAGTTCGTTGAGGTCGCGCCGGATGGTCTGGACGGTGACGCCGAAGGTCGCCGCCAGGGCCTCCGCGGTGGCGTAGCCGCGCTGGCGCACCGCCGCGACGATCGCGCTGCGGCGGCCCTCGACGGTCTGGATGTCGGGCTTGGGTAAGACGCGGGTCACGGCGGGGCTCCCTCGAGGCCGGCACATAACCGTCGCAGGGCCGTCGGCCGTCAAGGGAGACGAAACGGCAAGCCCGTCAGCCGGCCGCCAGCGGCGAATCCTCGTAGCGCGCGAGGAGGTCGGCTGCATCGCGATAGACCGCCATGCAGCCGGCGGCGGCGAGATCATCCTCCCCCCAGCCGCCGCAGGTCAGACCGATCGTGCGCAGGCCCGCCTTGGCCGCCCCCTGCGCATCGTAGGGGGTATCGCCCACCACCACGACGTCCCGCGGCGGCGGGCTGCCGAGGCGGTCGAGCGCCGCCTGGAAGATGTCGGGATACGGCTTGCTCCGGTCGGCGTCGTCCGACGAGGTCTCCGTCCCGATCAGGTCCTCGATGCCGGCGATCGCCTTGTAACGCTGCAGCTCGTCGCCCTTGGCCGAGGAGGCCAGAGCGATCCGGCGGCCATCGGCGAGCAGGCGCTGCATCAGCTCCCGCACCTTCGGAAAGCCGACGATCTGCGGCAGGTAGCGTTCCTTGAGGATTCCGGCACGATGGGATTCCAGCGCCTCGCCCCGCGCGGCGATCTCGTCGTGCGAGAGGAAGACCGGCAGCAACTGGTCGCCGCCCTTACCGATCTGCGCACGGATCTCCGCCAGATCGATCGCGTGCCCGAAATCGCGGAAGGCGTCCTGCCAGGCGAGGGCGTGCTGGCCGTTCGAGTCGATCAGGGTTCCGTCGACGTCGAAGATCACGGCCTTGGGCATCAGGGGCGCTCCGGGGACCGCCGGGGCGCCATCTGCCCGATCGGATCAATGTTCATTGAAGGAGCGGCCCATCGCTTCGAAGAACGGAGCGACCATGTAGTTGAGCGCCGTCCGCTCGCCCGTCGTGATGACGACCTCGGCGGGCATGCCGGCAACCAGCCGATTCTGCATCGTCTCGGGGATCTGCAGCTTGCTGATCTGTACGATGCCGAGGAAGTAGGGCTGGCGCGTCGCCTCATCGATCAGGCGGTCGCGCGAGACCGTCTCGAGATTGCCCAGGATCACCGGGATCCGCCGCGAGTGGAAAGTCGGGAACTTGATCTCGGCCGGCATACCGGCATGCACCGTCTCGAGGTCGTTGGGCGAGAACTGGACGTGCACGACGAGCGTGTCGTCGTTGGGCACGATCTCCATCAGGGCCTCGCCCGAACGGATGACCTGGCCGACGGTGTAGACCTTGAGGCTCTGCACGACGCCGGAGCGGGGCGCCCGGACCTCGAGGCGTCTGAGCACGTCCTGTGAGACCGCGAGCTTCTCGCGAAGCTCGGCGCCCTTCTGGCGCGCCTCGAGGAGCTGGCCGGCGATGTCTTCCTGCAGCTTCTGCTTGAGCTGCGTGATCTGCAGGCCCGCCTCGTTGATGCCGTTCTCGGATTTCGCCGCGTCGGCCACGGAGCGGCCGATCACGCCCTCGAGCCGGGTCCGCTCGCGTTCCATCACGAGAAGCCGGCTCATCGGGATCAGGTTCTTCTCGCGCAGCGAGCGCAGACCCACGAGCTCCTGGTTGATGAAGCCGACCTGCTGCTCGGTGGCGGCCTTCTCGACGCCGAGACCGGAGATCTCGGTGCGGAGCTGCTTGACCCTCGATTCGAGCAGGTCGATCTGGCCCGAGAGCGAGCCACGGCGTTCCTTGAGCTGGTTGGCCTGGTCGTTGATGACCCGGGCGACGAGCGGATCGGATTGCCGGGCTCGGATCTCCGGCGGCAGGTCGAGGGTGGTGGCGCCGTCCCGTTCGGCGAGCAGGCGGGCTTCCTGAATCAGCGTCGCGTCGAGCTGGCTGCGGAACAGGTCGACGCTGGCGGTCGCCTGGATGGGGTCGAGCCGCACGACGAGGTCTCCCTCCTGTACGGTCTGGCCCTCCTTGACGAGGACCTCGCGCACCATGCCGCCCTCGAAATGCTGCACGAGCTTGCGGCTGTTCTCCACCGCGATCGTTCCGGGGCTGACCACGGCGCGGTCGAGGCGCGCGACCGCGGCCCAGGCGCCCATGACACCGAAGGTGAAGAAGATCAGCGCGTAGCCCGCCGTCGCGTGGTGCTTCCAGGTCGTCAGGCGGGGAGGCGGCAGCAACAGCGCTTCCTTGGCCTGGCCCGTGTTCCCACCCTCGGTCTCGCTGCCGGGCTCGACCCCGCCCATGAGTCCCTGCCGGACCCGTGCCGTGGTGCTGGAGAGATGCGCGCGCAGCGCCGGAAGCTTGATGCTCATCGTCCTATCCTGCCGCCCGCTGACCTTCAATCCCGGCCCGACCCGAGGCCGGCGCCGCGACGAGAGGTTGCTTTTGTGCCGGCCCGGGCACGGCGCGTGGTCCCGCTACCTGTCCGAGGATCTGCTCGCGCGGCCCGTAGGCCTGCACGGTGCCGGCATTCATCACCAGAACCGTATCGACCGCGGTCAGGATGTTCACCTTGTGGGTCACGATCATGATCGTGGTGCCCATCTGCTTGAGCTCATGCACGGCCTGCATCAGGGCTTCCTCGCCGGCCGCATCGAGACTGGCGTTGGGCTCGTCGAGAACGATGAAGCTCGGGTTGCCGTACATGGCGCGGGCCAGAGCGATGCGCTGGCGCTGGCCGCCCGAAAGGGCGTGGCCGCCGGTGCCGATCTGGGTGTTGTAGCCCTCGGCCAGCCCCTGGATCAGCTCGTGGCAGCCGGCCTTCTTGGCCACCGCGATCACCGCCTCCTCGTCGATCGTGTCGAAGCGGGCGATGTTCTGCGCGACACTGCCGGCGAACAGCTCGACGTCCTGGGGCAGGTAGCCGATGTGGCGCCCGAGTGCCTGCGGATCCCAGTGCGAAAGGTCCGAGCCATCGATGCGCAGAGAGCCTCGTGCGATCGGCCACACTCCCGTGACGGCCCGGGCCAGGCTCGACTTTCCGGCCGCGCTCGGGCCGACGACGCCGACCACGGTGCCGGGTGCCAGACGGAAGCTGACGCCCTGGAGGATGGCCTGCGCCTTGCCGGGCGCGGCGACCACGATGTTCTCCGCTTCGATCTGGCCGGCGGGCCGGGGCAGATTCATGCGCTCGGGCTCGGGACCGGCAGCCTCGATGAGCTTCTGCAGGCGCGCGTAGCTTGCGCGCACCGCCGTGAAGCCCTTCCAGTTCGCGACGAGGAGCTCGATCGGGGCGAGGGCGCGACCGATAATGATCGAAGCCGCGATCATCGAGCCCGGCGAGATCTCGCGGCGAATGGCCAGATAGGCGCCGACGCCGAGGATCATCGTCTGGAGGAACATGCGCGTGAACTTCGTCGTCGCGACGATGAGGCCCGCACGGTCGCTCGCGAGCGCCTGGTAGGCGAGAACGTCGGCGTGGCGCTCGCCCCAGAGCCGGCGCAGAGCGCCGAGCATGCCCATCGCATGCAGGACCTCGGTGTTGCGCAGGGTGGCTTGCGCGTATTGGCCGGCGGCGTTCCCGGCCACGCCCGCGGCGGCGAGCTCGCGCTTCGTCACGACCTCGTTGAGAATTGTCAGGGCGAAGATGATGACGCCGCCGGTGATCGCCATCCAGCCGAACCAGGGATGCAGGACGAAGCAGGCGAGGAGGAAGACGGGAGTCCAAGGCGCGTCGCAGAACGCGATCAGGCCGCTGCCGGTGAGAAACTCGCGCACCGAATCCACGTCGCGCAGGGCGATGCCGTGTCCACCCTCGGGATTGCGCAGGTTGCCCCGGTGAACGGCCGAGAAGATCGGGGTCGCGATCTTCTCGTCGAACAGGATTCCGGCACGCACGAGCAGGCGCGAGCGCAGCATCTCGAGGAGTGCGTAGACCACGAGGGCGAAGGCGGCGATCACCGTGATGCCGATGAGCGTGGTCTCGTTGCGGCTTGCCAGCACCCGGTCGTAGACCTGAAGCATGTAGAGCGGGCTGACAAACATCAGCAGGTTGATGAAGAAGCTGAATACGATCGCCGTCACGAAGATGGGCTTCGTCGCCTTGATCCCGTCTTTCAGGACGGAAGGTCCCGCGCCCGCTCCCCGCATGTTCATCCCCCGATGTTTCTATTCGTTGATGCTACGGCACGAGCCCAAGGCGCGTGCGGACCTGAAAACCTGTACCATGCCCACCGCGCCGCCGCACGCAGGAAACATGAGAGAAGACAAAGCTTTACAGCTAAGATACCCGACTAGAAGCCGGTATCGGACTGGCCACGACGATCAAAACCAGAGCTGGAACATGGGGATGAGCGGTCTCAGACCTGCCGGAACGCAATTCTAGCCCAGTCATGAAGAGATGGCATCACCATCGAGTGATCCATGACCTCCTGCCGGTCAGGTATGGCTAAATTATGTGACGCTGTGGCGTGCCGGATACGCTATTTGCTTCGCATCGAGCCGACCAACCTCGGGCAGTGGCCGTATCGATCCCGCTCGGTCCTCGTGCGCCAGCTGTGTCGGGCGTCGCAATGCGCGGCTTCGAAAAGCCGGCCCCGCGTCTCCGGACCGGGGCGACCGTGAGATGCATCATGGAGATGAAGGCTCACTCCAGGTCGCTCTCTCGGCGCTCCTGCCGAATCTGCCTGCGCGAAGGCGACGGCGTCGTGGGCACGCAGCCGATGCAGACGAGGTTGCTGGCGCGGCGCACCTGCGCGTCGAAACGCTGGTCGCGCAGGGTCTGAGCCCGCTGCTCCACTTCGGCACGCGCCTCGACCTCCGAAAGCAAGGGAGCCGTGCCGGTATTGGCGGCAGGCGCCGCCGTGGAGGCGAGATAGGCCGCCGGGAGAGGGGCATCCCCGAGCCCGGCCGTCTTCACTGCCCCGCGGCTTGGGCCCGCCGCCTCCGAGGTGGGCGATGGCCGGCCCGCGACGACCGAACGGACTGTGCGGGCCGGCGCATCGGAGAGGTGGGTCTGCCTGCGCTCGAGCACGGCGCGCGGGTTCGTTCCGCGAGCGACCCGTGCCGGGGCGTCCACCACGTCGTCGGACACCACATCCGCCGGGAGAGGTTCGCTGAGGGTGGCGATTTGCGGCTCCTCGCGAATCGGCGCCGGTAAGGACGCGAGGCTCGGGCCGGAGCCGCGCAGCGCGGCGTAAGGCTCGGTGCCGACGCACCCCGTCAAGAACAGAAGGCCGGCGACGGTGACGAGAGGTGCTTTCACGGTGACGTTCCCTGCCCACGGTGGGCAACGGGCATCCTGCCCTAATTGAATTGACCAAATCAGACGGGTTCAGCGTAAATGTGGCGTCGGGCCGGGCGATACGCCGATTGGTAACCGCCCGTCTTCGGCGCGATCGGTTCCCTCGATCGCCGCCGCGGCGAATGGACTCGGCGTGCGGTCGGCAAAGGACGCGGGCTGGATGAACCACACCCGGGACGCGAGCGCTCGTCATCGCTCCGCGGGGTCGAACAGCGCGATGGTCGTTCAGACTTGAGCAGCGTTCCGGCGCGCGCTCGACAAGATGCTTTCGAGGGTTTGCGTCCAATCGGCTTCCGGCGCCCAGCCGATCGCGGTCCTGAGCCGCGACGCGTCGCCCAGGGCGAGCGGGATCTCGGACGGGCGCATCCTGTCGGCGGCCACGCGCGTCTCGAACGATGCCCGTGACAGGGCGGCCAGATCGGCGAGCACGCTCGCGATCGAGCGCGGCTGGCCGGATGCGATGTTGAAGACCGTGCCGCTCCGGATCTCATCCGCTCGCTCGATCAGCCCGACATAGGCCCGCACGACGTCGCCGATCGGCAGGAAGTCGCGCTCGGCCGCGAGGTTTCCGACCTCCAGCACCGGCGGTGCGAGGCCGGCCTCGATCCGGGCGATCTGTCCCGCGAAGGACGGGACCACGAAGCGCTCGTCCTGCCCTGGCCCGATATGGTTGAACGGACGCAGGATCACGAGGCGGATGCCGGACTTGCCGGGGCCGGACTTGCCCAGCACGTCGGCGAGGATCTGCTCGCCGAACCACTTCGATCGCGCATAGCTTCCGAGCGGCACCGGCTCGACATCCTCCGCTACGGCGACGCCGCCGAGGAAGGCTCGGCCGTAGACCTCGCCGGAGCTGGCGAAGAAGACGTTCGATCCCGGCGCGGACCGCATCAGGGCCTCGGCGAGGTTGAGGAGGCCGACGATGTTGGCGCGCCACGTTTCCGCCGGCGCGTCGGCCGATTGCTGGACCGAGGCCATGGCCGCGAGGTGCAGCACGTCGGTCGGCTTGTAGTCCGCCACGAAGGCCGAGAGTTCGTCCCCCCCGAGAAGGTCGATCTGCCGGAACGTCACGCCGTCCGGCAGCTTGTCCGGAAGGCCGCGCCCGATCCCGACGATGCGGTCGGAGGGATCCGCCGCATCGGCAAGCGCCGACAGGGCGTGCCGGCCGACGAAGCCGGCGGCGCCCGTGACGAGGATGCGCTTCACGCGGCCTCGCGGCTCACGATTTCGCGCCGAGACGCTTGAGATCGGCCTCGACCATCTCCTGGATCATCGTCTCGAGCGAGATCTCGGCCTTCCAGCCGAAGGCCTTCTCGGCCTTGGCCGGATTGCCGAGCAGGACCTCGACCTCGGCCGGACGGAAGAGCTTCTCGTCGATGATGAGATGACTGTCCGAGGACAGGCCGACATGGCGGAAGGCGATCTCGCACATGTCGCGCACCGTGGTGGTACGGCCGGTGGCGATCACGAAATCGTCCGGCGCATCCTGCTGGAGCATCATCCACATCGCACGGACGTAGTCCTTGGCATGGCCCCAGTCGCGCTTGGCGTCGATGTTGCCGAGCCGCAGTTCCTTGGCGAGGCCGAGTTTGATCCGGGCGACGCCGTCGGTGACCTTCCGTGTCACGAACTCGACACCGCGGAGCGGCGATTCGTGATTGAAGAGGATGCCGTTCGAGGCATGCAGCTTGAAGCTCTCGCGGTAGTTGATCGTCATCCAGTGCGCATAGAGCTTGGCGACACCGTAGGGCGAGCGCGGGTAGAACGGCGTCGCCTCGCTCTGCACCTGCTCCTGAATCAGGCCGAACATCTCGGAGGAGGAGGCTTGGTAGTAGCGTGCATCGGGCTTCAGCGTCCGCACGCATTCGAGCAGGTTCACGGCGCCGAGGCCCGTGATCTGCCCCGTGAGGATCGGCTGCTGCCACGAGGCGGTGACGAAGGACTGGGCCGCGAGGTTGTAGACCTCGTCGGGCTGAACCTCCTGCACGATGCGGGCGAGGCTCGACAGGTCGAGCAGGTTGCCGTCATGCAGCACGACGTCGTCGTTGATCCCCAGCCACTTCAGGCGATGGTCGAAGACGCCGGCATGGCTGGAGCGGCGCACCACGCCGTGAACGACGTAGCCCTTGGCCAGGAGAAGCTGTGCCAGATAGGCCCCATCCTGCCCGGTGATCCCGGTGATCAGCGCACTTTTTTTGCTCATGCTACGATATTCATCCTGCTTAATTGTGAAACGCTTTATAAATGATGACTCCGGAAGTCAAGCGCGGCTTTTGGGTATGCTATTCAATATAGTTTTTTATCTAACAAATATTGATTCGAGGCGCGACCGCCGGTTTTCGTCGAGAAATGAACGAAGCGAGCAATGATCATTGCGCCATAACGTCAGAAGGATCCAGAAAATTCGTGATCTGGAACGACTCGTCGTGCGGTGCTTCGGGTTGCTGGCAAGACCCTGCGGCGGGCGGAAAGACCCCGATCGCTGAGTGGCGAGGCGCTTCAGCATGCTGGCCACAGGAATTCCGCACGTCCCGGTTTGCTGCATCTCCAGCTCATTGACATCTTGGGGCTTGGAC
>NZ_CAXUJR010000009.1:24305-44639 GCF_964251405.1 uncultured Methylobacterium sp.
GCTCGTCAGCCTGTCACGATGATGAGCGAGACGTGAGGCGGATGTCTTGCCGAGAGGGATGTCTTGCCGAGAGGAGAGTCCGTGATGAAGCCCGATCGGTCGAGGTGGATTCCGTGAACGAGGGGACGCGCTACGCGGTCTATTATACGCCGGCGCCCGGCTCGGCACTCGCGGCCTTCGGAGCTGGCATCCTGGGCTACGACAGCGCTTCCGGCGCCTTCCTGGCCCAGCCCGAGGCGATGGCCGCCGTCACGGCCGAGCCCCGCATCTACGGCTTTCACGCCACCCTCAAGCCGCCGATGCGTCTCGCGCCGGGCGCGACGGTGGACGACCTCCTGGCCGCCTGCGAGGCGCTGGCCCGGCACCGCGAGCCCTTGGCGGCGGGACGCCTCCGGGTCGCCCTCCTCGGCGATTTCGTCGCCCTGGTGCCCGCGTCGCCGCCGCCCGAACTCGGCCTCCTCGCCGCCGAGTGCGTTGCCGCCCTCGATCCCTTGCGTGCGCTCCTCAGCCCAGCCGAGCGCGCCCGGCGCCGGCCCGAGCGCCTCGGTCCGCGCGGGCGCGCTTTGCTGGAGCGCTGGGGCTATCCCTACGTGTTCGAGGCCTTCCGCTTCCACATGACCCTCACCGGCCGGCTCGCCGCCGACGAGCGCGAGACGTGGCGCGCGAGGCTGGCGGAAGCCTACGACGACGAGGCCGGCCTCGTCGTCGACGCGCTCACCCTCCTGCGGCAGGACGGGACGGCGCCGTTCCGCGTCGTGTCCCGCATCTTCTTCCGTCCATAGCCGATCGTGGCCACCCTCGGCCGCCACTGTCATCGTACCGTCGCGGGAGAGGCATTAACCGGTCGCGACGTTCGCGACGGGAAGACAGCATGCTGGTCGTCGAAGACCTCACACGCCGATACGGCAGCCGCCATGCGGTCGACCGGATCTCCTTGCGGATCGAGCGCGGCAGCTTCGTCGGCGTGATCGGCCGCTCGGGGGCGGGCAAGTCGACCCTGCTGCGCATGCTCAACCGCCTCGCCGAGCCCTCCGCCGGCCGCATCCTGTATGACGGGCTCGACGTCACGGCGCTCAGCGGCCGCGACCTGCGCCGCTGGCGCGCACGCTGCGCCATGGTGTTCCAGCAGTTCAACCTGGTCGGCCGCCTCGACGTCCTCACCAACGTCCTGATGGGGCGCCTCGCACAGGTCCCGAGCCATCGCTCGCTCCTGAAGCTGTGGTCGCACCAGGACCGTGCCCTGGCGCTGGCCGCCCTCGAAGGCTTCGACATGGGCCAGTTCGCGGGCCACCGCGCCGACCAGCTTTCCGGCGGCCAGCAGCAGCGGGTCGCGATCGCCAGGGCCATGGTGCAAGAGCCCGACATCATCCTCGCCGACGAACCCGTCGCCTCCCTCGACCCGCGCAACACCAAGCTGGTGATGGATGCGCTCGCCGACGCCAACAAGCGCCACGGCATCACGGTGTTGTGCAACCTGCACTCCCTCGACCTTGCCCGCGCCTATTGCGACCGCCTCGTCGGCCTCGCCGACGGCCGCGTGGTGTTCGACGGGCGGGCCTTCGACCTCACCGAGGACGTGGCCCAGCAGCTCTACGGCCTCGAGGCCGGGGAGGTGATCGATCGCCGGGCTGCCGATGCGATGCCGTCGGCGGGCTCCCCCGAGACGATCGCCGCCCTCGTCGCCTGAGGCAACCGACGCACCTTTCGGCCGATCCAAGACCTTCGACCTTTCCGAGGAGACCGCCATGCTCACCCGTCGCCACGTCGCCGGCGCCTTCGCCGCGCTCGGCCTCTTGATCCTTCCGGCGATCGCGCAGGACTGGAAGGCCAAGTATCCGGAGCTGACCCTCGCGGTGATCCCGACCGAGAACGCGTCCGGCACCATGGACCGTTACGCGCCGCTGACGGCCTACCTGTCGAAGCAGGTCGGCGTGCCGGTGAAGCTGCGCGTCGCCAACGACTACGCCGCGGTGATCGAGGGCCAGCGCGCCGGCAACATCCACATCGCCTTCTACGGGCCGGCCTCGTTCTCGCGGGCGGTGATGACCGGGGTCAAGGTCGAGCCGATCGTCAACCAGAAGCACGAGAACGGCGCATCGGGCTATCACTCGGTGATCTACGTGCGGGCCGACAGCCCCTACAAAACGATCGACGACCTCAAGGGCCGGAACCTCGCGCTGGTCGACCCGAACTCGACCTCCGGCAATCAGGCGCCGCGCTTCTTCCTCGCCAAGGCCGGCTACGACGTCGACAAGGTCTTCGGCAAGACCGTCTATGCCGGCAGCCACGAGAACGCCGTCCTCGCGCTGGTCCAGGGAACGGCCGACGCCGCCGCCAATCTCTGGAACTCCGAGACCGACACGATGATCACCCGCATGATCCCCAAGGGGATGCTGAAGAAGCCCGACGGCAGCAGCATGAGCCAGGGCGATTTCCGGATCGTGTTCAAGTCGGACTTCCTGCCCGAAGGCCCCTTCGCCGTCCTCGCAAGCCTGCCCGACGACCTTAAGGCCAAGATCCGTCAGGCTTTCATCGACTTGCCCAAGGCCGACAAGGCTGCCTTCGACCGGCTCTCCGACGGCAAGGACCTCGACTTCACGCCCGTGACCCTCAAGGACTTCCAGCCGATCATGGAGATGCTGAAGTTCAACGACGAGCAGCGCCGCAAGTCCTGACGCTCCGCGCTTGCGGGAGCTCCCGATGACGGAACGGATCGTGCCCCGTATCCCACCCCTTAGCCACGACCGCGCCGCGGCGCTGGCGGAGGCCTATGGCGAGGCCATGGCGGCGACGCGGCGGCGTACGCTGGCGACGCTCGCGGTCGTCCTCGTCCTCACCTTGCTCGCCGGATTCATGGCCGAGGTCCGGCCGCTGACCTTTATCGACAACATCGGCAACTTCACCGCCTATCTCGGCCAGATCCTGCCGCACCTCACCCTCGGCAACCTGCGGGGCGACGTCGCCGAGTGGTACTGGGGCCTTCCGAAATGGCTCGGCCTCCTCGCCGAGACGCTGCTCATGGCCTATCTCGGCACGCTGCTCGGCGGGATCGCGGCCTTCCTCCTGTGCTTTAGCGCGACCGCCAACCTCGCGCGGACCCGGGCCGGATGCTTCCTGGCGCGACGCTTCCTCGAAGTCTGCCGCACGGTGCCCGAGATCGTGTTCGCGTTGATCTTCGTGATCGCCTTCGGCCTCGGGCCGATGGTGGGCGTGCTCGCCATCGCGATCCACACGGCGGGCGCGCTCGGCAAGCTGTTCGCCGAGGTCGTGGAGAACATCGACATGAAGCCGGTGGAGAGCCTGACGGCTTCGGGCGCCACCCCTATCGAGGCGATCCGCTTCGCCGTGCTGCCCCAGGTTCTGTCGAACTTCGCCTCCTACGGCCTGCTGCGCTTCGAGATCAACGTGCGCGGAGCCGGCGTGATGGGCTTCGTCGGCGCCGGCGGTATCGGGCAGGAGTTCCTCGTGGCGATCCGCAACTTCTACTACACGGATGTCAGCGCGATCCTGCTCCTCGTCATCCTGACCGTGATGGCGATCGATCTCACCACCGAGCGCCTGCGCCACCATCTCCTCGGCCTGGAGACAGCGCGGTGACCCGCCCCGTCCCGCCCTCGGAGCGCGCGGTGGACCTCGCCTTTCTCCAGCAGCGCTATCCCGATGTGTTCCGCACCCCGTGGCGGGCACGGATCATCACCCTCACGGTAGTGGCGGCGATCGTCGGGCTTGCCGCCTTCGCCATGGTCCGCCTCGAGTTTTCCCTGACCCGCATCGTCAACGGGTTCGGGCGCCTTGCCGAGTTCTCGCTGATGATGATGCCGCCCTCGTCGGGCGGGCGGTTTTGGGACTTCCTGAACGCACTGGGCGAGACCCTCGCCATCGCCTTCCTCGGCACCCTGACGGCGGCCCTCTTCGCTTTTCCCGTGGCGTTCCTCGCCGCCAAGAACGTGGTGCCGAACCCGTTCGCGCATTTCGTGGTCCGGCGCGGGCTCGACGTGATCCGCTCGGTCGATGTGCTGATCTGGGCGCTGATCTGGATCAACGTGGTCGGGCTCGGGCCGTTCGCGGGAGCGCTCGCCATCGCCTGCGCGGATTTCGGGGCGTTCGGAAAGCTCTTCTCCGAGGCTGTCGAGACCGCCGACCGCAGGGCCGGGGAGGGGGTGACGTCGTCGGGCGGCAGCGGCCTCCACCGCATCCGCTTCGGGCTGATCCCGGCGGTGCTGCCGGTGCTCGGCAGCCAGGTCCTGTACTTCTTCGAATCGAACACCCGCTCGGCGACCATCATCGGCATCGTCGGGGCGGGCGGCATCGGCCAGTATCTCACCGAGCTGATCCGCGTGCTCGAACTGCAGCAGGTCGCCTTCCTCGTCCTGATGATCCTCGTGACCGTGGCGGCGATCGATGCGGTCTCGGGGCGGTTGCGCCGGGCGATGATCGGGGGCGTGGGGCGGTAGGCAGAGTGGTGCTACTCCACCACGAGCTCGACCCGGTCCGCGGCGAACAGGCTCCGGCTCGCCTCGATCCGGCGGCCCTCGCGGTCGACGTTGACGCTCGACAGGGTCAGCAGGGTGCGCCCCGGCGCGATGTCGAGGCGGGCGGCCTCCTCGGTCGTGGCGGCGCGGGCGCCGATCCGGGTCGAGAGGCGGGTATAGTCGTCGATGCCGAACTGCCCGAAGGCGCGGGTGATCGAGCCCGAGCGCGCATAGGCCTCTTCGAACCCGGCGAATCGCGGCAGCGGCAGGCTGATCCGCGCTGCCGAGATCGGCGCGCCGTCCGCCCGGTGCAGCGTCCGCATCTCGATCACCGGCTCGCCGATCGCGATGCCCAACGCTTCTGCCGTCTCGGCGTCCGCCGCCGCCTCCGCGGCGGCGGTGAGGTCGCCCCAGGCCTTGCGGCCCGCCCGCGAGACGATCTCGGAGAACCGGGTGCGCAACCCAATCGGATAGCGGATCGGTCCCTGCTCGACGAAGGTGCCGCGCCCTTGCGTGGCCCGCACCCGCCCGTTCTCGGCGAGCGTCCCGAGCGCCCGGCGCACGGTGTGGCGGTTGACGCCGAACCACGTCGCCAGGGCCGCCTCGGTGGGAAGCTGCCCGCCGGCGGGGAACTCGCCCCGGTCGATGGCCTCGGCCAGCGCGTCGGCGATCTGCCGCCAGGCCGCTAGGCCACCGCCGCGCTGCAGGGACGCGATGGGCAAGGACGTCACGGAGATGTCGCTCGTGTCGGTCATGACGGAGTCGGAAGTCCCTTGCGTCCTGTCGCCCGGTTGTCTATACATATAGACGAATACGGAGCCTTCGCAGCGTGATGCCGACCGCCAGCCAAACACCACCCGGCCGGATGACGCCAGAGGTCGAGGCGCGCCGCGCCGCCATGGCGCTGGCCGGCGCGGCCACACTTGCCGAGTTGCGCGAGGCCCTGGCACGCGCCGGCCTGACCTGCGAGGCGGAGGATCTTCGCGCGCCCGAGACTGGCCTCGTCATGGCGCGGGGGCGGATCGGCGGGGATGGCCGCGCCTTCAACGTCGGCGAGGCCACGGTCACCCGCGCTGCCGTACGGCTCGCCTCCGGCGAGACCGGCTTCGCCTACCATCTCGGCCGCGACCGCCCGAGAGCGCGCCTCGCCGCCATCCTCGATGCGCATTGGCAGCGCGCCGACGGCCGCCACGTCGTCGAGGCGGCGCTGGTGGCGGTCGCCGAGAGGCGGGCGGGGGAGGCGGATGCCACGGCCCGGCGGGTCGCCGCCACGCGGGTGAACTTCTTCACCCTGGCGCGGGGAGAGGATTGATGGCGCTCGCCCGCGGCTTTCCCGATCCGGTCCACGACTCCCAGGGGGTGTTCCGCACGGTCATGGATGCGTTCGCCCGTCCCTGCCTCCTGCGGTCCCTCGTCTCCGATCTCACCCCGCCCGCTCCGCTGACGCCGGAACTCGCCGCCATCGTCCTGACCCTGGCGGATGCCGACACGCCCCTCTGGCTCGACGCGTCCCTGAGTCGCGTGCCCGAGATCGCCGAGTTCCTGCGCTTCCACACCGGGGCTCCCATCGTGGCGGCGCCGGCAGGGGCGGCCTTCGCGCTGATCGCCGACCCCCGGTGCTGCCCGCCGTTCCGGGACTTCGCGCAAGGCACGCCGGATTATCCCGACGCCTCGGCCACCCTGGTCCTCGCGGTCGATCGATTGTCGGGGGAGGGCGGCCTGGGCTTCGAGGGCCCGGGCATCCGGGGCAGGGCTCATCTCGATGCCGCGCCGCTGCCCGCCGATTGGGCCGAGCGCCTGCAGTCCAACCATGCCGGCTTTCCGCAAGGGGTCGACCTCCTGTTCGTCGCCCCCGGCCTCGTCGCCGGGCTGCCGCGCTCGGCGCGGCTGCTCATGATGGCGGAGGCGTGAACGCATGTACGTAGCCGTGAAGGGCGGCGAGGCCGCCATCGACAACGCCCACCGGCTGCTCGCCGAGGCGCGGCGCGGCGACCCCGCCGTGCCCGACCTCGGGGTGGCGCAGATCCGCGAGCAGATGAGCCTCCTCGTGGACCGGGTCATGACCGAGGGCTCGCTCCACGATCCCGATCTTGCGGCGCTGGCCCTCAAGCAGGCGCGCGGCGATGTGGTCGAGGCGGTGTTCCTCGTGCGCGCCTACCGGACGACCCTGCCGCGTTTCGGCGCCTCCGAGCCCGTCGACACCGGCAGGATGGCCGTATCGCGACGCGTCTCGGCCACCTTCAAGGACCTGCCCGGCGGGCAGGTGCTGGGGCCGACCTTCGACTACACCCATCGCCTGATCGACTTCTCGCTGGCCGGTGAGCGTGGGTTCCTCGAGCCGGCGGCGCAAGCCCAGCCGGAGGCCGATGCCGGCACCTGCCCGCGCGTCACCGACCTCCTGGGCGAGGCTGGCCTCGTCGAGGCGTCTCCCCCGGACGAGGGTGCGCCGGTGGGCGACCTCACCCGCGAGCCGGTGGAGTATCCCGCCGACCGCGCGGTGCGGCTCCAGGCCTTGGCGCGGGGCGACGAGGGCTTCGTCCTCGCCCTCGCCTATTCGACGCAGCGCGGCTACGGCCGCACCCACCCCTTCGTCGGGGAGGTCCGGTTCGGCGCGGTCGAGGTCGAGTTCGTGCCGGAGGAGCTCGGCTTTCCGGTGGTGCTCGGCACCGTGGCGATGACCGAATGCCAGATGCTCAACCAGTTCCACGGCAGCGGCGAGGTCCCGCCCCAGTTCACCCGCGGCTACGGCCTCGTCTTCGGCCAGGGCGAGCGCAAGGCAATGGCGATGGCGCTCGTCGACCGCGCGCTGCGCGCGGCCGAACTCGGTGAGGCGGTGGTCGCCCCGGCGCAGGATCAGGAATTCGTGCTCGCCCATTGCGACAGCCTCCAGGCGACGGGCTTCGTCGAGCACCTCAAGCTGCCGCACTATGTCGATTTCCAGGCCGAGCTGGAGCTGGTCCGCCGCCTGCGCGCCGAGCACGCCGCGGGCCGTGCCGAGCCCGCAGACCCGATCCGGGAGGCCGCCGAATGAACGTCGGGGCCTCCGCCGGCTACAACTTCGCCTATCTCGACGAGGGCACCAAGCGGATGATCCGCCGCGCCATCCTCAAGGCGATCGCGATCCCGGGCTACCAGGTGCCCTTCGCCTCGCGCGAGATGCCGATGCCGTATGGCTGGGGCACCGGCGGCGTGCAGGTCACCGCCGCGATCCTGGGGGCGGCGGACAGGCTCAAGGTCATCGACCAGGGCGCGGACGACACCACCAACGCGGTCTCGATCCGCCGCTTCTTCTCCGCCACCGCCGGGGTCGCGACGACGACGCGGACGCATGAGGCCACGGTGATCCAGACCCGCCACCGCATCCCCGAGGCGCCGCTCCACGAGGGCCAGGTCCTCGTCTACCAGGTGCCGATCCCCGAGCCCCTGCGCTTCCTGGAGCCGCGCGAGACCGAGACGCGCCAACTCCACGCGCTCGCCGAATACGGCCTCATGCACGTCAAGCTGTACGAGGACATCGCCCGCCACGGCCACATCGCCACGACCTACGCCTATCCGGTCGAGGTTGCCGGGCGCTACGTCATGGACCCGTCGCCGACGCCGAAATTCGACAACCCGAAGATGGACGACTGCCCGGCCCTCCAGCTCTTCGGGGCGGGACGCGAGAAGCGCATCTACGCCGTGCCGCCCTACACCCGCGTGCGCAGCCTCGACTTCGAGGACCACCCCTTCCGGGTGCAGAGCTTCGACCGCCCTTGCGCGCTCTGCGCCGCCGAGGGCGTCTATCTCGACGAGGTCGTCCTCGACGATGCCGGCGGCCGAATGTTCGTCTGCTCGGACACCGACCATTGCGAGGGTCGTCGAGACCAGGGTTTCGGCGGAGACCGGGCGCGATGATCGATCCTCTTCTCACTGTGCGCGGCCTGACGAAGCGCTACGGTCCGCGCCTCGCCTGCGATGATGTCGGCTTCACCCTCGATGCCGGCGAGGTGCTGGCGGTGGTGGGAGAATCGGGCTCGGGCAAGTCGACCCTGCTCGGGCTCGTCGCCGGCGAGGTCGCGTCGGATTCCGGCTCGGTCTCCTACCGCATGCGCGACGGCGCCACCCGCGACCTCGCGTTCTTGGGCGAGGCTGAGCGCCGGGCCCTGATGCGCACCGATTGGGGCTTCGTGCGCCAGGATGCGGCACAGGGCCTGCGCATGGCGGTCTCGGCCGGCGGCAATGTCGGCGAGCGCCTGATGGGGGTGGGCGAGCGCCATTACGGACACATCCGTGCGACCGCGCTCGACTGGCTCTCCCGCGTCGAGATCGCCGCCGACCGGATCGACGATCCGCCGACGCGGTTCTCAGGCGGCATGCGCCAGCGCCTGCAGATCGCCCGCAACCTCGTCACCGCGCCCCGCCTCGTGCTCATGGACGAGCCGACCTCCGGCCTTGACGTCTCGGTGCAGGCCCGCCTCCTCGACATGGTCCGGGGGCTGGTGGCCGAACTCGGCCTCGCCGTCATCATCGTCACTCACGACCTCGCCGTGGCGCGCCTGCTGTCCCACCGCGTCCTCGTCATGCGCGATGGCCGGGTGATCGAGACGGGGCTGACCGACCAGGTCCTCGACGACCCGCAGGCCGCCTATACCCAGCTCCTCGTCTCCTCGGTGCTCGCCGCATGACCACCCCGCCGCTGATCGCCTTCGAGGACGTGGGCAAGAGCTTCACCCTGCACCTGCGCGGCGGCGCGGTGCTGCCGGTGATCGCGGGCGCGACCCTTGCCGTGCATCCGGGCGAGTGCGTCGTGCTCGGCGGCGCCTCGGGCTCGGGCAAGTCGTCGCTGCTGAAGATGGCCTACGGAAATTATCGTTGCGAGCGCGGCGCGATCCGGATGAGGGACGGCGAGCGCATGGTCGATGTCGCCCGCGCCGAGCCCCGCGAGATCCTGGCCCTGCGCCGCCGCGTCGTGTCCTACGTCTCGCAGTTCCTGCGGGTGATCCCCCGCGTCGGCGCCCGCGCCGTGGTCGAGGCGGCCGGCATCGAGGGAGGGCTGGCACCGGATGCGGCCCGCGTACGGGCCGCCGACCTTCTGACCCGGCTCAACCTGCCGGAGCGCCTGTGGGAGCTGCCGCCGGCCACCTTCTCGGGCGGCGAACAGCAGCGGGTCAATATCGCCCGCGGCCTCATCGCCGAGCGGCCGCTGCTGCTGATGGACGAGCCGACCGCCTCCCTCGATGCGCGCAACCGCGCCGTCGTGGTCGCGCTGATCCGCGAGAAGCAGGCGGCGGGGGCGGGCATCCTCGGCATCTTCCACGATGCCGACGTGCGCGAGGCGGTGGCGAGCCGGGTCGTCGACGTGGCGGCATTCCGTGGAGCGCTGGCGGCATGAGGACGCAGACGATGTCGGACCGGGTCGAGATCATCGAGAACGCGAGCTTGGTCCTGCCCGACCGGGTCGAGACCGGCTGGCTCGCGGTGGTGGACGGGCGCATCGCCGAGATCGGCGAGGGCCGCGCGCCCGAACGGGGACTCGATCTGTCCGGGGATCACCTGATCCCCGGCCTCGTCGAGCTCCATACCGACCATCTCGAGAGTCACTACGCGCCCCGTCCCGGCGTGCGCTGGCATCCGCTGGGCGCGGTGCTGGCCTACGACGCCCAGATCGCCGCTTCGGGCATCACCACGGTGTTCGACTCGTTGCGCGCCGGGACCGACCCGGACGGCAGCGGCCTCGGCTCCGAGCTGATGCTGCTCGCGCGGACGATCGCCGATGCCCGCGAGGCCGACCTGTTCCGGGCCGAGCACCGCACGCATCTGCGCTGCGAGATCCCGTCGGGCGACGTGGTCGAGACCGTCCGGTCCTTCGTCGAGCGCTTCCCCGTCGGGCTCATCTCGCTGATGGACCATACGCCGGGCCAGCGCCAGTTCCGCGACGTGTCGAAATACTACCTCTACGCGGGACGCAGCGGCAGGCCGATCGAGGAGATCAAGGCCGGGACCGAGCGCAAAATCCGCGAGGGCCGGGCGCTGAACGCGGTCAACCGGCCCGCCCTGGTGGCGCTCGCCCGCGGGCACGGCATCCCGCTCGCGAGCCACGACGACACCACGCTGGCCGATGTCGCGATGTCCCGCGCCGAGGACGTGGCGCTGGCCGAGTTCCCGACGACGCCCGAGGCGGCGCGGGCCTCGCACGAGGCCGGCATCACGGTGATGATGGGCGCACCCAACCTGATCCGGGGCGGCTCGCATTCCGGCAACGTCGCGGCGCAGGCCCTGGCCGAGGCCGGGCTGCTCCGCATCCTCTCCTCCGATTACGTGCCCGCGAGCCTCTTGATGGCGGCCTTCCAGCTGCCCGAGCGCGTGCCTGGCATCCGTCTGCCCGAGGCGATCGCCACCATCACGGCGAACCCGGCCCACGCCACCGGCCTCGACGATCGCGGCCGGATCGCGCCCGGCCTGCGCGCCGACCTCGTCCGCGTGCGGATGGCGCAAGGGGTGCCGGTGGTACGCCAGGTCTGGCGGGCCGGCGAGCGGGTCGTGTAGTGGCGGGCGGCTTCGTCCTCGTCGCCGGCCCGAGCGGAGCCGGCAAGGACACCCTGATCCGGCTCGCTCGCGCGCGGCTGGCCGAGAACCCGCGCGTGGTGTTCCCCCGCCGCCTCGTGACGCGGCCGCCCTCGCCGGACGAGGACAACGAGGAGATCTCGGAGCCAAACTTCGCCCGAGGGCAAGCGGCCGGCGCCTTCGCCCTTGATTGGCGCGCGCACGACCTCGGCTACGCCATCCCCGCCACGGCGATGGCGCTCGCCCGATCGGGCCGCGTCGTCGTCTGCAACGTCTCCCGCCGGGTCGTGGAGGAGGCGCGCCGCCGCCTGCCGCGCGTCAGCGTGGTCGCGGTGACGGCCTCGCCCGAGGTCCTGGCACAACGCCTCGCCGCCCGAGGGCGCGCGCAGGACGGAGATCTCGCCACGCGGCTCTCGCGCTCCGCTCCGGTGAAGGCCGACCTCACCATCGTCAACGAGGGCGACCGCGAGGCCGCGGTCGACCGTCTCGTCGCGCATCTCATCGATCGCTGCCGGGATTGACGGCACCGGCCACGAGCCCTTCCCGTGCCAGCGCCGTCTGCCCGCGCATCGCCGCGAGCGCGCCGGCGGCCGAGCCGGCATAGCGCTCGATCAGGGGACGCCGCAGCGTGAGGGCGGCCAGGGCCGCCTTCGGCGCATTCACCGCAAGCATGCCGGGGGAGGGCCCCGGCAGGCCGTACTTCCGCGAGACGTAGGCCCGCGACCACGCTTGGTGCCAGCGCGTGCGGAACACCCGGCCGGGCTCGGGCGCCGACGAGCGTCCGCGTCCGTGGAGCGCCTCCGCCGCGTGGACGTGAACGAGGGCGCGGCCGGTGTCGGCGATCCGGCGGCAGAGGTCGTCGTCCTCGTAGAACAGGAAGATCTCCTCGTCGAAGCCGCCGAGCGCCAGGAAGAGGTCCCGCGCCATCATCAGGCAGGCGCCCGAGAGGAACGGCGCGCAGGCATCGCCCTCGGGCAGGCCGCGCGCGCCCTTGTGATTGGGCAGGTATGGCGAGAGCAGCGAGCGCGGCTGATAGAAGACGCGACCATCCGGTTCGACGAGGCGCGGGGCGAACAGCCCGGCCTCCGGATAGGCTTTCGCGGCGGCGAGGAGCGCGTCGGCCGCGCCGGGCGCCAGGACCACATCGGGATTGAGGATCAGTATTCGAGTCGCTTGGGCGGCCGCACGCACGCCGATGTTGTTGGCGCGGCCATAGCCCTCGTTGCGGGCATTGCGCAGAACCTCCGCACCCGACGCCTCCGCGATGGCGACTGAGGCATCGCGGCTGGCATTGTCCACCACAATCGCCGGCACGTGCTCGGCGGCAAGTGCCGCGAGGCAGGCGGGGAGGGCGTCGGCACTGTCATGGGCGACGACGATGGCGACGAGGCTCGGCACGGATCGGCCTCGCTCCCGCTATGCTCAGCCCTGCTTCTCCGGCAGGTTCAGCCGGATGTGCAGCTCGCGCAGCTGCTTGGGCGTCGCTTCGGCCGGCGCCCCCATCATCAGGTCCTCGGCGCGCTGGTTCATCGGGAACAGCACGACCTCGCGCAGGTTCTGCTCGCCGCAGAGCAGCATGACGATGCGGTCGATTCCCGGCGCGATGCCGCCGTGCGGGGGCGCGCCGAGCTTGAGCGCGTTGAGCATGCCCCCGAACTTCTCTTCCAGAACCTCGACCCCGTAGCCGGCGATACCGAAGGCCTTCTCCATTACGTCGGGGCGATGGTTGCGGATCGCGCCTGAGGACAGCTCGGTGCCGTTGCAGACGATGTCGTACTGGAATGCCTTGATGCCGAGAATCGTGGTCTGGTCCGAAGGGTCGAGGGCCAGGAATTCCTCACGGTCGAAGTTCGGCATCGAGAACGGGTTGTGGGAGAAGTCGATGCGCTTCTCGTCCTCGTTCCACTCGTACATCGGGAAGTCGGTGATCCAGCAGAAGGCGAACTGGTCCTTGTCCGAGAGGTTCAGCTCGTCGCCGATGCGGATGCGGGCCTTGCCGGCGAGTGCCGCCGCCTTGGCCTCGGTGCCGGCGGAGAAGAACACGGCGTCGCCGGCTTTGGTGCCGGTCTTCTGCGCGATCAGCGCCTGCACATGAGCCGGGATGAACTTGGCGATCGGACCCTTGCCGGTCAGCACGCCGTCGACATCCTCGAAGATGACGTAGCCGAGCCCCGGCGCGCCCTCGGCGCGGGCGAAGTCGTTGAGCTTGTCGAAGAAGGAGCGCGGCTGGGTGGCGGCCCCCGGTGCGGGGATCGCCCGCACGACGCCGCCTGACTTGATCACGCCCTTGAACGCCTTGAACTCGACCTCGTCGCGGGCGAACTCCTCAGTGACGTCGGCGATCACCAGCGGGTTGCGCAGGTCCGGCTTGTCGACGCCGTATTTCAGCATCGCGTCGGCATAGGGGATGCGCGGGAACTCCCGCGTCACCCGCTTGCCGTCGGCGAACTCCTCGAAGACGCTGCGCAGAACGGGCTCCACCGACTGGAACACGTCCTCCTGCGTGACGAAGCTCATCTCGATGTCGAGCTGGTAGAACTCGCCCGGCGAGCGATCCGCACGCGCGTCCTCATCGCGAAAGCACGGGGCGATCTGGAAGTAGCGATCGAAGCCCGCGATCATCGTGAGCTGCTTGAACTGCTGCGGCGCCTGCGGCAGCGCGTAGAACTTGCCCGGATGCACCCGCGACGGCACGAGGTAGTCGCGGGCGCCCTCCGGCGAGGAGGCCGTCAGGATCGGCGTCTGGAACTCGAAGAAGCCGCCCTCGCGCATGCGGCGGCGCAGGGAATCGATGATCGCCCCGCGCTTCATGATGTTGGCGTGGAGCTTTTCGCGGCGCAGGTCCAGGAAGCGGTATTTGAGCCGCGTCTCCTCCGGGTATTCCTGATCGCCGAAGACCGGCACCGGCAATTCGCCCGCGGGGCCGAGCACTTCGAGGTCGTCGATATAGACCTCGATCGTGCCGGTCGGCAGGTCCGGGTTCTCGGTGCCGGCGGGCCGGGTGCGCACGCGGCCGTCGATGCGGATGACCCATTCCGAGCGAGCGACGTCGGCGGCCTTGAAGGCCTTGGAGTCGGAATCGACCACGCATTGCGTCAGGCCGTAATGGTCGCGCAGGTCGATGAAGAGCACGCCGCCATGGTCGCGGATGCGATGGCACCAGCCGGAGAGGCGGATGGTCTCGCCGACGTCGGACGGGCGGAGCGCCCCGCAGGTGTGGGTTCGATAACGGTGCATGGCGGGCTCTTGGGATTGAGCGGCGCACCATTCATGCGGGGGCCGTGAAGTCAAGGCGACGCGGCACGCGCGAGGTCGATCGGACGGTCCGGAACCCTTTCGGAAACGCCCTTCGATCCCCATATCAGGCCTATGAATTCGAACGCTTTTTTCCAGTTTCTGGCCGAGGATCCGCGGCCGTCCGAGACCCGTTCCGGCGAGCGGCAGGAGGGCGCGTGGCGGGTGCTGCCGCTCGAAGGCACCTTCGAGATCGTCTACGAGGATTCCCGGGGGCTCTGGAGCCACCGCGTTCTCGAGGCGCGCGAGCTCAAGCTTGGGCCGGGCCGCACCTTGCTCGGCGGGATCGACCGGGCTCGCGGCGGCTATCGCGGGTTCCGGGCCGACCGGATCCGGCGTCTCATGGAGGTCTCCGGCCGGGACAAGCTGGAGGCCGGCATTCTCGACTGGCTGCTCGCGCGCGCCGAGGCGCAGCGGAAAGAGCGGGCAGCGCTGGTCCGTCCCGTCGGGCGCGGGCGGACGCGCAGCCGGGTCACGGATCAGGACGGGTCAGGGCAAGCCTCGTCGCCCGCACGAAAACTCGACGCCGCGGCGTGAGCCGGATCGGTCTCGGCCGACGATAACGTCGGTGCCGACCTCGCCGTGGGCCGAAACCTTCGATATAGCCGATTTTATGGACCTGATCGCCACGACCCCTGCCCTCGCGGAGGCCTGCGCCCGCTTCGCCACCCAGTCCTTCGTGACCGTCGACACGGAGTTCATGCGCGAGACGACCTATTACCCGAAGCTCTGCCTCATCCAGATGGCGGGGCCGGACGGATCGGGCGTGCTCGTCGACCCGCTCTCGCCCGAGATCGACCTCGCGCCGTTCTTCGCGCTGATGGCCGACGAGGGCGTGGTCAAGGTCTTCCACTCCGCCCGGCAGGACCTGGAGATCATCTGGCTGCTCGGCGGGCTGCTGCCGCAGCCGTTCTTCGACACGCAGGTGGCCGCCATGGTCTGCGGCTACGGCGACTCGGTCTCCTACGAGCAACTCGTCAACGACGTGGCCAAGGCCAAGATCGACAAGTCCTCGCGCTTCACGGACTGGTCGCGCCGGCCTCTCTCGGACGCGCAGCTCACCTACGCGCTCTCCGACGTCACTCACCTCGTCAAGGTCTACGAGGTGCTGGCCGGCCAGCTCCTCTCGACCGATCGCGGCGAGTGGCTCGACGAGGAGATGAGCGTCCTCACCTCGCCCGAGACCTACCGGGCCGATCCGGCTCAGGCCTGGCGCCGGCTCGCCGGGCGGATGCGCAAGCCCCGCGAGATCGCGGTGCTGATGGAGGTGGCGGCCTGGCGCGAGCGCGAGGCGCAGACGCGCAACGTGCCGCGCGGCCGCATCCTCAAGGACGAGGCGGTGATCGATGTCGCCACCTCGGCCCCGCGCAGCATCGAGGCCCTGGGGCGCCTGCGCTCCATCCCCGCTGGTTTCGAGCGCTCGCGCACCGGCGCCGACATCCTCGCAGCCGTGGAGCGCGCCTTCGAGCGCGATCTCGCACAGATCCCCGTGGCGGCCGAGCGCAGCCGGGGCCGGGGCGGCAACGGCGCGCTCGTGGAACTCCTGAAGGTCCTGCTGAAGGCGGTGTGCGAGGCCGAGCGCGTCGCGCCCAAGATCGTCGCCACGGTCGACGATCTCGAGGCCCTGGCCGAGGACGACAACGCCGACCTGCCGGTTCTGAGCGGCTGGCGACACGCCTTGTTCGGCGAGAAGGCGCTCGCCCTCAAGGCGGGGCGCCTCGCCTTGTCGGCCGAGCGCGGGCGGGTGGTGGTGCGGGAATTGGATTGATACCGCTTCCAGCTTGATCGGATCGGGTTAGCTCGCGCGTCTCTCCTCCCCACAAGGAGGAGGGAAGCGCGTCAAGGATCGTCGATCCAAGACGGGCGATCAGACAGAAACGGGACGACTCTCAGTTCGCCTTCGCCGTCACGTCCAGCCGCTCCAGGACCGCGCCCGGGCTCGGGGCCGCGCTGAAGTCGATGACGCCGAGGCCGGCGCCGTTCTTCGGGCGGGCGCTGAGGAAGAGGCGGCCGGGCTTGGCCACGAACTGAGCCATCGCGGTGCCGATCGCCTTGGCGGTGGCCGAGTTGCCGAGGATCGCCGGGATGCCGAAGGTGCTCGCCGTGGCGTATTCCTGGGTCAGCTCCTCGGGCTTCAGGCTCAGGACCTTGGACTGGGCGGCGATGAAGCGCTCGAACAGCCCCGTGTTCTCGATGGTGAGGTCGAGCGCCTTGGCGGTGGCCGAGAGCATCGCGTAGGCCGAGACCGCCGCGTTCGGATCGAACACCTCGGGGCCGATGCCCCCGACCGTGCCGTTCAACCGCAAGGTCCCCATGTCCTTGCCCGACACCGAGACCTCGCGCACGCTGAGTTCGCGCGCCGCCTCGTCCCACGAGGTTTCCGCCACCGCGTTCAGATCGAGGTCGTTGTAGCCATAGAGCGCCAGCGAGCCGAGGCCCGGGATGCCCGCCACCATCGTGGCCGGCAGGGTCAGCCCCGACAGGCTGACCCGCCCGGCCGTGGGGACGCCGTCACGCGGGGGACCGAAGCTCATGCTGGCATCGCGCAGGCCGACATGGGTCGGCCCGGAATCCTTCGTCATCGGATCCTTGGTGGCCAGCGGATCCTTGGCAACAGGCGACCTGCCGGGGCCGGCGGGCATCTCGACCGGCAGGTCGATGCCGACGTTCTGCACGGCCAGGGTGCCGATGGTGGGGGTGAGGCGGCGCAGGTCGTCGTCGGACGGCTCCGCGGTCAGCGTGGCGAGCTTGCGCAGGGCCGCGATGGTCGGCGCCAGGGAGAAGCCCGAGAGCGAGAGGCGGCCGATCCGTGAGCGCGTCCCGCCGCCGGAGAAGGTGATGTCCTCGAGGGTTGCGCCGCCGGCGGCGAAGCCGAGACGCCCGACACCGAGGTCGAGTGTCTGGGTCTTGGCTTCCTGCAGGCTCAGGCCCGTGGCCTCCAGGGACCCGATCGAGACGGAATCGACGATGTCGGCGGCGATGCCGACGAGCCTGGCGCGCTCGGCCGGCGCGGTCTTGTCGAGGTCGATGCCGGCGAGGGCCTGGAGGGACCCGCCCCATGTGGCCGGCGTCTGGCGGCCGCCCATGTCGCGGCCCTCGATCCGGGCGATCTTCAGCGCCGTGCCGCGGTCGTCGACATAGGCGATGTCGGAGAGCGACACCGTGCCGTAGACCCGCTGGAAGGCGCCCTTGCCATCGCCCGGCTCGCCGTAGAGGCGGGACAGGGCGACGAGGTCGACGTCGCGGGCCTCGATGCGGCCATAGGTGCCCGTGCCCGTCCTGTCGCTCCCGGTCACCGACACGGAGGCGGCGGCGGCGGTGAGCTCGGCGATGCGGCCGGCCCGGACATCCTTGGCCACCACGTCGCGGTAGATCACGCCCTGGCGGGCCGCGCCGGCCTCCGCATAGGCGACACGCAGTTCGGGGATCGTCAGGCTCGCCGCGTCGAGACGGGCAAGCCTCGCGGGCCATGGCGCGCCGGGGCCGGGCTTCAGGAGAGCGACGAGGTCGTCCTTCGACAGTCGCGTGCCGCTCACCGTCAGAATGGGCGCCGTCAGGATCGTGCCGCCCAGCGGCAGCACCACGTCCTGGAGCGTGACGTCCTGCACCGCGGAGGCCGCCTCCTGGGCCAGGGCTCCCGTCACGAGGCCGCGATGGTCGAGGCCGGCCCCGGAGAGTGCGATCAGGCAGGCCGAGAGCGCGGCGGCCCGCATCAGGGGAGGGCGGCCCTTCGCATAGGTCATGAGCTTATCCGGATCTCTGTCGGGGGAGGCCGTGACCTCTGGACGATCGGGCGCGCGGCCTCGCATCCCTGCCGCGTTTTTTCGGGCGAGGCAATCACACGGGGCTGCGTAGGGGCGGGCTGGTTCAGAGCGAGAACGAGGTGCCGCAGCCGCACGAGGCGGTGGCCTGCGGGTTCACGATCTTGAAGGACTGTCCGATCAGGTCGTTGACGAAATCGATCGTGGAGCCGCTCATGTATTCGAGCGAGACCGGGTCGACGAGGACGGTTGCGCCGTCGCGCTCGATCGCCACGTCGTCGCCGGCGCGGTCACGCTCCACGTCGAAGGCGTAGGAGAAGCCCGAGCAGCCGCCACCGTTGACGCTGATGCGCAGGGACGCGCCGGGCGGTTCGGCTCCCATGATCTCGTTGATGCGCTTGGCGGCGCGTGGGGTGAGGGTGATCTCAGGGCTCGTCATGCTCGGGTTCCGGTCCATCGCCGCGGGCGCCGCTCGCCGGCGATTGCCGTAGCCTGCGCCACACACAAGATATGGGGCGCGGGCGCGGGCCGCAACGCGGCGGATGCGGTAGCCATCGCCTCGGGCTTCGGAAAGGGATGCGACGTGCGGCAGAACGGGGAACGCTGGCGGGCGCCCTACGCGACCGACCCCGCCGCGGCGCGCGGGCGCCTGATCCCGGAGGCGGCGTCGCCGACGCGCAGCGACTTCCAGCGCGACCGCGACCGCATCATCCATTCCGGCGCGTTCCGGCGCCTGAAGCACAAGACCCAGGTCTTCGTGCACCACGAGGGCGACCACTACCGCACCCGCCTCACCCACACCCTCGAAGTGAGCCAGATCGGGCGGGCGCTGGCGCGGGCGCTCGGCCTCGATGAGGATCTGGCGGAGGCGCTGGCGCTGAGCCACGACCTCGGCCACACCTGCTTCGGGCATACCGGCGAGGATGCGCTCGACAGGCTCATGGCCGAGCATGGCGGCTTCGACCACAACGCACAGGCCCTGCGCATCGTGACTCGGCTGGAGCGGCGCTATGCCGGGTTCGACGGTCTCAACCTCGCCTGGGAGACGCTGGAAGGCCTCGTCAAGCACAACGGCCCGCTCGTGGGGCCGGACGGCCGGCCGACGGCGCGCTGGGCGACGCGCGGCATCCCCGCGGCGATCCTCGATTACGACGCGCTCAACCCGCTCGACCTCCATCGCTTCGCAGGCCCCGAGGCCCAGGCCGCGGCGCTCGCGGACGACATCGCCTACGATTCCCACGACCTCGACGACGGCCTGCGCGCCGGCCTGTTCGAGATCGCCGACCTCGCGACGGTGCCGTTCTTGAGGGGCTTGTTGGACGAGATCGACGCTCTCCATCCCGGCCTCGAGTCATCGCGAAAAATCCACGAGTTGGCGCGGCGCGTCATCACCCGCTTCGTCGAGGACGTCATCGCCGAGAGCATGCGGCGGATCGGGGCCCTGGCGCCGCGATCGGTGGACGAGATCCGCGGGGCGCCTTCGGCCGTCGTGGCGTTCTCGCCCGCGATGGAAGAGGCCGATTCAGAGATCAAGACCTTCCTGTTCGCGAGGATGTACCGCCATCCCGGCGTCCTCGCCGTGCGCGCCAAGGCCGACCTCATCGTCGCCGACCTGTTCTCGGCCTTCATGGAGGCCCCCGACGCGATGCCGGAGGAATGGCAGGAGGGCCTCGGGGATGCGTCGAGAAGCCGGCGCGCCCGACGCGTGGCCGACTACATCGCCGGCATGACCGACACCTACGCGGTTCTCGCCCACAAGCGCCTCTTCGCGACGACGCCGGACCTGCATTGGCACGCGCAGAACCGCGAGCTTCCCCTGGCGGAGGGGTGAAGCGGCCGCTCATCCATCCTGATGTTCTAGAGCAAGCTGCTGTTTCGCGGAACCATCAGTATACTCTATCTCTCTGTTGTCGCATGATGATTTCGGAAAACCGGATTCCACTTTTCCGCATCATGCTCTAGTGGCGACGCTCCGTCTCCGCCGCCTGGAGATGGCGGATGAGCTCGAATCCGATTTCGACCATCAACCGCTCGACGAGGGCGGAGAGGCCCGGCCGCCCGAGCCGGATCGTGAGGTCGCGCAAGTCCATGGCCCGCTCGGCCATGCGGTTGGCGAGATCCTGGGCGCCGCAGCCATCCTCCGCGATGGCGAGAGCGATGCCGCAGCCCTGGTCCGGCCGGCCCTCGGGATCGCGGTCGATCCGTCCGTGCAGGAGGATCCGGCTCGCGCCGTCGCGGGTGCGGAAGCCGAGATCGACGGGACC
>NZ_CAXUJR010000009.1:44739-57115 GCF_964251405.1 uncultured Methylobacterium sp.
GCAGGAGGATCCGGCTCGCGCCGTCGCGGGTGCGGAAGCCGAGATCGACGGGACCGCCGCGCTCGCCCGCCACCCGCACGGCTCCCTCGGTCCGGGCCTGGTCTGCGCCATGGAGCCCGGCGACGAAGGCGGGGAGGGGGAGTCCTTGCTCCGCGTCTCCGGGTGCGAACCCGATCAGCCTCGCCACGGGTGCGGAAATGGCGATCCGGCCGGCCGGGACGTCGTAGAGCCAGGTGCCGACGAAGCCGGAAGCCTGAAGGGCCGCCTGCCGATCCGGGATTGAGCGCCGAGGGGGGCTCGCCATCGTGATTCCGGGTCGGCTCCTGATCCGGCGCTGCTCCGAGCCTGATTTCAGGATCGAGGATGCAACACCTGAGGTTGATGATCTGGTCTGGCAAAAGACCGAACTCACGAAGAGTTGCTAGCGAAATCAAAGGCGGCAGGGAAGAGGGGTCACCACCTTTCCATCGATTGTACCAACCTCAAGTTGACAAAGCGGCATCACGCCGCGGGCGGCTTCCGCAATGCCGGACCAGCCCTGTCGGAGGCTGTTAACCACCCGTTAACCACGTTCGACCACACCCGGATCAGGTCATCCCTGCATCACAGGACAGCGGGGCGCAGCGGCCGACCGGGACCGAGACCGGGGCCGTCGGAACGGAGGGGACGTTGGGATGAAGGCCATCACGTTCGTCACGCAGAAGGGTGGCAGCGGCAAGTCAACGCTGTGCATCTCGCTGGCCGTCGCGGCCCAGGAGCAGGGTCTCTCGGTCTGCATCCTCGAAATGGATCGGCAGGCCACCATCAGCGACTGGCTCGACCACCGTACGGCGGAGAGTCCCGAGGTCGCGCAGATCGACGCCACCCAGATCGACGGAGTGATGGCCCAGCTGCGCGACTCGGCCTACGACTACGTCTTCATCGACACGCCGGGCGTCGACTCCGCGGGCACGCTCTCGGCCATCCGGGCGGCCGATCTGTGCATCATCCCGTGCCGGCCGACCCCGGCGGACCTGCGCGCCTTCAAGCCGACGCTGGCGGCGATCTACAGGCTGGAGAAGAAGTTCGCCTTCGTCCTCAACCAGACCCCGCCGCGCTCCTACCGCATCCGCGATGCGTCCGACGGCCTGTCGGTGCTCGGCATCCTGCCCGACGTCAACATCGTCGCCCGCACCGACCATCAGGACGCCATCGGGGTCGGCCAGGGGGTGACCGAATTCAATCCCAAGGGCCAGGCCGCCGCGGAAGTGCGCAAGCTCTGGAGCTGGATCGAGAGGCGGATGCAGGTGGGCAAGCATGTCAAAGCCGCTTAAGCCCAGCCTCGCCTCCATCGTCGCCGCCTCCGCCTCATCGGCCCGGGGCGCCCCGAAACCGGTCCAGAGCGCGGAGATCGTGCAGCTCGACACCGGCCCGCCCCCGGAGCGGCGTCAGGCCTCGACCCTCAAGACCCGGGCGCGGCAGATGTCGGTCTATCTGGAGCCCCCCGTCTACGACCAGCTGCGCGACCTCGCCCATGCCGAGCGGACCAAGATGCATGCCCTGATGCTGGAGGCCCTCGACCTGCTGTTCCGGCAGCGCGGCACCCGCTCGATCGCGCAGCTCAACGACCAGGACGTGCGCTGAGCCCGATTTCACGGAGTATCATCGCACGTTCACAACGGTGTCTCGTGTTTTGTTGATGCAGCACATGAGCCACCGTCACGGCGCTCCCTCGGCGACCAATTGCGGACAATTTTCGCAGAGAGCCAATCATCGCTGTGTTTCAGTCGCTTGGCGACGTCCTCTGATGTGACGGGCTGGGGATAACCGACCCACGAAGTCGGACCGCCCGTCCGCTCCGGCCTTCGTTCAGCGTCCGTTTACGGTGTCCCGACAATTGTTCGGTTGGGACAGACGCGAAAAGCCGCGGCCGCTCCGGACGACCACGATGATCTAGGAAGGGTCCGCCGGTCTCGCCCCCCGCGCTGGCGGAACCCGTGTCGCGTTCAAGGCGGAGGGCTCCGGGCAGTTGCGTCATGGTGCGTCTATCGAAGGCTGTGCGGCCGCTGCCGCCATCGGCGCCTGTCTGGCACGTCTCCGTCAGGAAGGTACTGGCCGTCACCGCCCTGGCCCTCACGACGGCCAATTGCGCGGGGCCGCAGTCGCAGAAGATGGCCGCTGCCGGCGGGGGTTCGGGGATCGACCCGAAATACGGCGTGAAAGCGAGTCCGCGCCTCTACAACGAGGGCGACGTCATCCCGAAGGGGGGTGGACGCCGGTTCTCGGGTAAGCCCTACGTGGTGGCAGGGCGCACCTACGTTCCGCGCGAGGATGCCAAAGGCTATGTCCGCGAGGGGCTGGCCTCCTGGTACGGCAGCGCCTTCCACGGACGCCTGACGGCCAACGGCGAAGTGTTCGACCGCATGTCCGTCGCCGCCGCCCACCCGACGATGCCGCTGCCGAGCTATGCCCGGGTGACGAACCTCGCCAACGGCTACTCGATGGTCGTCCGGGTGAACGACCGCGGGCCTTACCACGCCGACCGGCTGATGGACGTCTCGGAAGAGGTGGCCCAGGCCTTGGATTTCCGCCGCCGCGGTACGGCGCGGGTACGGGTCGAGTATGTCGGCAAGGCCTCCACGGCGGGCAGCGACGACGCCAAGCTGATGGCGACCCTTCGCACCGACGGGGAGCCGGCATCGGTGCGTGGCCGCTCGCCGGTCATGCTCGCCGATCTCGGTCCCGACGCCTCCGACACCCTGGCCAGAACCTTGGCCAAGCCCCAGCGCACCGCCCTGGCCTTCAGGTCGGCCGCGGACGAGGACGAGCCCGCGCCGCGCCCCGTGCGCGCTGCCCCGAGCGTGGTGGCGGCGGCGCCGAGCATCGCGGTTCCCCATGCCGTCCAGCCGACGACGAGGCGGACCGCCTCCTTCGTGCCGACGCGGCCCTCGCCGATCGCGCCGGCCTCGCGGACGACCCGTGCGGCGCAGGCTCCCGCGCCGCTCAGCCTCGCCCCGCCGCCGATCCGGCTGGCCGGAGCCCGCCACGACGTGGCACCCGCGCATCGCCTGCCGGCATCGCCCGTTCGCGTGGCCGCCTCGCCGCCGACGATCCCGGCGGCCAAGGACGCGGTCGCTCCGAGCCTCGACAGGCGCCCGGCGACCGTGCCGAGCCGCGTCGCCACCCTTGCGCCGCCCGGCCCCCCGGCCCTCAAGCCGACGGCCGGACGCATGGTCATCCCGCCGGTCAAGCCCGCGCTCCTGGCCGGGGCCAAGTTTGCCGGTTCGGATGGCCGCGTCCCCTCGGCGGCCAAGCCGGTCCTTGCCGATCCGAGATCGACGGTCGCGAAGCCCGCCGCGCACGCCGTCAAGCCGTCGAGGCGCGCGCAGTTCGCTCGGGTGGAGTGAGGCTCACCCTCATCGCGCACCCGTGACGTCGCGCACGACGGCGTGCCGTGGATTCGTTCTTGACCCCTCCGGCCCCATCGCTACCGAGTTTCAGGATCCCCCCATCGAAGACCGTTCAAAGCGCCCACTCATGCCCCTCGATCTCATCGTTCCCGCAACGGACGGCAATTTCGACGAAGAGCGGTACCTCGCGGGAAATCCCGACGTCAGGGGCTCTATCGCCCGCGGGCGCACCAGCTCGGCATGGGACCACTTCACGCAGCTCGGCCGGCGCCAGGGCCGCCTCATCAGCCTGCCGCATCCTGCTCTTCCCGCAGCCCGTGCCCGGAAGATGGAGCGGCTGCGCCCGTTTCTGCGACAGGACATGCCCTGCCTCTGGCAGGAGGACCGCGCGGACTTCCTCACCGCCGAGTTGCGCGAGAGCAACCGGATCGTCGCCACCGAGGCGATCTCGTCGCACCGCTACGACCAGCACGGCCTCGACCTGATCCACGGCAACCCGGACGGTCTCGTTCTCGATTGCGGCGCGGGCAACCGGCCGGTCTATTTCGAGAACGTCGTGAACTACGAGATCGTGGATTATCCCTCGACCGACGTCCTCGGCGTCGGCGAGAAGCTCCCGTTCCTGGACGGCACCTTCGACGGGGTGATCTCGGTGGCCGTGCTCGAGCACGTCCGCGATCCCTTTCTCTGCGCCCAGGAGATCGCCCGCGTCCTGAAGCCGGGCGGGCGCCTCTACTGCGCCATGCCGTTCCTGCAGCCCTATCACGGCTACCCGCATCACTACTTCAACGCGACCCCGCAGGGCATGCGCCGGCTGTTCGAGGACGCGCTCCTCGTCGAGGACGTCCAGGTCGTGGATGCCACGCACCCGATCTGGGCGCTGCAATGGATCCTTCGCTCGTGGTCGGAGGGGCTGCCGCCGGACCTGCGCAAGAAATTCCACAGGATGTCGGTCGCGGACCTGATGCGGGCGCCGTCCGAGCAGATCGACCTCGCCTTCTGTCGACAGCTCGCCCCCGAGAAGCTGCTGGAGCTGGCCTGCGCGACGGTCCTGCGGGCGCGAAAGCCCGGCAGTTGAGTGTCGCCATGGCAGACCGTTCGTCGGCCGTCCGAAGATTCGCGTCACGATCGGGATGGGGGGCGTTCGTGCCGCGGCACGGCAAAGCTCCGTTCGTTTTCATTGCCGAATCCTGTACCATCGCGCCATCGAGATCGGGGTTTGTGCCGGCGCTGCTGCGGCGGCCGCGTGAGGCGATGATGGGTACGGGAGCGGTCGTGGCAGGAAGCGTCATGCGAAATGTCGTGGAAGGAACCGCCATGGCGGGGTCGCGTCGGCTCGGCCGGGCGCTCGGGCTCTACGCGGTTCTGTCCCTCCTCCTGCCCGCGGCGGGGATCGGCGGCGCCGCGGCGCAGGGCTTCCAGACGGCGGCTCCGCACGCGATCCTGATCGACGCGGATTCCGGCACGGTCTTGTTCGAGAAGGCCGCCGACGAGCCGTTCTCTCCGGCCAGCATGGCCAAGCTGATGACCACCGAGATCGTGTTCAACGAGATCCGGCAGGGCCGGCTCAGCATGGACAGCGAGTTCGTGATCTCCGAGGACGCCTGGCGCCGGGGTGGGGCGGGCGGCGGCGGCTCGTCGATGTTCGCGCAGCTCAACAGCCGCATCAAGCTCGCCGACCTCCTGCGCGGCCTCATCGTCCAGTCGGGCAACGACGCGGCGATCGCGCTGGCCGAGGGGATCGCCGGCTCGGAAGAGAATTTTGGACGGATGATGACCGCTCGCGCCAAGGAGATCGGGCTGTCCCGCTCCACCTTCCGCAACGCGACCGGCTACTCGGCCCCAGACCAGAAGGTGACCGCTCGCGACCTCTCCAAGCTCGCGATCCACATCATCGAGACCTATCCCGACCTCTACAAGATGTTCGCCGAGCGCGAGTTCACCTGGAACAAGATCAAGCAGCAGAACCGCAACCCGCTCCTTACCCTCGATATCGGCGCCGACGGCCTCAAGACCGGCTATCTCGAGGAATCCGGCTACGGGCTCACCGGCTCGGCGGTCCAGGGCGGGCAGCGACTCGTGATGGTGCTGAGCGGCCTGAAGACCGCCCGCGACCGCGCCTCGGAATCGCGCAAGCTCGTGGAATGGGGCTTTCGCGCCTTCGAGCCGCGCCAGATCTTCGCGGCCGGCGAGACCGTCTCCGAGGCGTCCGTCTATGGCGGTGCCAAGGGTGGGGTGGCGCTGGTGGCCAAGAAGCCGATCCGCCTCCTGGTGCCGCGCGGATCCGGCGAGAAGGTCACCGCGCGGGTGGTCTATCGCGGCCCGCTGATGGCGCCGGTCGAGGTGGGCAAGCCCGTGGCGCGGCTGCGGATCATGCGCGGCGAGACCCAGGCCCTCGACCTGCCGCTCTTCGCCGCCGAGGCCGTGGAGACCGGCAGCATTCCCCAGCGGGCGCTGGACGCCGCCTTCGAGGTCGGGACCGGCCTGTTCCGGCGTGCCTTCGGCAAGGACGGCACGAAGGACGCCGACAAGGCCAGCCCGAGCTCGTGAGCACGGCTCCGGCGCAGGTCCGGCCCGGCCATGGCCGGCCGGGCGTCTTCATCACGTTCGAGGGCGGGGAGGGAGCCGGCAAGTCGACCCAGATCGCCTTGCTCGCCGACCACCTGCGCCTGCGCGTGCCCCGCCCGGTCGTCACCACCCGCGAGCCCGGCGGCTCGCCGAAGGCCGAAGCGATCCGCGAGGCGCTGCTCGCGGGCGTCGCCAAGCCCCACGGCCCCTTTGCCGAGGCGCTGCTGTTCTCGGCCGCCCGGATCGACCATCTCGACACCCTCGTCCAGCCGGCCTTGGAGCGCGGCGCGGTCGTGCTCTGCGACCGCTTCATCGATTCGACGCGGGCCTACCAGGGAGCCGCCGGCGGCCTCGATCCGGGATTGCTGGCGAGCCTTGAACGCGTGGTGGTCGGTGGCCTCCTTCCCGACCTGACCCTGATCCTCGACCTCGACCCGCAGCTCGGGCTCGAACGGGCCAGGGCAAGAGCTAGGGCGAGGGCCGAGGCGAGCGCGGCCGGGGAGACGACGGCACCCGACCGCTTCGAGGCCGAGGCGCTCGGATTCCACCAGCGCCTGCGCTCCGCGTTCCGCGAGATCGCGGCGGCGGAGCCTGAGCGTTGCATGCTCATCGATGCGAGCGGGGACGCCGATACGGTGGAGGCGATGATCTGGGGAGCGGTGACGGAGCGCCTGCCGCGTCTCTTCGCGGCGAACCGGCCAGCCGGGACGCAGCACGATGCCGCCTGAGCGCATGACCGACGAGTTCGAGCCCGGCGACCTGCCCGACGTGCCGCGCCCGCGCGAGCAGACGGCGCTGGTCGGCCATGGCGACGCCGAGGCGGCTCTGGCCGGGGCGATCGGCTCGGGCCGCCTTCACCATGCCTGGCTCATCGGCGGCCCGCGCGGCATCGGCAAGGCGACTCTGGCCTACCGGGTGGCGCGCTTCCTCCTCGCCCATCCCGAGGGTGGGCGCGTGGCGGAGAACCTCGCGGTCCCGGCCCAGCATCCCGCCGCCCGCCAGGTCGCGGCCCTTTCGCATCCCAACCTCGTGGCCCTGCGCCGCCTGAAGCCGCCCGGCGCCAAGTCGCTGCCGACGAAGATCTCGGTGGATGCGGCGCGCAAGGCCCTGGAGCTGTTCGGGTCCACCGCCGGCAGCGCCGGGTACCGGATCTGCATCGTCGACAGCGCCGAGGACCTGAACGCCAACAGCGCCAACGCGCTCCTGAAGATGATCGAGGAGCCGCCGCCGCGATCGCTCTTCCTCATCGTCAGCCACGCGCCAGGGCGCCTCCTGCCGACGATCCGTTCGCGCTGCCGGGCGCTGACCCTGCGGCCCTTGGTGTCGGGGGAGGTGGCCTCCGTGGTCGCCGGCTTCCCGGCGCCGTTCGTGCCGCCGGAGCCGGCCGGCCTCGAACGGGCCGCCGCCCTGTCCGAGGGCTCGGTCGCCCGCGCCGTGGCGATGCTCGATCCGGCCACCTTCGGGCTCGTGACCGAGGTCGAGGGGCTGCTCGCCCGCCTCGACCATCCCGATTGGCGCCGTATCCTGGCGCTGTCCGAGAAGCTCGCCGCGCGGGACGCCGACGACCTCTTCGCCACGAGCCTCGACACGGTGTTCCGCTTCGTCTCGGACGAGCTCCACCGGCGAAAGGACGAGCCCCCCGCCCGCCTTGCGGCCCTGGTGGAGGTGTGTGACAAGATCGCCCGCGCCGCAGGTGAGGCGGCCACCTACAACCTCGATCGCAGGCCGCTCGTCCTCTCGCTGTTCGGCGACCTCGCCGGGGCCATGCGCGCGGCGGCCTGACCGGGACACGGCGGACCCGAGCGCTCCGTCCCGCGAATCCCATGAACCGCGTAGCCGGGGATACCTCGACGTGACCGACCCGGCAGCCCAGAAAACCTTCGGCATCACCACCGCGATCTCGTATCCCAACGGCGCGCCGCATATCGGCCATGCCTATGAGGCGATCGCCACGGACGCCATCGCCCGGTTCAAGCGCCTCGACGGCTACGACGTGCTGTTCTCCACCGGCACCGACGAGCACGGCCTCAAGATCCAGCAGACCGCCACGAAGGCGGACATGAGCCCGCGTGAGCTCGTGGACGACATGGCCGGACGCTTCCACGCCATGGCCGAGGCGCTCGACTGCAGCTTCGACCGCTTCATCCGGACCACCGAGCCCGAGCATTACGCCGCCGCCCAGGCCCTGTGGGAGCGCATGGAGGCCAACGGCGACATCTACCTGTCGAAATATTCCGGCTGGTACTCGGTCCGCGACGAGGCCTACTACGCCGAGGACGAACTCGAGACCGGCCCCGACGGGATACCCTGCGCCAAGGCCACCGGCACCCCGGTGACCTGGATGGAGGAGGAGAACTTCCTGTTCCGGCTCTCGGCTTACGGTGACCGCCTGCTCGCTCTCTACGAGAGCCAACCCGATTTCATCGGCCCCGAGACCCGCCGCAACGAGGTCGCGAGCTTCGTGCGCTCCGGCCTCAAGGACTTCTCCGTCAGCCGCACCAATTTCGACTGGGGCGTGCCGGTGCCGGGCCATCCCGACCACGTCATGTATGTCTGGGTCGACGCGCTGACCAATTACCTCACCGTGACCGGGTTTCCCGACGAGACCGATCCGCGAAAAAAGTTCTGGCCGATGGATCTTCACATCATCGGCAAGGACATCGTGCGCTTCCACGCGGTCTACTGGCCGGCCTTCCTGATGTCGGCCGGACTGCCGCTTCCCAAACGCGTGTTCGGCCACGGCTTCCTGCTGACGCGGGGCGAGAAGATGTCGAAGTCCCTCGGCAACGTCGTCGACCCGTTCGACCTCATCAGCACCTACGGGGTCGATGCGCTCCGCCACTTCGTGCTGCGCGAGGTGCCCTTCGGCGGCGACGGCAACACCAGCCACGAGGCGATCATCGCGCGCTACACGGCCGATCTCTCGAACGGGCTCGGCAACCTCGCCCAGCGCTCGCTCTCGATGATCGCCAAGAACTGCGAGGGGAGGGTGCCCGAGCACGGCGACTTCACCGAGGACGACCGCGCACTCCTGGCGCTGGCCGACGCCCTGCCCGGCATCGTGCGAGCGGCGATGGACAGGCTCGCGCTCCATACGGCGCTGGCCGAGATCTGGGCCGTGGTGACGGCGTCCGACCGCTACTTCGACGCGCAGAAGCCGTGGGTGCTGCGCAAGACGGATCCGATCAGGATGGCCGCCTCGCTCTACGTGGTGGCCGAGACCCTGCGGGCGATCGGCATACTGGTGCAGCCCTTCATGCCGGGCTCCGCGAGCAAGCTCCTCGACCTCCTCGCCGTGCCGCAGGATCGCCGCCAGCTCGCCGATGTGGGGGAGGGCGGGCGGCTCGCCCCAGGCACCGCCCTGCCCGCACCGAGCGGGCTGTTCCCGAGGTTCGTGGAGCCGGAGGCGGATGCCGGTTAGCGCGCCCTCGTCGGGTTTGTATTCGCAAGGGCATGGACGTGGCGGAATGGATTGCCGTCCCCCAGGCGCCCGTGCGGGAAACGTCGTCGTGGGGTGCGCATTGACCTGGGCACTCTGGCCGCGTCGCCCTCGCAAGAACAGTCGACGTGCTCCGCCTTCGGAGCGGGACGACCCTCACGAGTCCTCGTAGTCTGATCAAGAAACACGACCCCTCCATGCTGATCGACAGCCACTGTCATCTCGACTTCCCCGACTTCGCCGAAGACCTGCCGGGCGTGATCGCCCGTGCCAGGGCGGCCGGCGTGACGCGGATGTTGACCATCTCCACCCGTGTCGCGAAGGCGCGGACCTACGAGGCCCTGTCCGAGGCCCATCCGGAAATTTGGCACACGGTCGGCACCCATCCGCACGGGGCCGGGGAGGAACCGGATGTACCGGCCGCCGAGATTGTCGCGCTGACCCGTCATCCGCGCTGCATCGGGATCGGCGAGGCCGGGCTGGACTACCACTACGAGGACGCGGCGCCCGAGGCCGTGCAGGAGCGGGTGTTTCGCACCCATATCGCCGCCGCCCGCGAGACCGGGCTCCCGCTCGTCATCCATTCCCGCGACGCCGACGCCCACATGGAGGCGGTGCTCGTCGACGAGATGGGGCAGGGCGCCTTCAAGGCGGTGCTGCACTGCTTCTCGTCGGGCGCGCGGCTGGCGCAGGTCGGGGTCGAACTCGGCCTGTTCGTGTCGTTCTCCGGCATCGTGACCTTTCGGCGGTCGCACGACCTGCGCGCCATCGCGGCCGCGACTCCGCGCGACCGCATTCTCGTCGAGACCGACGCGCCGTTCCTGGCGCCGGAGCCCTACCGTGGCCGTACCAACGAGCCGGCCTACACCGCCGACACCGCCCGCTCCCTGGCCAAGGCCCTCGACATCCCCTTCGACGCGTTCGCCGCCCTGACCACGGACAATTTCCACCGGCTGTTCGACAAGACCGGCGCGGCGGCAGGCGAGGGGGCGTGACACCCCCTTCCCGCCTCCGGTACGAACGGGCCGGGAGGTGCCGATGCGCTCGCTGACCTTGACCATCCTCGGCTGTGGCTCGTCCGGCGGCGTGCCGCGGGTCGGCTACGGCTGGGGCGCCTGCGATCCGGCCGAGCCGAGGAACCGGCGCCGGCGCTGCTCGATCCTGGTCGAGGGCGAGGGAGCGGGCGGCACCACTACCCTCCTCGTCGATACCTCGCCGGACCTGCGCGAGCAGTTGCTGGCGGCCGAGGTCCGCCGCCTCGACGCGGTCCTGTTCACACACGCCCACGCCGACCACACCCACGGCATCGACGACGTCCGGCCGCTCGTCATCCACATGCGCCGGCGCATCCCGGTCTATGCGGATGCCGAGACCCGGGCCCTCCTCGACCGGCGCTTCGGCTACTGCTTCGAGACCCCGCCGGGCAGCCAGTACCCGCCGATCCTCGACATGAACGACCTGAGGGCCGGCGAGGCCGTCTCGATCCCGGGCGAGGGCGGTGCGATCGAGGCCCTGGCCTTCGGCATGGAGCACGGCAACGAGACGGCCTGCGGCTTCCGCTTCGGGCCGGCGGCCTACGCGCCCGATGTCAGCCTGATGCCCGAGGCGAGCAAGGCGCGGCTTCGCGACCTCGACCTCCTCGTCATCGATGCCCTTCGCGAGACCCCGCACCCGACGCATTACTCGGTCTCGGAGGCGTTGGTCCTCATCGAGGAACTAAGGCCACGCCGGGCGGTGCTGACGAACCTCCACACCGACCTCGACTACGCGACACTCGCGGCGAAGCTGCCGCCCGGCGTGGTCCCGGCCTATGACGGGATGCGCCTCACCGTCGACGTCTGATCCCCGAGGGCCCTCAGTTTCGGAACGGCGCCGGTGACGGCATGGCGGCCTGCGCCGAGGCGGGGGCGAGGCCCGCCTGCACCAGGATCTGGGCGCTAGCGGCCTTGGCGAGGCGGTCGTACCCGGCATCGGTCATGTGGAGCCCGTCCGGACCGATCATCTGGGTCGGCGTGAGGAGCCCCTTGGCGACCCAGGTCTGCATCAGGGCATGGCGCCGGATCACCGGCACGCCGAGTTCGGCGGCCAGGGCGTGCAGCGCTGCGCCGTAGCGCTCGGCGCCGTCGATCCCGCTCAGGCGCCGGCACCATTGCTGGTCCATCAGCACCACGTCGGCGCCGGTGGCGCGGATCGCCGCGATCCCGTCCCGGGTGAGGGCGGTAAACCGATCCAGCGGCACCCCGGTCATGGGGTCGTTGCTGCCGGTCTGCCAGATGACGAGGTCCGGGCGTTCGGCGAGGACGTCGCGCTGGAGGCGGCGAGCCATGGCCTCGGCGTCGTCGCCGCCCTTGCCGCGGTTGATCATGGTGACCGACGGGCGCCCGGCGACCCCGAGGCGAAGGCTCTCGGCGAGGTCTCGCTGAAGGAGGGCCGGGTAGGTCGAAGCCGGGGAGGAGGCGCCGATGCCTTCCGTGGACGACGAGCCGAAGGCCACGATGCGGATCTCGCCGCCGCCGGACAGGCGTGCGGTCAACCGAGGTAATGCCGTGCCCATCTTCGTGGCAGGACCTGCGCTCGGTACGAGCGGCTCGGCCTGCAGCGGGCTGGAAAGGCAGATTGTCGCCATCCCGAGGAGGGCGAGGAAGCGGGAGCGAGGCAGTGGCAGACGTTGCGGCATCGTCTTCTGTTCAAATTCGGCGGCCCGGGCATCAATCGATACCTGGCGGTTCAGTGAAGGACAATTATGACGATTGCGCGATCCACTTAAGAGGTTCAGCCATCGCGGAATTCCAACCGGATTTTGCGCCCGGTACCTGCGCCCGTGGTGAACGCCCGCTGCAGATCGATGGTGAATCCTGCCTATACCAAGGCCCCCTCACCCGGCGCTAGGCACCATCAGGTTCCATAATATATCTTATGCGAACGGATCAATGTAAGCGCGATATTGAGATGACACCCCCTGGCAAAGTTCAGATGGCAC
>NZ_CAXUJR010000010.1:0-2742 GCF_964251405.1 uncultured Methylobacterium sp.
GGCCGCCGATCACCCCTCACCGCGTTCCGTACATCCGGTCGCCGGCATCCCCCAGTCCCGGCACGATGTAGCCGTGGTCGTTGAGATGGCTGTCGATGGCCGCCGTCCAGACCGGCACGTCGGGATGCGCCGCCTGAAGCCGGGCGATGCCCTCGGGGGCGGCGAGCAGGCAGACGAAGCGCAAGTCGTGGGCACCGCGCGCCTTGAGGAGGTCGATGGCGGCCACGGCGGAATTGGCGGTGGCCAGCATTGGGTCGAGGACGAGGACGGTGCGGTCGGCGAGGTCCGACGGGGCCTTGAAGTAGTATTCCACCGCCTGCAGCGTCTCGGGGTCGCGATAGAGCCCGACATGGGCGACACGGGCCGAGGGCACCAGCGACAGCATCCCGTCGAGGAACCCGACGCCGGCGCGCAGGATCGGGGCGAAGACCAGCTTCTTGCCAGCGATCTGCGGCGCCTCCATCGCCTGGATCGGCGTCTCGATGGTGACGGTCTCCAGCGGCAGGTCGCGGGTGACCTCGTAGGCGAGCAGCATGCCGATCTCGTTGAGGATCTGGCGAAAGCCCTTGGTGGAGCGCGCCTTGTCGCGCAGCAAGGTCAGCTTGTGCTGGACCAAGGGGTGGTCGACCACCTGCACCGACCCCATCCCGCCCGCAGTTCGCATCATCCGCTCCCCATCGCCCAACCGCCGGAAACGCAAGACCGGGGCCGGCCTTCTGTATACGAGCCGCGACGGTCCGACGACGCGGTTCGCGAAGCGAGCGCAACGATAAAGGGCTCCCGCCTCGCGGCGGGAGCCCTCGTCATCGAGAGAACGGCGTATGGGTTTCAGACGTCCCGGGTGCCGTTCGAACCGGTCTCGGAGCGGCGCTTGGCCATGAAGGCGTCGAACTGCTCGCGGTCCTTGGCCCGCTTCAACTCCTCAACGAAGGCCGCGAAGGCACGGCCCTCTTCCTCGAGGGCGCGGCGCTGGGCGACGAGACGCTCGATCTCGGCGCGGCGGTAGTCGTCGAACGCCCGATTGCCGGAACCGCCCATGTTGGCGGCGTCGAAAGCCGCCGCGAAGCGCGAACGCCCGCCGATACCTGCCGAGGAGGTCATGCGGCTCAGCCGGTCGCGCAGTTCGGCGAAGGCCGGGTAGCCCGCGAGCTTCCAGGCGACGTAGCCGAACGCCAGGGGCCACCAGTAGATGAAGGCGACCACGATGGCGCCGATCTCGAAGGACCGGCGCGGAAACGGACCGTTGCGGCAGGCTTTGCCGGTGGCCCAGGGGGATGTCGAGGAAAAGCTCACGGCTCACGCTCCGATGTAAATGTGAACGACATTTACTTGCGCGCGGGTCGGCCGGTTTTCAAGGGGTCTCCGCGCGGGAGAAATCCCCTCAGGTCCGAGCGCGGCCGCCCGCCCCGTGGACGAGGGCGAGGACGCCCGCACGCAGCAGTTCATATTTGTCGGGCACGCCCGGCCCCTTCGGCAGCTGCCCTGCCGCCGAGAGGGTGGCGAGGCCGTGGGACAAGGCCCAGACCTCCATGGCGATGAAGCGCGGATCGATGCCCCCGAACCCATCCGGGAAGGTCGCCCGCAGGGATTCCACGAGGAGGTCGAAGGGGCTCGGCCGCGCCGCGGCCTCGGCATCCGTGGCGGCGAGCCCGAGGCCGGCACTGCGGCTTTCGAAGATCGCCGCGTAGTAGCCAGGCTCCTCCTCGGCGAAGGCGAGGTAGGCCTCGCCCATGCGTGTGAAGCGTTCGAGCGGCGTGCCGCGGCTGCCGACCGCCTTGGCGAGGCGCGCGGCCAGATCGGTGAAACCGCGGCCCGCCACCTCCTCGAGCAGGGCCTCGCGCCCGCGGAAGTGCCTGTACAAGGCAGCGGGCGTGACGCCGACGAGGCGGGCGGCATCCACGAGGGTGAAGCCGCCGACCCCGCGCTCCGCGATGAAGCGGCGGGCCGCCTCGATCAACGCCTCCTTGAGGTTGCCGTGGTGGTAGCTGCGCCGGTCGCCCGGTTCGTCGCGCCAGGGTCGCAAGAATCGTCCTCCCTCGGGCGCCACCGGGGCGCACCCTGTCCACTCGCGCCCGGTCCGGCTGTCCGTGAATGAACCATTCCCTATCATGAAAGGTCGCCGGCGCGCCCATGGTGACATCGGGCGCGCACGGAAAATTCAGCCGCGGATCCATATCCCCCGCGAAGGTGGTCCCATTACGGGTGTCTCAAATAATGAGTTGCGCACACGCTATGATGGTCTGTGGAAACCCTTCACTAACTGATTATGGGTCAGTGTCTCATCTGCACGGACGGTAGTGCGCGTTTGGACTGAGTACCTCTCATGGACGACTTGCTGCGTGAGTTCCTCACCGAGAGTGCCGAGCACCTCGACACCGTGGATACCGAACTCGTCCGATTCGAGCAGGATCCGAACAACAAGACGATCCTGAGCAACATTTTCCGGCTCGTACACACCATCAAGGGCACCTGCGGCTTCCTCGGCATGCCGCGCCTCGAAGCGCTGGCGCACGCCGCCGAGACGCTGATGGGCCAGTTCCGCGACGGCATGCCGGTCACCGGCCCGGCGGTGAGCCTCATCCTCGTCACCCTCGACCGGCTGAAATCGATCCTCGGCGACCTGGAGAAGACCGGGTCCGAGCCCGTCGGCAGCGACGAGGACCTGATCGGCGCACTGGAGCACATGGCCTCGGGTCCCGTCGGCCAGGCCGTGGCCGAAGTCGCGGCGCCCGCGCCGGTCGC
>NZ_CAXUJR010000010.1:2842-21762 GCF_964251405.1 uncultured Methylobacterium sp.
TCCGCCCCGGCGGCTCTGCCCGAACCCGAGCCCGAGCCCGCACCGGTCGTGGTGCCGGCGCCGGTCGCCAAGGTCGCCCCCGAGGCTCCCGCCGCCTCCACCGGCGATGGCGAAGGCGGCATCGCCAAGGTGCAGACGATCCGCGTGAACGTCGACACCCTCGAGCACCTGATGACGATGGTCTCCGAGCTGGTGCTGACCCGCAACCAGCTTCTCGAGATCGCCCGCCGCCACGACGATTCGACCTACAAGGTCCCGCTGCAGCGGCTCTCGCACGTCACCGCCGAGCTGCAGGAAGGCGTCATGAAGACCCGCATGCAGCCGATCGGCAACGCCTGGCAGAAGCTGCCGCGCGTCGTTCGCGACCTGTCGTCCGAACTCGGCAAGTCGATCGAGCTCGTGATGAACGGCGCCGAGACCGAGCTCGACCGCCAGGTCCTCGAAGTCATCAAGGACCCGCTCACCCACATGGTCCGCAACTCGGCCGACCACGGCATCGAGTCGGCCGCCGAGCGCAAGGCCGCGGGCAAGCCCAACAAGGGCACGATCCGCCTCTCCGCCTATCACGAGGGCGGCACGATCACGATCGAGATCGCCGACGACGGCAAGGGCCTCGACCTCGTCGCCATCCGCCGCAAGGCCGTGGAGCGCAACGTCGCGAGCCAGGCCGAGATCGACAGGATGACCGACGGCCAGGTCGCGAAGTTCATCTTCCATCCCGGCTTCTCGACGGCCAAGGCGGTGACCTCGGTCTCGGGCCGCGGCGTCGGCATGGACGTGGTCAAGACCAACATCGACGTCATCGGCGGCGTCATCGACATCAACACCCAGCTCGGGCGCGGCACCACCTTCACCATCAAGATCCCGCTGACGCTGGCGATCATCGCGGCCCTCATCGTCAAGGCCGGGGACCTGCGCTACGCCCTGCCCCAGGTCGCGGTGCTCGAACTGGTGCGCGTCGACAAGTCGACGGCACAGACGGTGGAGCGGATCAACGGTTCGCCGGTGCTGCGCCTGCGCGAGCGCCTGCTGCCGATCGTGACGCTCACCGGCGTGCTCGGCCAGGACCAGACCATCGAGACGATCGATTCCGGCTTCGTGGTGGTGGCTCAGGTCGGCCGCCAGCGCTTCGGCATCCTCGTCGACGAGGTCTTCCACACGGAAGAGATCGTCGTGAAGCCGATGTCGTCCAAGCTGCGCCACCTGCCGCTATTTGCCGGCAACACCATCCTGGGCGACGGCGCCGTGGTGCTCATCGTCGACCCCAACGGGATCGCCCAGCAGGTCAGCCAGGGCTCGCAGGCCGGCGGCATGCCGATCGAGGCCGAGGCCGAGGAGGTCGTCGACACCGACGCCAAGGCGACGCTCCTCGTCTTCCGCGGCGGCGCGGGCAGCTTCAAGGCGGTGCCGCTCTCCCTGGTCACCCGTCTCGAGGAGATCGAGGCCTCGAAGATCGAATGGGTCGGCGGTCGTCCGCTCATCCAGTATCGCGGCCGCCTCATGCCACTGGTGCCGGCCGACGCGTCCATCGAGATCCGCTCCGAGGGCACTCAGGCCCTCGTGGTGTTCTCGGACGGCGAGCGCGCCATGGGCCTCGTCGTCGACGAGATCGTCGACATCGTCGAGGAGCGCCTCGACGTCGAGATCTCGGCGGACCGCTCGGACCTCATCGGCTCGGCCGTCCTGCGCGGACGCGCCACCGAGATCATCAACATCGCCCACTTCCTGCCGCTCGCCTACGACGACTGGACCCGCGGCACCCGCAAGGTCGAGAAGCGCAGCTCGACCCTGCTGCTGGTGGACGACTCGCCCTTCTTCCGGGACATGCTGAGCCCGGTGCTCAAGGCCGCGGGCTACACCGTGATCACCGCCGGCAGCGCCGAGGAGGCCCTGACCACGATGATCACCAATGGCCGCGTCGACCTCGTGGTCTGCGACCTCGAGATGCCGGGCCGCAACGGCTTCGATCTCGTCGCCGCCATGCGCAAGGCGGAAGGGCGGGTCGCTGCTCTTCCGGTCATCGGCCTCACGGGCACGATCGGCCCCGAGGCGATCGAGCGGGCACGCAGCCTCGGCATCGTCGACCTCGTGGCGAAGTTCGACCGCAGCGGCCTGATCCAGGCCCTGTCCGAGATCGACGTCGCCCCCATCGCCCAAGCCGCCTGAGACCGGCATCCCGAGTTCGGAGAGTTCCATGATGCAGGCCGCAAATACTAACAAGGCCGAGGCGGATGCCGGCGCCACCAACGACTTCGTCACGGTCTTCGTTGGCGAGACCATGTTCGGCCTCGCCATCGACCGCGTCCACGACGTCTTCATCCCCGCCGGCGTGACGCCGGTCCCCCTGGCGCCGCCGGAGATCGTCGGCCTGCTCAACCTGCGCGGGCGCGTCGTGACGGCACTGTGCCTGCGCCGCCGCCTCGGGCTGCCCGCCCGGGTCGGGGACGGCAAGAAGATGGCCATCGGCCTGGAGCAGGGCGGGGAAACCTTCGCCCTCGTGGTTGATGGCGTCGGCGAGGTGCTCAAGCTCGGCGGCAGCACGCACGAGCCGGTGCCGATCAACCTCGACGCCCGTTGGCGCGACCTGACACTCGGGGTCCACCGCCTCGATGGACGTCTCCTCGTGATCCTCGACGTCGACTCGCTGCTGGCCTTCGGCGCTCCCCGCCACGCCGCCGGCGCCGCCTGACCGGCACAGGGAGGAGACATCCGATGAAAACCTGCCTCATCGTCGACGATTCGGCCGTGATCCGTAAGGTCGCCCGGCGGATCCTGGAAGGCATGAACTTCAAGGTCGGCGAGGCCGAGGACGGCGCCAAGGCACTGGTCCTCTGCGCCGAGGCGATGCCGGACGTGATCCTCCTCGATTGGAATATGCCGGAGATGGACGGCTACGAGTTTCTCAGGATCCTTCGGCAGAGTCCGGCGGGGGAGACTCCGAAGGTCTTGTTCTGCACGACCGAGAACGATGTCGGCGCCATCGCCCGCGCCCTCCACGCGGGCGCCGACGAATACATCATGAAGCCCTTCGACCGCGACATTGTCACCTGCAAGCTCGAACAGGTCGGGTTCACCCATCAGGCCGACGCCGCCTGAGGCGACGCAGATCGGTCCGCGTTCGGGTCCGAGCCGCCGCCTCCATCAGTCCCGCGTAGCGTAAGCGTATCAATCCATGCTGGCAGCCATCGCCCCGTCGCACGCTCCAGCGCATGGAGGATCCGCCGTTGGGTCGGGTCATCGCATCCGTGTCCTCATCGCGGACGATTCCGCCGTCGTCCGCGGCCTCGTGGCGCGCTGGCTCGGGGAGGCCGGCTACGAGGTGGTCGCGACCGCCGCCAACGGACGCATCGCCGTCGAGGCCATGGCCCGCCACGACCCCGACGTCGTGCTCCTCGATATCGACATGCCGGAGCTCGACGGGACCCAGGCCCTGCCCCTGCTGCTGGCGCGCAGCCCCGGTCTCCAGGTCGTCATGATGTCGACCCTGACCACCCGCAACGCCGACATCTCCCTGCGCTGCCTGGCGCTCGGCGCCGTGGACTACCTCGCCAAGCCCGAGAGCAACCGCGGCGTCACCACCTCCGACGTCTTCCGCTCAGACCTCATCGAACGGGTGCGCCTGTTCGGGAGCGCCCGCGCCCGGCGCCGCCCCGCCCAATCCTCCGGGTTGCCCTCGGGGAACGTCGCCAGTGCGCCTCCCCCACCGCCGCGTCCCGCCGCTCCCGTCGTCCTGCGGCCGAAGGCACGGGGCGTCCCGCCTCGCGTCCTTCTCATCGGCGCCTCCACGGGCGGACCCCGGGCCGTGGGGGAGGTTCTGGAGAAGATCGGAACCGCCACCCTTCGGCAGTTCCCGGTCCTCATCGTCCAGCACATGCCGCCGGTCTTCACGGCCGTCTTCGCCGAGCATCTCGGCGCGCGCACCGGCCTTCCCGCGGCCGAAGGCAAGGCCGACGAGCGGCTCCAGCCTGGACGCATCTACGTGGCGCCCGGCGGCCGCCACATGGGTCTCGCCGGCAGCCGCGGCGACATCACCATCCGCCTCGACGACGGCCCGGTCGTGAACTTCTGCCGTCCGGCGGTGGACGTGCTGTTCCGCGATGCCGCCGCGATCTACGGCGCCGCCGCCCTGGCGGTGGTCCTCACCGGCATGGGCTCCGACGGCACCGGAGGCGCCAAGGCCCTCACCGATGCCGGTGCGGCGGTGCTGGCCCAGGACGAGGCCACCAGCACGGTCTGGGGCATGCCGGGCAGCATCGCCAAGGCGGGCCTCGCCCAGGCGATCCTGCCGCTCGGCGAGATCGGCGGCGCCCTGCGCAACCTTCTGACGGGACAGGGCGCATGAACGACGTCGAGTTCGATTTCCTGCGCAGCTACCTCAAGACCCGCTCCGGCCTCGCCCTCACGGGCGAGAAGCGCTACCTCGTGGAGAGCCGGCTCGGCCCGGTCTGCCGCAAGTTCAACCTCGCCGGGCTGCCTCAGCTCGTCGCCGCGCTCAAGTCCTCGCGCGACGCCGCCATGGAGCGCGCGGTGGTCGAAGCCATGACCACCAACGAGACCTTCTTCTTTCGCGACCGCACGCCCTTCGACCTGTTCAAGGACGTGCTACTGCCCGAGGCGCTCGCCCGGCGCGCGGTTCAGCGCAAGCTGCGGATCTGGTGCGCGGCCGCCTCAACGGGCCAGGAACCCTATTCCCTGGCGATGATGCTTCAGGAGGCAGGCCCAAGGCTGGCCGGCTGGAACGTCGACCTCGTCGCCACCGACCTCTCAACCGAGGTGCTGGATAAGGCCAAAGCCGGCCTCTACAGCCATTTCGAGGTGCAGCGCGGCCTGCCGGTGCAGTTCCTAGTCAAGCATTTCGAGCAGATCGGCGAGCAGTGGCGGATCTCGCCCACCCTTCGCCAGATGGTGGATTACCGCCCCCTCAACCTGCTTCATCCGTTCGAGTCGCTCGGCACCTTCGACATCATCTATTGCCGCAACGTGCTGATCTATTTCGACGCCCCGACCAAGGGCGACGTCCTCGGTCGGCTCAGCGCCAGCCTCGCGCCGGACGGCGCCATGCTGCTCGGTGCGGCCGAGACCGTGATCGGCCTCACCGACAAGCTCGTGCCGAGTGCGCAGCACCGCGGCCTGTACAACCAGGCCCCCCTCGCCGCCCGTTCGGCGACCATGGCGGCCGCCCTGCCGCCGCTGCGACGGGTGGTCGGCCTCTAGGTCGTCGGCCCGAAAAGTGGGGACCGGATTTCGGTAGAACCGATGCGACAGCAAGGCTCTGGAGCATGCTGCCATTCCGTGGTGCCAGCATGCGCTATCCTGTTGTCATTGCATGCCGATGTCGGAAGATCGGGCCTCGCCTTTCCGGCTCATGCCATGGACGATCAGGGACGGTACCGTGGCGCACTGGCCATGCATCCTCGGAGATCGAGGAGGGCCACCGATCCGTGAGCCGATCGCTCTGAATGCGGAAGGGCAGGCACCCTGCGGCTTGCGATCCAAGGCCGGCGGCGGATGAGCGAAGGCCCGACTGACATCACATCATCCGCTCCGCAGCGATCTTCATCGACCGCCGATAGCGACGCTATCGTCGTCAGCGCTACTGATGCCGATCACAAGGAATCGACGGTTCGACTTAGCTATTCATGAGCATTCGTATCAATTTCGGCGTAGCTCGAAATAACATACTGTTTGTATTTGATAATTTGTTAATGAATGTTATTTTTATTAAATACATATTCGTCGATGATATTTGAGAAAGATATTTTCGTTATTAGTCGAATTTAGTGAATTCAATAATTTTAACCAATATAATGAAATAAAATAGTTTCTCTTCGCGTGGAGGAGGAGACCATGACTGCAATCGTCAATGCGATCCAGGTCGCGCGTGAATTGGTCGCCGAAAGACGCTTCGCGGAAATCGGGAAACGCTGCGCCGGTCTGATCTATGAACGTCGGACGACGTTCGGCTTGCGTCGCGACTTGCAGGTCCCGCTGACACCGCCGAAGGCGAAGATTCCGATCTCCATCCGTGAATTCGCGGCGAGCGACGTCCCGGCACTGTTCCCCGAGCACCAGACCACTCTGACCAGAAAGGAGAAGATCGAACTCGCCGTTCGCCGCGCCCATTTCGAGGCCGCGATCCCGACCTGCTACGTCGCTGTCGACCAACGCAACGATTCGCCCTGCTACTTCCAATGGCTGATGGGCGCACGGCAGAACGACAAGATCCAGTCGTTCTTTCCCAAACGCTGGTTTCCGGTTCTGGCTCCGGACGTCGCCCTGCTCGAGAACGCCTACACGCCCGTGCACTATCGGGGCAACGGCATCATGTCGGCCGCCATGGCGCTCATCGCGGAACGGGCGGCCGATATCGGTGCCCGCTACGTCATCACCTTCGTCGAGAGCAACAACGTGCCGTCCCTTCGCGGATGCGCCAAATCCGGCTTCTCGCCCTACCTCGTGAGGGACGAGACGAGGTACCTGTTCAATCTGGCGCGACGACGGAGTTTCGAGCCCTTCTCGGACCAGCGCCATGTCGCAGCGGCCCTGCAGCCGGCATGACCCGAAGCGGGCCGGTGGGCATTCGAGCGTGACCGGGATCACGGAGGCCAGGTTCCGCGACTCACACCCTCCCATGAAAAAGCCCCGCCGGAGCGGGGCCGTTCGTCGTCGGTTCGAGGCAGCGCGACGACCGCGTCAGACCGCGATGCGGTCCTCGTTGTCCATCGGCTCGCGAAGCACGTAGCCGCGGCCCCAGACCGTCTCGATGTAGTTCTTGCCCGAGGAGGCGTTGGCGAGCTTCTTGCGCAGCTTGCAGATGAACACGTCGATGATCTTGAGTTCGGGCTCGTCCATGCCGCCGTAGAGATGGTTGAGGAACATCTCTTTCGTGATCGTCGAGCCCTGCCGCAGGGCAAGCAGCTCCAGCATCCCGTACTCCTTGCCCGTGAGGTGGACGCGGGAGCCGGCGACCTCGACGGTCTTCTGATCGAGGTTGACGATGAGGTCGCCCGTGGTGATCACCGACTGGGCGTGGCCCTTCGAGCGTCGCACGATCGCGTGGATGCGGGCGACGAGCTCGTCCTTGTGGAAGGGCTTGGTGAGGTAGTCGTCGGCCCCGAAGCCGAGGCCCTTCACCTTGTCCTCGATGCCACCTAAGCCGGACAGGATCAGGATCGGCGTCTTGACCTTGGCGACCCGCAGGTTGCGCAGCACCTCGTAGCCCGACATGTCGGGCAGGTTCAGGTCAAGCAGGATGATGTCGTAATCATACAGCTTGCCGAGGTCGATGCCTTCCTCACCCAGATCCGTGGTGTAGGTGTTGAAGTTCTCCGACTTGAGCATCAGTTCGATGCTCTGCGCGGTTGCGCTGTCGTCCTCGATCAGAAGTACCCGCATCGTCGGTCCCCAGCACAGCCGGCCGTGCTCAGCGTTTGGGCAAGCCCCCGCTGTTCGCCCACCACCGGCCCGTGGCGGACGTTCCCTCGTCATCGATGTCAAACGCTAATGATTAATCGTTAACAAAACCTGATTCTCCGTGGCAAGCCCTGAATTCGGGGCATGACACCCGCTCCTCGTTCCGTTGTCGGTCTGTTCCTGCGAACGACGATCCCGGTTCGGGCAGCGGCAGGCGAAAAGTCAGCGATGTGTCTCTTCCAAAAGCGTTTAACGCGGCATGTCACCAGAAGGCCACGGTGACGGCGCCGATCGGGCGGCATCGTCGAAAGATTCCCGAACGAGGAACCTCCGCCGCTGCCCCCCCCGATGGCCGCAGTGTTAAGGAGGGAGGTAAACGAAACGTTGCCAGTTTCGCACAAGGTCGCTGGCGCAGACACGGGAGCTGGCGATGGCGGATCGAAGGCCGGGGGCGGGACGACTCGGCCTCTCCGCTGCCCTGAGGGCCTTGGAGGGTGTGCAGGCCCTGGAGACCTTTGGCCGCGTCGTCGCCATCAAGGGCCTGCTGATCGAGGTGGCAGGCCCCGTCTCGGCGATGCGGCTCGGCGGACGGCTCGACATCAGCGTCGAGGGCAGCGGCGCCGAGGCTTGCGTCCCTTGCGAGATCATCGGCTTCCAGGGAGACCGGGCGCTCGCCATGCCGTTCGGCTCCCTCGAAGGCGTGCGCCGCGGCTGCCCGGCGATCGTGCGAGACGAGGCCGCCGGGGCGATCCGGCCCTCGCCGGCCTGGCTCGGCCGCACCGTCGATGCCCTGGGCCGGCCCATCGACGGGCTCGGCCCCCTCCCCGCCGGCCCGGTCGTCTATCCCCTGCGCGCCGACCCGCCGCCGGCCCATGCCCGCAAGCGCGTCGGCCCCCCGCTCGATCTCGGCATCCGCTGCATCAACACCTTCCTGACCATGTGCGCCGGCCAGCGCATGGGCATCTTCGCGGGCTCGGGGGTCGGCAAGTCGGTGCTGCTCTCGATGCTCGCGCGCTATACCGCCGCCGACGTGGCGGTGATCGGCCTCGTCGGCGAGCGCGGGCGCGAGGTGCAAGAGTTCCTGCAGGACGACCTCGGCCCGGCCGGCCTCGCGCGCTCCGTGGTCGTGGTGGCGACCTCCGACGAGCCGGCTCTGATGCGGCGCAACGCGGCCTACGTCACCCTCGCGGTGGCCGAGCATTTTCGCGACCAGGGCGCACAGGTCCTGTGCATGATCGATTCGATCACGCGCTTCGCCATGGCCCAGCGCGACATCGGGCTCGCCGCCGGAGAGCCGCCCACCGCCAAGGGCTACACGCCGACCGTGTTCAGCGAGTTGCCGCGCCTTCTCGAGCGCGCCGGCCCCGGAATCGGTGCCGGCGCGATCTCCGGCCTGTTCACCGTCCTCGTGGAGGGGGACGACCACAACGAGCCCGTGGCCGACGCCGTGCGCGGCATCCTCGACGGGCATATCGTGATGGAGCGCGGCATCGCCGAGCGCGGGCGCTATCCCGCCATCAACGTCCTGCGCTCCGTCTCGCGGACCATGCCGAGGGCCTGCGACCCCGCCCACCTCCCCACGGTGCGCCGGGCGCGGCGGCTGCTCTCCACCTACGCCGACATGGAGGAGCTGATCCGGCTCGGGGCCTACCGGGCCGGCGCCTCGCCGGAAGTGGACGAGGCCATCGCCCTGATGCCCGCTATGGAGGCTTTTCTGGGTCAGGGTAAGGAAGAAGCAACTTCGATCGGGGATGGTTATTCGCGGCTCGCGGAGATCGTGGGCGGTCCGTAACGGATCGCCGCGCGGTCGGCCTCGATCCGGACCGCGGATGCCCCGGCATCGCTCGGCCGAGTTGCGTAACAGTGGAACCGTCAACATGAAATCGCGTGACACGCTGATCCGGCTGCGTCGCTTCCAGGTCGACGAGAAGCGTCGCCGTGTGACCCAGATCGAGATGATGATGGCCGACTTCACCCGCATGGCGCTGGAGCTCGACCGCGAAGTCGCCCACGAGGAGAGCCGGGCCGGCATCTCCGATCTCAGCCACTTCGCCTATCCGACCTATGCCCGGGCCGCCGCGACCCGCCGGGACAATATGCGCCATTCCGCCGCCGCTCTGGAAGGGCAGCTCACGGAAGCCAAGGCCGAACTCGGCGAAGCTTTCGAGGAACTCAAGAAGATCGAGATCCTGGAAGACCGCGAGCGCAACGCCGAGCGCGCGGCGGAGAACCTCCGCGACCAGGCGGCCATGGACGGCATCGGGTTGTCCCGCATCCGCGCCTGACGCCGGCAGTGACCTCCGCTCAGCGGAGGGGCGGCACGAAAGCGTCATGATCTCGTGAGAAGAGCCGCGCGGGAGCGGGGCTCGCCGGTCTCGCTTGCAGCACGCCGAAGTGTCGTGCAGGTAGGCCCCCTTGAGGGATTCGACCGGTCGGTGATGAAGACAATCAAAGACTTTGCGTGGCCGCTGATCGGCCTCGTCGCCCTCGTAGGGTCGGGCTACCTGCTCTACCGAGAGCTTCAGGGGATCTCGCTGGCCGAGGTCGAGAACAGCCTCAGGGCGATCCCGCACCACAATTATCTGTTCGCCTTCCTCTCCACCGTCGTCGCCTACATGGCTTTGGCCTGGTACGACCGGATCGCGCTGCTTCATCTCGGCGTGCGCCACATCTCGTGGCTCTTCGTGTCGGTCTGCTCCTTCACCACCTATGCGCTCTCGCACAATATCGGCGCTTCGGTCTTCTCGGGCGCCCTGGTGCGGTACCGCGCCTACTCGGCCAAGGGGCTGACGGCGGCGCAGGTCGCCGTCCTCGTGGCGTTGTGCTCGTTCACCTTCGGCCTCGGCACCCTGCTGCTCGGCGGCCTGGTCCTGACCTTCAACCCGGAACTGCTCACGCGTCTCGAAGGCAAGCTCCCGGCGGCCCTCACCAACCCGACCACGGCGCGGGTCGTCGGCGCGCTGATGCTCGGCTTCGTCGGGCTCTACGTGTTCGGCTCGCTGCTGCGCCTGAAGCCGCTGACGATCCGCAAGTTCAAGCTCGAATACCCGCGCCCCAACATCATGGTCCGCCAGCTCGTGGCCGCCCCCCTCGAACTGCTGGGGGCAGCCGGCATCATCTATTTCGCGTTGCCGGAGGTCGGGAATCCTGGCTTCGTCGTGGTGCTGGCGGTGTTCCTCGCCTCGTTCTCCGCGGCCCTGGCCTCGCACTCGCCCGGCGGCCTCGGGGTCTTCGAGATCATCTTCCTCACGGCGATGCCCGACCTGCCCAAGGTCGACGTGCTCGCGGCCCTCCTGGTGTTCCGCCTGCTCTATCTGCTGATCCCCTTCGCCCTGGCCATCGTCACGGTGCTGCTTTTCGAGCGGGCGAACTTGGCGAAAGCGTTTCGAGGAAACGGCAAGCCGGATGCGGCTGTGCCCGCACCGCCGATCGTGGCGCCGGGCCTTGATCCGATCAAGCTCGAGCAACGGCTGGAGAAGAAGGTCGTGTGAACGCATGGCGTTCTAGGACCAGGCCCCAGGAACCCGATTGTCTAACTGGTTCCTTCCCGGCGCTTTCTCAGCAGCGGACGCCGTTGGGCAGGATAATCTCCGGATATACGCTTGGCGCGAACGTATCTCCCTTGCGGACCGGCCAGGGCATACTCGCGCTCAGCATGACCTGACCACCGTTCTTCCCAAAGAGATCGATGATGGCGCTGCCGAGCATCGGCGTGTAGGGCATCGTCACCTCAACCAGGATGTAGCGCATTCCCGGCAGGCCCATTCCGGTTGGGACTGTCAGGTCGAGGGCGAGTCCTCTGCCGCGGGCGGTGGCGTTGCCGGAGGCGACGCTCGAACAGACCTGGGGCGGTAGGGCCGGATTGATAAGGCTGACGCCCATGGCGCTCACGACGATCTTGGCCGTGCGGCCGTCGAATGGCCGCAGAATCGGACGGGCCGAGGCAAGGATATCGTTCATCAGGTCGGATCGGACGGGGTTCTGCGAATCACCTTGCGAGGTGAGATCCGAGATCGCGCGCGTCGCGACAGATACCTTACGCCAGTTGTCAAGGGCGCGGACCAACTCGGCCATGCCGACAAAGATGAGGAGCATGACCGGTACGACGAGGGCGAATTCTATAGCCGAAACGCCCGCTTGATCCCGGGCGAAGCTAAGGGATCGCCGTCGGCCAGGATACTCACGCGGACCGACCGGGATCATGTCCTTCTTCATGCCGCGATTCAGCATGCGCCGGAGGACTGATACGGCTCGGTGCGGAAGACCGAACTCGATTGCACCAGGAGCGAACCGTCGGCGAACGAGGCTGCCCCAAAGTTCAGGAAGCTAAAAAAGAGCGGGTATTTCACGGCCGCAGTCACGACAACGATGTCGCCGGGCTTGGCGCAGGCGTAGTGTGAGCCGAAACCGGCGCTCCAATCTTTTGTCGCTGCGTCGAACGGATCTGGCGCCGTGCCGGCTGCGAAGGAACTGGCGAGAGTGACGTCGAGCTTCAAATCCTGGCAGGAAAATACGTTGCCGCCGGAGCCGCAGACCTGTGCCTTCAGGCTCGCGAGGTTGGTCGCGCTGCTGCCGCCCTGATTGCTACTCTGGAACGACCCGACATACAGCTTCCGGACGGCGGTCTGAAGGCTGTTGTCCAGGTTCTGTCCTGCCCAAGAAACAAGGCCTATTTGGATGATGGCCCCGAATACGGAGAGAAAGGGGAGGCAGACGAGCGCGAATTCCACGGCGCTGGCGCCCCGGCTGTCGGCCAGGAAGCCTTCGACGCGGTGCCGGCACCGCACAACACACTCTATGGTGCAGCCTCCGCTCATGCCGCTGTGCCTATCACTCCACGATGCGAAGTTGCTTGTCAGCGACCTTGACCTGCTTCGGACACGAGACGACGAGCCGAATATCGTCATAATCCTGATCGGCACCAGCGTTCCGGTCTTCCCAGCCGTAATAGAGGTACTTGCCTTCTGAGCATGAGTTCTTTGCTATCGAAGGACTGTGCTTTGTGTTTGAATTCGGAAGAATACCGCCATACTGTTTTGATTTGCATTCATTCAACGTATCACATACAATTGTCTCTAACATCTGATACTTTACTGTGTCTACCGCGATGCGGCTATTGCTTGCAAGAACCTGACTGCCAGTTACCCGGGTCGCGATTACTCCTGTGCCCTGATCAATAGTATTATCCGCGAAATATTCGTAATTCGGCTCGTTTCTATTTGTGCGCTTGCTTGGATCTGAGTTACCGTTCCAAACGTTTTTGAGCATGTAGCTCTGTGCTTCGTTATCCTCGCATTTGGTCGGTGCGTTCCGACTGTAATCCGTCTGAGGCGTGCCGATCGCGGCGTTATCGGCGATTGCAACGAAACCACGTCGGCCCTTGTCGGCATCGTTTTGGCGACTGGCCTTTGACGAGTAGCAATACGAATAGATCACATTGAAGTCGGCTGCGCTCGGAGTAAGTTGCACGACCTTAGGCGACTCAGTCTCATATTGAGCGGCAACCCGGTTTACCTTAGTGACAACGTCGATCTGCATCTCTCGGGGCATGCCGGGGAGGAGATGTACGAGCGCCGTCTTCATCTTGGTGCTGATGGTGAGCTTGACGTCCGATCCGCTCCAGACGGGCGGCTGTATTGGCAAAACTTCCACTTGGCTACCGAGCTGGCTTCTGAGTTGCGCCTCGGCCATGGTCAGAGCCTTGCTTCGCTCGTCGAGAGTATCCCCAGATGCCACTAGGAGCGTCGTAGCGTCACTGATGCTTTGCTCGATCGCGCGGATGCGCGTGGCGTTGCCGTAATCGATTGCCGTACCGGCTACACCCAACATGACGGGCAGGCCAAGGGCGAAGAGGATGATGACGTTACCGCCTTCCGCCCGGCGGATCCTCCGGACTGCGTTGGCGCGGCTGGCCAGGGCAAGTTTCATGTTCGTGTGCATCGCGGACATCGTATCCCGGTGACATCTCGTTGCACCATGATGCCAAGAGATTAACGACTCTTGACTTCGAAACACGCTATCCTTTTCGAATTCAAATTAAACGCCAGTAGCGTTTTATTACTTTCAGTCAATGTTATAGTTTATTAGAAGTGAACGGTCTAGCCTGCATAACGATACGATCTACGCTGGGAAACAGTTAGTCCTTAAGCCCGCCATTCGGTGCGCGAGGCTCCATGACGAGTGAAGTGCGGCTTTCGCTTGTTAGGTGTAGCGTGCAACCGCTCAAACCGACCCCACGGTCCGCAACCGCGCCCGCGGGTGGATCTCGGCCTGGCTCATCACGGGGGTCTCGCGGCGGAAGCGTTCGATGATCGAGCGCACGAAGGGCCGGGCCTGGACCGAGGTGACGAGAACCGGCATCTCGCCCATCCGGGCGGCGGTCTCGAAGCGGTCGCGCACCGTGTTGACGAACTCGGTGAGCTTCGATGGCTGCATCGCAAGGTAGCGCTCGTCGCGCTCGCCGGCGATGGAATCGAGGAAGGCCTGCTCCCAGGCGGGCGACAGGGTGATGATCGGCAGCATGCCCTGGCCGTCCTGATACTGGGCGCAGATCTGGCGGCCGAGGCGGGCGCGGACGTGCTCGACGATGTCGCGCGGGTTCTTCACGCCGCCGGCGACCTCCGCGATGCCCTCCACAATCGTGCCGAGATCCCGGATCGAGACGCGCTCCGCGAGCAGGAACTGCAGGACGCGCTGGATTCCCGTGGTCCCGATCTGGCTCGGGACCACCTCCTTAAGAAGGTCCGCGTGGTCCTTCGAGAGCTCGCGCATGAGCTTCTGGACCTCGACGTGGTTGAGGAGTTCCGAGACATGCGCCTTGATGATCTCGGTGAGATGGGTCGAGACCACGGTCGCGGCATCGACCACGGTATAGCCCTTGAGCTGGGCCTGGTCGCGCAAGCTCGCGTCGATCCAGGTCGCCGGTAGGCCGAAGGTCGGCTCGAGCATGTGCTGGCCGGGGAGCTGGACCTGACCGCCCATCGGGTCCATCGCCATGAACTGGCCGGGGAAGATCTGGCCGGTGCCGGCTTCAATCTCCTTGACCCGTACCACGTAGGCATTGGCGTCGAGCTGGACGTTGTCGAGGATGCGCACCGAGGGCATCACAAAGCCGAGTTCGGCCGCGAGCTGGCGGCGCAGGGCCTTGATCTGATCGGTCAGCCGGTCCTGCCCCTCGGGGCCGTTGACGAGGGCGAGAAGTGCGTAGCCCATCTCGAGCTTGAGGTCGTCGAGCTTGAGGAGATCGTTGACCGTCTCCTCCTTGGCGGCCTGGGCGGCGGCGACCGCGGTGGCGTCCATGGGTGCGCCGTCGGCGTCGAGCGGGGGAGCCTCGCGGGCGATCTTGGCGATCTTCCAGGCGGCGTAGCCCGAGGCACCGGCCAACCCTAGGAACGGCAGCATCGGCATGCCCGGCAGGATCGCGATCAGGATCATGACGATCGCCGACATGCCGAGCGCCTTCGGGTAGTTCGCGAGCTGCTTGCCGAGCGCCTTGTCGGCCGAGCCCTTTACGCCCGCCTTCGAGACGAGGATGCCGGCCGCCGTGGAGACGATGAGGGCCGGCACCTGCGAGGCTAGCCCGTCGCCGATCGTGAGGAGCGTGTAGGTCTTGGCTGCCTGCATGAACGGCATGCCTTGCTGGGCCACGCCGATGATGATGCCGCCGATGACGTTGATGAAGGTGATGAGCAGGGCCGCCACCGCGTCTCCGCGCACGAACTTCGAAGCGCCGTCCATGGCGCCGAAGAACGAGGATTCCTCCTCCAGCGCCGCGCGACGGGTCTTGGCGGCCTTCTCGTCGATGAGGCCGGCCGAAAGGTCGGCGTCGATGGCCATCTGCTTGCCCGGCATGGCGTCGAGGGTGAATCGGGCGGCGACCTCGGCGATGCGGCCCGAGCCCTTCGTGATCACGACGAAGTTCACGATGATCAGGATCGCGAACACGATGATCCCGATGACGAAGTTGCCGCCCATCACGAAGTTGCCGAAGGCCTCGATGACGTGGCCCGCCGCCGCCGTGCCCTCGTGGCCGTGGCCGAGGATGAGGCGGGTCGAGGCGAGGTTGAGGGCTAGGCGCAGCAGGGTCGCGACGAGGAGCAGGGTCGGAAAGACGGTGAATTCGAGCGGGTTGTCGATGAACAGGCCTGTCATCATGATCAGCACCGAGATGATGATCGAGACGGCGAGCAGGAGATCGAGCAGGAACGCCGGCAGCGGGAAGATCAGCACCGTGAGGATACCCATCACGGCAGTGGCGAAGAACAGGTCGGTCCGCTTGGAGAAGGCGTTGATGTTGGCGCGCGTCGGCATCGCGAAGCCGGTAAATTCGCCGACCCGGGCCGGTGTTGCCGCTTCGCTCATCGCTGCCCCTCGCGGACTCTGGCGCCTCGCGTGGCGGGATCCGGACCCGGCAAGATTTGCCGGGTTCAGGGTTAGCGTCGCGTTAACGGGGGCGCGGTTCGTGTCCGGCCAAAGTGGAACCACGACTTCGGCTGGAACCAGGACTCGGCAAGATGGCTTGAGCGGACAGCCATCCGAATCCATTCGAGGACCGTCCCATGCGCCTTCCCCTGATCTGTGCCGCTCTCCTCGTCGGCACGGGTGCCGTTTTCGCCCAGGCTCCCGCCGCACCGGCACCCGACGCCAAGCCCGCTGCCCCAGCGGCGAAAGAGGGCGCGCCCCATACCGGCGCCGTCGGCCAGGCGCTAGAATCGGGGGCCAACAGCTTCACCGAGGGCCAGGTCAAGGAGCGCTTCGCCAAGATGGGCTTCGGCGAGGTCAAGGACCTGACCAAGGACGAGACCGGCATCTGGCGCGGCAAGGCCGAGCATGCCGGCAAGCCCGTCACCATCGGCATGGACTACAAGGGCAACGTCGCCGCGCAGTAGCCCTCGATCCCCGAGGCCCTCCGGGCCTTGCCCAACCCATTCGAGAGGAGTGATCCCATGGCGACCCGTACCATCACCGGTTTGTTCGACGATTACGACGCCGCCGCCCGGGCGGTGGATGCCATCGAGGCGGCCGGCGTGCCGCATGGCGATATCAGCATCGTCGCCAGCAACGAGGGCGACCGGCACGCCGGCGTGACCTCGCACGAGACCCGGCACGGCCAGACCAAGGACGTGGACGAGGAGAGCGATGCCTCCGACGGCGCCGGCACCGGGGCGACCCTCGGCACGGTGCTCGGTGGCGGCGTCGGTCTTCTCGCCGGCCTCGGCCTGATGGCCATTCCGGGTGTCGGCCCCGTGGTGGCGGCCGGCTGGCTCGTCGCCACCCTGACCGGAGCAGGCGTCGGCGCCGCCACCGGCGGTCTCCTCGGCGCACTGACAGGGGCCGGCCTCAGCGACGCCGAGGCCGAACATTATGCCGAGGGCGTACGACGCGGCGGCACCCTGGTGACGGTGCGCACCGATGAGTCGCGGGCCGAGCGCGTCACCGCCTTGCTGGCGGGGCACGGGTCGATCGATCTCGATCAGCGCGCGCAGAACTGGCGTTCTGAGGGTTGGACCGGCGGGACGATCGGGGAGGCGCGGCCCGCGACCGGTGAGATCGGCTCCACGCGCATCGGCGCGGCCGGTTCCACCACGACGGGACTCGATACGGAGAGCGGGCGCACCCTGCTCGGGGCCGAGCCGAGCCTGGCCGAGCGCGAGAAGCGAGACATCATCCGGTAGCCGCGCCGGCATCGGCCCGACGACAGAACGGCCGCTCTCGGGCGGCCGTTCTCATGATTGGACGAAACCTCCGTGGGTATCGACCGCCGCCTCGGTCGACGCCGCCGATCAGGCAGAGCGTGTTGCCGCCGCCAGGCCGCCGCGCACAGCGCGGACACGATCGGGCAGGACGAGGCCCTTCGCGTAGGAAGCCTGCCCGAGGGCGGCGAAGGGGCCGTTGCGATAATAAAGGTCGTGATGTCCGTAGGTAATGCTCTCGCCGGATGCCACGAGAACACATCCGCCGGCCGCCGTCAGGACGTGGTCGCCGGCGGCGGTGTCCCATTCCATCGTCGGGCCACACCGAACGTAGACGTCGGCTTCTCCGGAGGCGATCAGGCAGAACTTGAGGGCCGAGGCGGCCTTCCGGCGGTGACCCACATCGAGGCGGACCAGGCATGCCTCCGTCTCGGTGTCGCCGTGGCGGCGGCTCACCAGGGCGACGAGCCCGTCCTCCGGCTTCGTCCGCACCGCGATCGGGCGCGCGATTCCGGGGCGGCCCTCGATGATCGTCGCCTCGACCGCGTCGACGCCCGCTCCCCAGACCCGGTCGAGGCCGGGCGCCGCCAGCGCCGCAGCCACCGGTCGGTCGCCCTCGATGAGAGCGATATTGACGGAGTACTCGATGTTGCCGGCCAGGAAATCGCTGGTGCCGTCGAGGGGATCGACCAGGAAGAACAGGTCCGCGGGCGAGCGATCGTGAGTGCTCTCCTCTGCCACCACGGGGATGCCCGGCCAGTGCCGCGCGAGAGCCGCCAGGATCAGCTCCTCCGATGCGTGATCGGCCGCACTCGCGGGCGATCCATCCGGCTTGACCACGTGCGGGCAGTCTCCGCCGTGATAGGCACGAAGGATCTCACCGGCCTCGCAGGCGATCTCGGTGAGGATGGTGGCGATCCGCGCGCGGTCCTGGGCCGGGAGTGTCATCAGGGAGACATGGTGTGAACGGCGGCGCTTGTCGACCCGGCCCATGCCGGTTGCCCTGCCGCTTTTCAAAGCACGATGCGACGGTTATCGGTGCGTTAAGACCGAACCGCACAGATGCGTGATCCCCCCACAGCCTGATGCCTTGCGCGGAGCGCGCCATGACAGCCGTTACCCTCGATGCCCTCGACCTCTCGGCGCTGCTGTGCTCGCGCGTCTGCCATGATGTCATCAGCCCCGTCGGCGCCATCGTGAACGGGCTGGAGGTGCTCGAGGACGAGAGCGACGCCTCCATGCGCGAGTTCGCCCTGGACCTCATCCGCAAGAGCGCGCGCCACGCCTCCGCGCGCCTGCAATTCGCCCGCATCGCCTTCGGAGCGGCCGGATCGGCCGGCGCCTCGATCGACCTCGCCGATGCCGAAAAGGTGTCGCGCGGCATGTTCGGCGACGAGAAGACGCAACTCACCTGGAGCGCGCCGCAGGCGCTCTATCCCAAGAACAAGGTCAAGCTGCTCCTCAACCTCGTCGTGATCGCGACGAGCGCCATTCCCCGCGGCGGCGTCCTCGACGTGCAGGTCACGGGCGACGGCGAGGCACCGACGCTGCTGCTGCGGGCGAAGGGTTCCCATGCCCGCATCCCGCCCCATGTCGAGTCGCTGATCGCCGGCACGCCGGAACACGGCGTCGACGCCCACGGCATCCTGGCCTTCTATGCCGGGCTCGTGGCGCGAGCGGCCGGCATGGACGTGCGCTTCTCCATCGACGGCGACACGGTGACGATCCGCTCCGAGCCGAGCACCGCACAGACCACGGTCGGCGTTCCCCTCGATCTCGGCCCCGCCGACACCGCGCTCGCCTGAACTCAACCCG
>NZ_CAXUJR010000010.1:21862-34184 GCF_964251405.1 uncultured Methylobacterium sp.
GAGAGGATTTGATAACGCGAACGTGATCGGATGGTGCCAGGGCAGTTCAGGAAAAGAGCTCGGTACGTCGATGGAGAAATCTCCCGGAATTCGGCTCTCGGCGTGGAAGGCGCAGATCGACGCTCTCGTCGGCTCGCAGGACGTCGTCGACGAACGCATCCTGGGCAAGCAGATCGAGTCCCTCTACGGCCCCGTGCGGTCGCTCGTGATCGGCGCTTTCTGCTGCACCCTCGTGGGCATCGTCGTGACTGCGCACACGGGCAGCTCCATCCTGGCGGGTTTCGTCATTCTCATGAGCGTCGTCGCGGCCGGGCGCCTCCTGCTCATCGAAGGCTATCGCAAAGCCAGGTCTCAGGATCGCGTGCGCGATGCGGTGCATGTCTGGGAGCGGCGATACCGGGTCAGCGCGTGGATCCATGCCGCCAGCGTCGGAGGCTTCGTCCTGGCCACGTTCACCGTGAGCGACAACGTGGTCGATCATCTCGTCGTGGTCGCCCAGATGTGCGGCTACACGTCCGGCGTGGCGTCCCGCAATGCCGGAAGCCTGCGGATCGCAACGGGCCAGCTCGTCCTCATCCTCACGCCCGCGATCATCGGCTCCGCGATGGTCGCTGAGCCGATGCATGCGACGCTCGCCCTGATCATGATCCTCTACCTCGCCGCCGCGATCGAGATCGTTCACTACCACCACGCCAACACCCTGCGGCTCCTCATCCTGAACGACGAGAAAAGCGCATTGGCGGGCGAGCTCGCCGTCCAGAACGAGCGCTTCGACGCAGCCCTCAGCAACATGTCCCATGCGCTCTGCATGGTCGATGCCGACCAACGGTTCGTGGTCGTCAACCAGCGGTTCTGCGAGATGTTCGGCTTGAGCGCACCGCTGGTCCAGGGCGCGACGGTCCGGGACATCGTGAACCGGGCCTCCAGCCTCCTGAATGGGGCGTCCCAGGAGGCCGCGCAGATCGCGGCGCATTTCGAGGACCGTCTGAACAGCCGGCAGGCCTCGTCCTCCATCCTCAACCTCGCGGACGGCCGCATCCTCGCCCTGTCGCAGCAGCCGGTCGGCGGAGGCGGCAACGTGGTGATCATGGAGGACGTGACCGAGCGCCAGGCGGCCGAAACGCGCATCACCCGCATGGCCACGCACGACGCGCTCACCGACCTTCCCAACCGCACGCTCTTCCACCAGCGCCTCAACGAGCGCCTTTCCGGAGGCGGTCCGGCAACCAGCCTCTTCGCGGTGCTCATGCTGGACCTCGATCGCTTCAAGGCCGTCAACGACAGTTTCGGTCATCCGGCCGGAGACGCGCTGTTGCGCCAAGTCGGGCAGCGCATCGGCCTGACGCTGTGCGAGCGGGATACGGTCGCGCCTGGGCGGCGACGAGTTCGCGATCCTCGTCGCCGACGTGTCGAAGTCCGGCGTTCACGACCTCAGCACGCGCCTGATCGCCGGGCTGTCGAAGCCCTACGACCTCGATGGGCAGGCCGTCGAGATCAGCGTGAGCGTCGGTGCCGCCCTCGCGCCGCACGATGCGTCGAGCCCGGAAGACCTGCTCAAGAAGTCGGATATGGCTCTCTACCAGGCCAAGGCGGAAGGGCGCGGGGTGCTGCGGTACTTCTCGCCGGTGATGGACGCGGAGCTGCAGGTCCGGAAAAGTCTGGAGCGCGATCTGCGCCGTGCCCTGGATCGCGACGAGTTCGTGCTCCACTATCAACCCCAGGTCGATCTCGCCACCGGGCGGATCGTCGGCGTGGAAGCCCTGGTGCGCTGGGACCATCCCGTCCGCGGCCGCGTCGGGCCCATCGACTTCATTCCCTTCGCCGAGGAAACCGGCCTCATCGTGCCCATCGGCGCCTGGGTCGTGCGCCAGGCCTGCCTCGACGCGGCGTCGTGGCCCGGCGACATCCACGTGGCGGTCAACCTTTCGCCCATGCAGTTCGACGGCGGCGATCTCTGGGAAACGATCCTGGACGCCCTGGCGACCTCGGGCCTTGATCCCCAGCGCCTGGAGCTCGAGATCACCGAGTCGACACTCCTGGCCAATACGGAGGCCACCGTCGCGGTGCTTCACCGGCTGCGCGACCGGGGCATCCGGGTCGCCATGGACGATTTCGGCATCGGCTACTCGTCCCTTGCCTACCTGCGGTCCTTTCCCTTCGACAAGATCAAGATCGACCGCACCTTCGTGAGCGAGATCATGACGAGCGACGACTGCGCCGCCATCGTCCGCGCCGTCGCCGGGCTCGGCCAGAGCCTCGGTGTCGCCACGACGGCCGAAGGGGTGGAGACGAGCGCGCAGCGGGACATGGTGAGAAAGCAGGGCTGCACCGAGATGCAGGGCTATTACTTCAGCCCTCCCCGTCCGGCCTCCGATATCGTGGCCATGCTGAAAGCACAGGCCGACGCTTCGCCGCTCGCCGCCTGAAGCGGTCTACCGGCAGCGTCACCGAACGGCGACGACTTCGTTCCGGCACGTCCGCGGAGGTCCGATCGCCTCACCAGGCATGGCCTGCCGGCAGCGGGGGCAGGCCGAGATGGCGCGCCACCGCGGCGCCGATATCCGCGAAGGTCTCGCGCCGGCCGATCGGGCCAGGAGCGACGCCCGGTCCGAAGGCGAGGATCGGCACCTGCTCGCGGGTATGCTCGGTGCCCCGCCAGGTCGGGTCGTTGCCGTGGTCGGCGGTGATGACGCAGAGGTCGCCCGCCCCCATCGCCTGCCGGATCTCGGGAACGCGCGCGTCGAAGGCTTCGAGCTCGGCCGCATAGCCCGGCACGTCGCGCCGATGGCCGTGCTCGGTATCGAAATCGACGAGGTTCACGAAGACGAGCCCACCTTCCGTCAAACCATCGAAGGCGACGAGCGCGGCATCGAGGCAGGCGGCGTTGCCGGCGGCCTTGATCTCCAGCCCGGTGCCGCGATGGGCGAAGATGTCGCCGATCTTGCCGACGCTGACCACGTTGCGGCCGGCGGCGTCGAGCCTGTCGAGGAGGGTCTCCTCGGGCGGGGGCGTCGCGTAGTCCCGGCGGTTGGGCGTGCGCCGGAATCCGAGATCGGGCGTTCCGGTGAAGGGTCGTGCGATGACGCGGCCGATGCGGTAGGGGTCGCAGAGGTCGCGGGCCAGCCGGCACAGGGCGTAGAGACGATCAAGCCCGAAGGCCTCCTCGTGGGCGGCGATCTGGAAGACGCTGTCGGCGGAGGTGTAGCAGATCGGCTTGCCGGTCAGGAGGTGCTCCTCGGCGAAACGGTCGATGATCGTGACACCGGAGGCGTGGCAATCGCCCAGGATACCGGGGACTCGGCCGGCCACGATCAGCGTGCGGGTCAACTCGGGCGGGAAGGCAGGGACCGTCTCCGGGAAATGACCCCAAGGCTCCTGCATCGGAAGCCCGGCGATCTCCCAGTGACCGGAGGGCGTATCCTTGCCGGCGGCGATCTCGACCGCGTGCCCATAGGCGCCGGTCGCCGCGCCGCCGGGGGCGAGGCCGGGCGGCATTCTCCCGCTGGCGTCCGCGGCGGCGAGGCCGAGGCCGAGGGTGGAGAGATGCGGCAGCCGCAGCGCGCCCGCGCGCAGGCCCAAGCGATCGCCCTCGCCCCTCGCGCAGGCCTCGGCGATATGGCCGATCGTGTCCGACCCGGCGTCGCCGTAGGCTGCGGCATCCGGGGCACCGCCGATGCCGACGGAATCGAGGACGATGAGGAGGGCGCGGGCCATGATCTGCTGTCCCCGCTCAGACAGGAACCAGGTCTTGGGGAGGCACATCTTCGACAGTCTCGGTCTCGAGGTCGAAGGCGGCGGCGAACAAGGCCCGCGTATAGGCCGTCCGGGGATCGGCGAAGATGGAGGCGGCCGGGCCCTCCTCGACGACACTGCCGTTCTGCATGACGAGCACGTAGTTGGCGAGCGCCCGCACCACCTTGAGGTCGTGACTGATGAAGAGGTAGGCGAGCTTTCGCTCTCGCTGCAGGTCGCGCAGCAGGGTCACGATCTGCGACTGGACCGAGCGGTCGAGCGCCGAGGTCGGCTCGTCGAGGACGACGAAGCGGGGCTTGAGCACGATCGCCCGGGCGATGGCGATGCGCTGGCGCTGGCCGCCGGAGAATTCGTGCGGATAGCGGTCCATGGTTGCCGGATCGAGGCCGACCTCGTTGAGCGCCCCGGCGACGATGGCTTTGCGCTCGGCCCGCGAGCGGGCTTGGCCCTGCACCACGAGCCCCTCGGCGATGATGTCGGCGACGGTCATGCGCGGCGAGAGCGAGCCGTAGGGGTCCTGGAAGACCACCTGCATGTCCTTGCGCAGGGGCCGCATGGCGGCGACGCTCAGATCCTCGATCTGCCGGCCGAGGAAGACGATCGGCCCCTCGCTGGCGGTGAGACGCAGCAGCGCCAGGCCGAGCGTGGTCTTTCCCGACCCGGATTCGCCAACCACGCCCACGGTCTCGCCCTCGCGAATGTTGAGCGAGACGCCGTCCACCGCCTTGACGTGACCGGTGGTGCGCCGGAGGAGCCCTTCGCGGATCGGGAACCAGACCTTCATCGGGCCGGCCTGGAGCAGCAGGGGCGCGTCGAGCGGCACCGGGTTGGCGCGGCCCCTGGGCTCGGAGGCGATGAGGCGGCGCGTATATTCGTGCTGCGGGTCCGAGAAGATATCGGCGACGGGGCCGGCCTCGACGATGCGCCCGGCGAGCATCACGCAGACACGGGACGCGATCCGCTTCACGATGCCGAGATCGTGGGTGATGAACAGCATCGCCATGCCGAGCCGCTTTTGCAGGTCGGCGAGCAGGGTCAGGATCTGGGCCTGGACGGTGACGTCCAGCGCCGTCGTCGGCTCGTCGGCGACCAGCAGGTCGGGCTCGCAGGCGAGCGCCATGGCGATCATCACGCGCTGGCGCTGGCCGCCCGACAATTCGTGCGGATAGGCCCCGAGGCGGCGCTCGGCATCGCGCAGGCCCACGAGGTCGAGGAGTTCGAGGATGCGCGCTCGCGCCTTGCGCCCCGAGAGCCCGCGATGGACCTCCAGCACCTCGCCGATCTGCCGCTGGATCGTATGCAGCGGGTTGAGCGAGGTCATCGGCTCCTGGAACACCATGGTGATGTCGGCACCACGGATCTTGCGCAGATCGCGTTCGGCAAGTCCGAGAAGGTCTCGGCCTTTGAACACGATGCGACCCGAGGGGTGGACCGCGCCGCCGTCGAGGAGGCGCAGGATCGAGAGAGCGGTGACCGACTTGCCCGAACCCGACTCCCCCACCAGCGCCAGGGTCTCGCCGGGATGGATCGCGAAGCTGACGCGGTCGACCGCCAGGGTCTCGCGCTCCCGCGACCGGAAGGCGACCGACAGGTCTTCGACGGAAAGCAGCGGGTCGGTCATCGGCGCCGGGGACGGGGTGGAACGGGGAACGGTCGACGGCTTATAGCGCGCCGTGCCCGGATCCGCGAAGTTGGGCCGTGCGATTGATCGCCCTGCCCATCGCGCTACAACCCCGCCGTGATCAGTCCCTTCCTCACACGACTCGCCGCGGCCTTGATCCTGGCCGCCTGCCTCCCCCACGCGGCCCGTGCCGAGACGGGCGGCGAGACCGTGGAACAGGCCCTGTGCCGGCTGATCGACGGCGCGGCGCGGACCCACGCCCTGCCGATTTCGTTCTTCACCCGATTGATCTGGCGGGAGAGCAGCTTTCGCGTCACCGCGGTCAGCCCGGTCGGCGCGCAGGGAGTGGCGCAGTTCATGCCCGGGACGGCCCGTGAGCGCGGTCTGGCCGATCCGTTCGATCCCGAGCAGGCGATCCCGCACGCCGCCCATCTCCTGGCGGACCTGAACCGGCAGTTCGGCAACCTCGGTCTCGCCGCCGCGGCCTATAACGGCGGGCCGGGACGGGTTTCGGCCTGGCTCGCCGGAACCGGGGGCCTGCCCGCAGAGACGCGCGCCTACGTACTCGCCATCACCGGCGCGCCGGCCGAGGATTGGCGGGCGGGAGCCGGCGTCGAGAAGCCGACCGCGCGGACGCCCGACGCCCCATCGGAGACGAAGGCCGCACCGCCGCAGACCTGCCTTCAGGTCACCGCCGACCTGCGCATCGCGCGCCGCGGCGACCGCTTCGCGCTGGGGATTGGCGGCAACGAGGGGCCGGCCGCGCCCTGGGGCATCCAGCTCGCCGGCAACTTCTCAAAATCCCTGGCCCTGCAGAGCTTTTCGCGGGCCCGTTCGCGCTATGCCGGGGTGATCGGCGAGGTCCGGCCGATGATCATCGGAACCCGGTTGCGCAACCGTGGCACGCGCGCCTTCTACCGCATCCGCATTCCCGCCGAGAGCCGGACGGCGGCCGAGAGCCTGTGCACCCGGATCCGCGGCGTCGGCGGAGCCTGCCTCGTCCTGCGGACGTGATGGCTGTTGCACGGGCGCGTCTCCGAGCTGGGAAGAAGCCCGTCGCGCGCAGAGTCGCACCGCTTTCTCCCCGCCCCCGCGTGACGGAGCGGCTGCGTCTTGCTAGGCCCCGACACATCCTCTTCTGGTGCTGTCCAAGCTCTTCCCGTCGCTTGCTCATCCTGACTTCTGCCGTCGACTGCCTTCAGCCCGAGTAGCCTCTCCATGACGAACCCGACCCGCCGCTCGCTCCTCTCCGGCGCCGCCACCAGCCTCATCCTTCTCGGCTCCTTTCCCGTGGCGGCGCAGCGCGGCCCCATCGGCGCGGACGGCATCGACGGCTACGGCTCCTACGACGACGACCGCCTCTACCGCGACGAGGCAGGGCAGCTCTATCGCCGACGGGACGGCCGCTACGTCCCCTATGGCGAACGAAGCGGTGCGGCGCCGCCCACCGCGGACCCGGACGCTGAGGCCGTTCCCCGGCGGCGCGTGGCCGAACCACGTCCGGCCGACAAGATCGCCGCCGCCCGGCCCCTCGACAATGGCCCGATCGACCACGCCCGCGCCTATGCGGCGATTCCCGACGAGCCCTTTCCCGTGGCCGCCTTCAATTTCAAGCGGATGAACCCGGTCTTCCTGCGCCAGGAGATCGCCTATACCGGGCGCGAGCCGGCCGGGACGATCGTGGTCGATCCGCGGGCGCATCACCTCACCCTCGTTCAGGGGAACGGGCGCGCCCGGCGCTACGGCGTCGGCGTGGGCAAGCAGGGCTTTTCCTGGTCGGGCGTCTCGACGGTGAATTCGAAGCAGGCCTGGCCGGATTGGTATCCGCCCAAAGAGATGATCGCCCGCACGCCCTCGCTGGCGCGGCAGGTGTCGCAGCTCCAGAGCGGTCTCGGCGTACCGGGTGGCTCACGCAATCCGCTCGGGGCCCGGGCCCATTACCTCTGGCAGGACAACAAGGACACGCTCTACCGCATCCACGGCACGCTTGAGCCGGAAACGATCGGCCGCAGCGTGTCCTCGGGCTGCATCCGCATGATCAACCAAGACGTGATCGACCTCTATGGCCGCGTCGAGATCGGCGCCCGCGTCGTCGTCCTCGGCTGAGACCTTCTGTCCACCTTCGGGAACCTCGCGGCCCGCGGCAGGATTGCTTCCGGACAAGACTGGGGCGGCGCTCGATGGCGCATGCCCACGACGGAGATCCTGGATCATGGCCAAAAGCGACACCGCGCGGTTGCGCGTCGATTCCGACCGCCTCAATACCCCGACCGACCTGGCACCCGAAGCGACCAAGGCGATCGCCGAAGGCCTCACCGTCCTGTTGTCGGACCTCTTCGCGCTCTACCTGAAGACCAAGAACTTCCATTGGCACATGAGCGGCCCGCATTTCCGCGACTATCACCTGCTCCTCGACGAGCAGTCCGTGGAGATCTTCGCGATCACCGACGACGTCGCGGAGCGCGCCCGCAAGATCGGCGGCACAACCCTGCGCTCGCTCGGCGAGGCCAAGGCGAAGTCACGGCTCACCGACAACGATGCCGAGTACGTCTCGCCGCTCGACATGATCGCGGAACTGCGCGACGACAACAAGACGCTCACCGCCAACATGCGCGAGCTCCACGAGGTCACCGACGAGCACAAGGACGTCGCCACCACGAGCATGCTCGAAGAGTGGATCGACCAGTCCGAGCGGCGCACCTGGTTCCTCTACGAGATCACCCGCAACGCCACGCAGACGGGTCACTGACCCTTTGTGACGATATGAAAAGGACCCCGCATCGATCGATGCAGGGTCCTTTTTCTTAGAACCACCAGACAGGTCGCTTCGCGTTTCCCCGCGAAAGTCATGCGCCGCTACGAGGCCGGGGTGATCTCGCCTTCGCGCACGGCACGTTCGCCTGTGCCGGACTTGATGCGGTAGAACGGCTCGCCGGTCTGGTCCTCCGGCACGAGCCGGATGATCTCGAACACATCCCCCGTATCGGTCTTGGCGTCGGCGTAGCCGATCCGCGAGCGGCGGACGCGCTGGCCGAGCTTGAACTTGTGGGACATGGTCGTTCTATCCTTTCGTGTCGCGAGCACACCGGAAGTGCCCTTCCTTCTCCCGCGAGAGATGGCCCGTCCGATCGGAACCGGACCTGGCCCTCGGGCCTTGCTGCGAGCGACGAGGCGGCGATCGCCTCGTCATGCAGCGCGTTGGAGTCCGTAGGACCCTGACGCTTACTTGCGGGTCTTGCCGGCCTTGGCCTTGCGGGCGGCATAGCGTGCGTCGCGCTGAGCCTTCTGCTCCAGGCGGGCGGCATTGGCGCGCTCGATCTTGTCGGCAGCCTCCTGAACCGCGGCAGCGGCCAGACGCTCGCGCTCGGCATCGGCCTCGGCAACGCGCTGGGCTTCCCTCTCGAGGCGAACCGCTTCACGGGCGGCAACGCGGATCTCGCGCTCACGAGCCACGGCCTCACGCTCGGCCTTACGGGCTAGGACAGCCGGGTCGTCCGCCGGCGGGCGGGCGCGAAAGCGAGCAAGCGCTGCCTCACGGGCCTCGGCCTGGGCCTTGAGGCGGTCGGTCATCGAATTTTCGTTGAATTGGCTCACACAGGGTCCTGGATTGGAAGCCGGCACAAAAGACGGCCTCGGAAACGAAGGAAGCCGCTCTCCCGTGAGGGAGAGCGGCCCTTGAGACATCAGGCCCGAAGGCCCGGAGGGCTCACGCGGACTGGAGGTTTCCGGCGGACTGCTTTCCGCTGCGCTTGTCGGTCTCCATCTCGTAGGAAACCTTCTGGCCCTCTGCGAGGCCACGCATGCCAGCGCGCTCAACAGCCGAGATGTGCACGAAAACGTCGTTTCCGCCGCCATCCGGCTGGATGAACCCGAAACCCTTTTGCTCGTTGAACCACTTAACAGTACCGACAGCCATAATCATCCTTCGCCCTTACGGGCATAGTTTATCGGAGAACCCGCGCGGGATCTGCGCGGGCTTCATCCGTGTACCGATGTTGAGAGAGAAACAGAGCGCGAGGGGCCCAGAGGGCGGCCCGGTCTAGAATCTGGCGCAGATCAGTCGTGACCTGATAGCCCTTCTCGATCGGTTTGGCAAATCATTTGCGACTTCGCGCCGGGCACGGTGCCAAGATTGCAAGCATTCTAGAGGGAAAGCTCGACCTTAACCACGCCTGCATCTTCCGGATCTGCCTTTGCGATAAAGCCCAATCGGCGGCACACCGCCAGCATCGGACGGTTTTCGCGCAGAACCGTTCCTTCGATCCGCTGCAGTCCCTCGGCGCTCGCCCAGTCGATCATCATCCGCATCAGGGCGTAGCCGAGGCCCAGCCCCTTGATGTCGCTGCGCACGAGGATCGCGTACTCGCCGCTGAGGTGGTTGGCATCGGCGTGGAGGCGTACGGCGCCGAGCATCGTCCCGGCTTGCGGATCCTGTGCCACGAAGGCGATGGCGCGGGCATAGTCGAGCTGGGTGAGTCGAGCCAGGAAGGCATGGTTGAAGTCGCGCACCGGCGCGAAGAAGCGCAGGCGCAGATCTTCCGCGCTCACCTGCTCGAAGAAGCCTTGGAACAGCGCCTCGTCCTCCGGGCGAACCGGGCGCACACGGATCGCCCGGCCCTTGAGGACGATGGCCCGCTCCCACTCGGCCGGATAGGGGCGGATGGCAAAGCGGGGGTGGTGAGTCCCGCGCGGGCGCTCTCCCGGACGCACGGTTTCAGGTGCCACCATCACGCGGCCGTCGAGGGCGAGCACCCCGTCGGCATCCGAGAGCAGCGGATTGATGTCGAGCTCGCGCACCTCCGGCAGGTCGGCGGCGAGCTGGGCGAGCTTGACCAGCACGAGGGCAAGCGCGTGGCGGTCCACCGCCGGCACGTCGCGATAGGCGGCGAGGCGGCGGGCCACGCGGGTGCGGTCGATGAGCTCGTCGGCGAGCCGCAGGTCGAGGGGCGGCAGGCCGAGCGCGCGATCGTCGATGACCTCCACCGCGGTGCCGCCGCGGCCGAACACGACGACGGGGCCGAAGACCGGGTCCTCGGCCAGCCCCGCGATGAGCTCGCGCTGCTTGCCGACCCGCACCATCGGCTGGACCGCGAAGCCGGTGATTCGCGCATCCGGGCGCGATCTCCTCACGCCCGCGACGATGTCGGCGGCCGCGTCCCGAATGTCGGCCTCGCTGGTGAGATCGAGGCGCACGCCTCCGACGTCCGACTTGTGGACGATGTCGGGCGAGACGAGCTTGAGGGCGACGGTGCCGCCCTGGGCGATGATGCTCCAGCCGGCCGCGGCCGCGGCGTCCGCGTCGGGGGCGAGTGTGAGCGGCAGGCTCGGGATGCCGTAGGCGGCGAGCACGCCCGCGACCGAGACGGGATCGAGCCACGTGCGCCCCTCGGCGAGTGCAACCTCAACGATCGCTCGCGCACTCTGCCGGTCGGGCAGGAAATCCCTCGGCAGCGAATCGGGCGTGCGCATCAGGTCATCCTGCGCCTCCCGGTAGCGCACGAGGTGCAGGAACCCCTCGACCGCTTCGGCATCGGTGGAGAAGCGCGGGATGCCGGCCTTGGCGAAGGCGGCCAGCGCCGCCTCGTCGTCGCCCAGCGACACGGCGAAGACCGGCTTTCGGCGTCCTTCCGCGCGACGCGCCGTCGTCACCGTCGAGGCGATCGCCCCGGCCACCCCGGCACTGTCGGACCGGGCGCTCGGCACGTGGATCGCCAGCACGGCGTCGGCCCCGTGATCGGCCAGCAGCGGCGCCAGGGCCGCCGCATAGCGCCCGGCATCCGCGCCGATGCCGAGATCGATCGGGTTGGCGCCGCCGTCCTCGAGCCGCGCCAGGATACCACCGCCATCGGCAAGCTGATCGGCGGCGAGCGCCCCGATCCCGTCGCCGTTGGCGAGGATGGCGAGGCGCTTGCCGGGAAAGGGGCGCTGCCGGCCCAGAGTCTCCACCGCCGAGAACATCGCGTCGAGGTTGGCGACGCTGAGGAGGCCCGCCCGGCGGAAGGCGGCCTCGTAGACCGAATCCGGTCGCGCCAGGGCTCCCGTATGGGTGAGGCTCGCCGCCCGGCGGGCCGCGTCGTCGGCCGGGTGACGGCCGGTGCGCAGCACCACGACGGGCTTGGCGCGGGCTGCTGCCCGGGCCGCCGACATGAACTTGCGGGCATCCCGCACCACGTCGATGGAGAGCAGGATGGCGCGGGTCCGGATATCGCCGGCGAAATGGTCGAGGCAATCGGCGACGTCGATGTCGCAGGCCTGGCCCAGGGTCATCACCGCGGAGAACCCGACCGCGCGCCGGGCCGCCCAGGCGACGATCCCCGCCGCAACGGTTCCGGATTGCGAGATGAGCGCGAGGTCGCCCGTCGCGGGAGCCCTGGAGAAGAGGCTCGCATCGAGCCTGGCGCTCGGCGAGGAAAGCCCGACGCTGCCGGGGCCGAGGAGGCGCAGCCCGTAGGGTCGCGCCGCCGCGAGGGCGTCATGGCAGAGGGCGTCACCCCCCTCCGCGGTCAGGAGCACCGCCGCCCGGACGCCGCAAGCCCCTGCCTCGTCGACGATGCCGGGGATCGCGGCGGCTTCGGCCGCGATCAGGACGAGATCGGGCGGTTCGATGTCGGCGAGACGATCCGCCGTGGCAACGTCGCCGGCCGCGGCACCGACCAGGGTCAGCCGGCCCTGAAACTCCCCTGCCCGCAGGTTGGCCACGAGCGCGTGCGCCGGCGCCGCCGACGCGTTTCCCGTCGCCACGACGGCCACGGACCGGGGCGCCAGCAGGGCGTCGAATCTGGATGTACTCATCGATCCGCGAGCCGGTTGGAGAGCGACCCTCGCTCGCCGGCGGGCCGAGCACAAGGGCTCCCGTGTCGCCGGACGGGCACGCGGTCGGAGGCGACGGAAGGCATCGGTGCATCGGGATCGATCCCACACCCGTCCGATGCGCCTCAGGCTCCCCTT
>NZ_CAXUJR010000010.1:34284-56101 GCF_964251405.1 uncultured Methylobacterium sp.
CTCATCACCCTCGGCCTCAGCCAGGGGACGGCCGGCAACATCTCGGTGCGCCACGGCGACGGGTTCCTCGTCACGCCGTCGGGCATCCCGGCGGAGACGATGGCGCCCGACGACATCGTCCCGATGACCATGGCGGGCAGCCACGAACACCTGCTCGCCCCCTCGTCCGAATGGCGCTTCCACCGCGATATCCTCGTGGCCCGGCCCGAACTCCATGCGGTCGTGCATGCCCACCCGACCTACTGCACCGCCTTCGCGATCTGCGGGCGCGAGATCCCGGCCGTGCATTACATGATCGCCGCGGTGGGCGGACCGACGATCCGCTGCGCGCCCTATGCCCCCTACGGCACCCTGGAGCTCTCGGACCACGCGCTGGCGGCGCTGCAGGGGCGAAGCGGATGCCTGCTCGCCAATCACGGCATGATCGCCGCAGGTCCCGACCTCGCCAAGGCCCTGTGGCTCGGGGTGGAGATGGAAGCCCTGTGCCGGCAATACGCCGTCGCGCTCGGGGTCGGGACGCCGGTCGTGCTGCCGGATGAGGAGATCGCCCGCACTGTCGAGCGATTCCGGTCATACGGGCCGCGCCGCCGGGACGAGGCCCGCTGACAAGCAACGCCGGGCCCGCCTGACGTCGCACGCCGGGTCCGCGACGTCACCACAACCAGGGATTTTCGAGGAACGTCGTCGGGGCCGACGGGCCTTCGGCATGTCAACCTAAACTACCTGAAGTTGTTCAGCCCTATCTTCAATCAAATATTGTATTCATTTTTGGATAACGTTTTCGTGTGTGGTTTTGACGCAGACCGCTACGCCGTCCGTATTCTAATTCGATCGTTACGTCCCCCGCGGGGCATGTACGCGACGGTCCAACCGGATCAACAATCCCGATCGAGACCGGAATCGGCCTGATTTTTCAATGAAACGTCTTCGGAGTGTTTTCTCCGATGCGACCTCTTGCGCTTGGATTTCGAACATCATAGTAACGGGAAGGTCACTATCTTGATTGGGTTGCTTCGTATCGTGGCTCTGTGCCGCGCATCGCCAGCCTAACGTATTCAAATTTGCCATCGGGGGTTGAGAATGGAGGCGGGAACCGGAATGTCGGTCGATTACATCGAGCTTGCGGCGGATATCGTTTCGGCTTTCGTCAGCAACAACTCAGTTCCTGTCACTGAACTGCCTGCGCTGATCGCCTCGGTCCATTCGACCCTCGGGCGACTGTCGAACGCTGCAACGGAAGAAAAGGTGGAGGCGCTCACGCCCGCCGTCTCCGTAAAGCGATCGGTCACGCCCGACTACGTCATCTGTCTGGAAGACGGAAAGAAGTTCAAATCGCTCAAACGTCACCTGCGGACCCGCTACGAGATGACCCCCGATCAGTATCGGGCCAAATGGAATCTTCCGAGCGACTACCCGATGGTGGCACCGAACTATGCTGCGGCACGATCCGAACTCGCCAAGAATATGGGGCTGGGCCAGCAGCGCCGGAAAGCGCGGACGAAGCCGGAATCCGTAGAGACCCAGGCCATGAAACCCGTCGCGCGCGGACGCCGGCCGAAGGTCGCGGCGGAAGCCTGACGGATGATCCGGTGCCCGGGATCGATCGGTACCGTAAAAGGTATCTCGATCACCGGGGATATCCACAGCTGAGCAATCCGCTCGATCGTCGGCCCGTTAGGTCATGGCGACGGGTCCGCCATGGACCCAAGATGCTTCCTGCATTGCGATATCCGGGACGCGTCGGGGGTCGATGAGGCAGCCCGACGCGGGAGCCGCATCCAATCGCGTGGCGTCAGTCGCGGGACGACCTCCACGGCGTTCACGGTCGGGCAAGCGGGCGATGGCAGGGTTCGACAGGTAGCGCGAGCCGTTCCCGATCGGGGAAGGTCCGGCGGCGTGCCCGTGGAGCCTCATGTCCGGCGGATCGCACCTCGTCGCACGCCTGTTCTGGACCACCGTGATCGGTGGCGCCGCCGCTTTCGTCTGGGGGCAGGCCGCTCTGATCGGCACCGGGATCCTCGTCGTCCTCGTCCTGTTGCGTTACCTCGACCGGCCTCGACGGCTGAGGCGTCTCGTGCGCCGAATCACCCGGCCTCATGCCCGCATCCTTGCCCTGCGACGCCGCCAGGAATGCTTCGTGGATGCCTACGGCAACGAGATCCGCGACGGCTGGCAGCGTGAGCGGGCCTACTTCGCCGAACGCACGATCCTGCCCAAGCTCGCGGCTCGCGGGCTCGGTCCCGAGTGCGAGGCGCGATGGACCGAGATCCTCGCCGTCGTCGAGACCGTGGCAGCGAAGGTGGTGCTTCCCGTCGAGTCCGAGGCACCCGAGGACGGCATCGCCTATGAGCGCTTCTGCGCCTCCCGGCTGCGCGAGGGCGGCTGGCAGGCGAGGCCGACCCAGGCCAGCGGCGACCAGGGCGCCGATATCGTGGCCGAGCGCGACGGACTGCGCCTCGTCGTTCAGTGCAAGCGCTACGGCAAGCCCGTCGGCAACGCCGCCGTGCAGGAGGTGGCGGCAGCCGCCCGATATTGGTCGGGCGATTTCGCCGCCGTCGTCTCGAATGCCGGCTTCACCCCGGCGGCCCGCAAGCTGGCGGCGGCGGCCGACGTCGTCCTGCTGCATCACGACGACCTTGCGGGTTTCGAGCCGCCGGTGCCCCGCAAGGCCGCGGCGCGGTAACTCGCTCAGGCGTCGGAAAGCGGCGTCCAGGCTCGACCCTCGCGCGCGAGCATGGCGTCCGCTGCCGCGGGACCGTCGGTTCCGGCAGGGTATTCATCGACCGGGGCATCCTTCCAGGCGCGGATCAGGGGATCGACCACGGCCCAGGCCCCCTCGATCATGTCGGCACGCTGGAACAGGGTACTGTCGCCGGTCATGCAGTCGAACAGCAAGGTCTCGTAGCCGACGGCCGCGGCTTCCGTGAAGAAGTCGCCGTACGAGAAGCCGGTGACCACCGGTCCGAGCCGCATCCCAGGCCCCGGACGCTTCACGCTCAGGGTCGTTGCGAGGCCGTGCTCGGGGTCGATGCGCAGACGCATGACATTGGCCTCGCCTCCGCCCACCGCAGCGAAGAGGTCATGGGCCGGCGCCCTGAAATGGATCGCGATCTCGGTGCGCCGGCCGCTGAGACGCTTGCCGGTGCGCAGGTAGAACGGCACTCCGTCCCAGCGCGAGGTTCCGATGGTGAGCTTTAGGGCGGCGTAGGTCTCCGTGCGCGATTGCGGGCCGACATCCGCCTCGTCGCGGTAGGAGGACACGCCGGCACCATCCTCGGTCCCGGCCCGGTACTGACCTCGCACCGCATCGCCGGGCTCGACCGGACGAATCGCTCCGATCAGCGCTGCCTTGGCATCACGGACGGCTTCGGCGTCGAGCGAGGCCGGCGGCTCGATGGCGACCATGCAGAGCAGCTGGAACAGGTGATTGGGAACCATGTCGCGCAAGGCGCCGGTCGGTTCGTAGAAGGCGCCGCGCGTGCCTACGCCGATCGTCTCGGCGGCCGTGATCTCCACGAACTCGACATGGCCGGCATTCCACACCGGTTCCAACAGCCGGTTCGCGAAGCGAAGGGCGAGGAGGCTCTGCACCGTCTCCTTGCCGAGGAAATGGTCGATCCGGAAGATCTGCGCCTCGTCCGCCTGCTTCAGGAGGCTGGCGTTGAGAGCCTGCGCGGAGGCGAGGTCTTCGCCGAAGGGCTTCTCCACCACGACCCGGCGGAAGCGGCCCTCCCCCTCCTCCAGGAGACCGGCCTCTCCGAGCCGCTCGACCACGGGGCCGAAGAACCGGGCCGACACCGCGAGGTAGAAGATCGCGCTGCCCGTCAGCGCCTCGCGGAGCGCCCGATAGGTTGCGGCCGCCTCGAAGTCGCCGGTGTGGTAACGGAGGCGGTCGCGCACGAAGGCCCAGGGCGCCTGGTCGATCCGCGCCGGATGGAACTCGGCGTCCGGATCTTTGGTGGATTCCTGCAGGGCGTCGCTCAGGTCCCGGCGCCAGCCCTCGTCGGTGTTCTCGTTGTGATCGACCCCGATGATGCGGACGTCGTCGGATAGGTGCCCGGCCTCGGCGAGGTTGTAGAGCGCCGGCATCAGGAGCCGCTTAGTGAGGTCGCCGCTCGCGCCGAAGATCACGAGCGTGCAGGGCGGCGCCCGGGGCACATCCCCGTCGGTGTCCGTCGTCCCATGGTCGGGCAAAGCGATGACAGGCAAGGCGATGACAGACATGGCGACGCGATCCGCTCGGCACGAACGGAAGGGTCTCCGCCTCGTTGCCGGTCAACCTCGGCCCGCGAAGGCGCGTTCCCTGGCTCTCGTTCCCTAGACCCTCGTTCCCTGGCCACGCAGCCACGTGGGCGACGCCACTACTCGTCCGTGCGCACGGCCGGGCCGGAATCGATCGGCAGGCGGGCGGCGGTCAGGTCCTGCCCGGTCGGCAGGCTGCGCACGTCCCAGCCGCCGCCGAGCGCCCGGATCAGCGAGACCGCATTGGTGAAGCGGTTGAGGCGGATCTGGAGGGCCGAAACCTCGTTGTTGAGCGCCGTCGCCTGGGCGGTCACCACGGTGGTGAAGTTCTGCGTGCCCGCGCGGTACTCGTTGAGGGTGATCTCGACGGCGCGGCGAGCCGAGACCACTGCCTCCTCCTGCGCCGCCTGCTGGCGGTTCAGGATGCGCACGCCGGCGAGCCCGTTCTCGACCTCGGCGAAGGCCGTGAGCACGGTCTGGCGATAGGTGGCGACGCTGGCCTCGTAGGCGGCCCGCGCGATCCGCACGCCGGCCGCGATGGTGCCGCCGTCGAACAGAGTCTGGCTGCCGGATGCCGCCACCGACCAGACCTGGTTGACCGCCGAGAACACGCCGTTGCTCGTCAGCCCCGAGATGCCCCCGGAGGCCGAGAGGCCCACGGTCGGGTAGAAGGCCGCGACCGCGACGCCGATCTGTTCGCTCTGGGCCTGCACGTTGCGCTCGGCCTGGGCGATGTCGGGACGCCGCTCGAGCAGGTCCGAGGGCACGATGACGGGCACGGTCGGGGGTTTTGCGGCGAGCGGGACCACCGGCAGCGAGAGTTCCGAGGGAGGCCGCCCGATCAGGGTGGCGATGGCATGCTCGAAGGTCGCGCGTTGCAGCCCCACCGCGATGGCCTGGGCCTGGGTCGTCTGCAGCAGGGTCTGGGCAGTGATGACGTCCGACCGCGCGGCGACGCCGGCATTGTACTGGTTCTCCGCAATGGCGAGGCTGCGCTTGTAGGCCTCCACCGTCTCGTTGAGCAGGCGCTGCAGCGAGTCCTGGTAGCGCAGCGAGAGGTAGTTCGTCGCGAGCTCCGACTGGATCGACAGCCGCACGGCGGCCAGATCCGCCGCGCTGGCCTGGGCGGTGGCGACCTCGCTCTCGATGTTGCGGCGGATGCGGCCGAACAGGTCGAGCTCCCAGGACGCCTGGCCCTGGATCGAGATGCTGGTGCGTTCGTTGCCGAGGCTGCGCGAGCGGGTGATGCTCGGAGCGCCGATCACCGTCGGGAACAGGGCCGCCCGGGCCTGTGCCACGAAGGCGCGCGACTGTTCGTAGGAGGCGACCGAGACGCGCAAGTTCTGATTGTCTACATCGACGAGGCGGATCAGGCGGTCGAGGGCCGGATCGCGAAAAACCCGCCACCAGTCACCGCGCTCGGCGCCGTCGTTCGGCCGCGCGAGACGCCAGCCCTTGCGGCTCGCCACATAGGCCGCGCTGTCCTCGCGGGGGCCGCCCTGCTTGAAGCCGAGCGGCGTCTCGACGGAGGGGCGGGAATAGTCGGGGCCGACGAGGCAGCCGGAGGTGGCCGCCGCCAGAACGAATGTTGCGCCTATCCCGAGCGTCGTGCGGACCTTCCGTCCCGCCCCCGCGGGGCGGGGTTGGCCGCGAAGAGGGCCGGAAGTTGGGAGCACTGCCCTATCCGGAGAGGTCGCGATCCCCTCTCCCGCCTCGCATCCGCGAGGCACCCTCCCCCGCAGAAGGGAGCGGATCTGGCGCGAACTCCATAATGACAAGATCATTCCGCCGGCGCCGCCTGCACGGCACCACCCGCCGCCTTGGGCCGCCGGCGCAGCCGGTCGAGATAGAGGTAGACGACGGGGGTGGTGTAGAGGGTCAGGATCTGGCTCACGATCAATCCGCCGACGATGGCGATCCCGAGGGGACGGCGCAGTTCCGAGCCTTCGCCGCCGGCGACGATGAGCGGCAGGGCGCCGAGCAGGGCGGCCAGCGTTGTCATCATGATCGGGCGGAAGCGCAAGAGGCAGGCCTCGAAGATCGCCTCCCGGGGCGGGATAGCCCGGGTCCTCTCCGCGTCGAGGGCGACGTCGATCATCATGATCGCGTTCTTCTTGACGATGCCGATGAGCAGGAACACCGCGATCAGCGCGATCACCGTGAACTCGGTGCCCGACACGAGCAGTGCCAGTAGCGCGCCGATGCCGGCAGAGGGCAGCGTCGACAGGATCGTGATCGGGTGGACGTAGCTCTCGTAGAGGATGCCCAGAATGGCGTAGACGGCCAGGATCGCGGCCAGGATCAGCAGGGGCTGGCGCGAGGTCGAGCCCTGGAAGGTCTTGGCGGTGCCGGCGAATTCTCCGTGGACCGTCGCGGGCACACGGATCTCCGCCATCGCCCGCTCGATGGCGACGGTGGCGTCGGAGAGGCTCTTGCCCGGCGTCAGGTTGAAGGAGACCGTGGTCGCCACGAACAGGCCCTGGTGGCTGACCTGTACCGGGGCGTTGCCGGTCTCGAATCGCGCGAAGGCGGAGAGCGGGATCATGGTCTCGCGCGCGCTCGACACCGGCGCGCTCGACGAGGCGCCGCCCCGACCGCCCGCGATGGCGTTGGCGGCGGCGTTGCGCGCCGGGTCCGCCGCGATGGCAGCATCGCTCGCCGTGCCCGCGGCACCCGCGACGTTCGACGCCGAGGTCGTCGCCTCGCTCCCCGCCACGGTGCCGGCCACCGCGTTCGTCGTCGCCGTGCCGCGGGCGTTGCCGCCGGAGGTCGAGACGTAGATCATCTTCAGGGTCTCGGGGCTCTGCAGGTAGCGCGGCGCGATCTCCATCACGACGTGGTACTGGTTGAGCGGGTTGTAGATCGTCGAGACCTGGCGCTGGCCGAAGGCGTCGTAGAGGGTGTTGTCGATCTTGTCGGGGGTCAGCCCGTAGCGGAAGGCCGTGGCACGGTCGATGACGATGCGGCTCTCCAGCCCTCCCTCCTGCTGGTCGGACGTGACGTCCGCGAAGGTCGGGTCGCGCTGGAGGGCTTGGACGAGCTTGGGCGCCACCGCGTAGAGCTCGTCTGGCGTGTCGCCCTGCAGGGTGTACTGGTACTGGGCGAAGCTCTGGCGGCCGCCCATGCGCAGGTCCTGTCGCGGGAACAGGTAGAGCCTGGCACCCGCCACCTGGGCGAGCTTGGGCCGCAGGCGCTTCATCACCTCCGAGATCGGCTCCCGCTGCCCCAGCGGCTTCAGGCCGACGAAGACGTTGGCCGAGTTGGTGCCGCGCCCCCCTGTGAAGCCGACGACGCTGTCCACGGCCGGATCGGCCTGGACGATGGCGCTCGCCTGTTCGAGCTTCTGCTTCATCGCCTGGAAGGAGATGCGCTGGTCGGCCTGGATGCCGCCCATCATCTGCCCGGTATCCTGCTCCGGGAAGAAGCCCTTGGGCACGATGACGTAGAGGTAGACGTTGAGGCCCACCGTCGCGAAGAGCACCAGCAGCACGAGGCGGGGAAAGCGCAGAGCCACGCGCAGCGTTCGCTCGTAGGCGCGCAGCATGCCCTCGAAGCCGCCCTCGAGGATGCGCAGCAACAGGTTGGCGCGCTTGCCCGGCGTCCCGTCCGGCCGATGGCCCTCGGGCTTCAGGAACAGCGCGCACATCATCGGCGTCGTCGTCAGCGACAACACGAGCGAGATCAGGATCGCCAGCGACAGCGTCACGGCGAATTCCTCGAACAGCCGCCCGACGATCCCGCCCATGAGCAGGATCGGCAGGAACACCGCGATGAGCGACAGGCTCATGGAGATGACGGTGAAGCCGACCTCGCGCGAACCCAGCAAGGCGGCCTCGATCCGCGGCTTGCCCTCCTCGATGTGCCGCTGGATGTTCTCGAGGACGACGATGGCGTCGTCGACCACGAAGCCGGTGGCGATGATCAGGGCCATCAGCGAGAGGATGTCGAGGCTGTAGTCGAGGAAGTACATCGCCGAAAAGGTGCCGATGATCGAGATCGGCACCGCCACTGCCGGGATCAGCGTCGCCCGCCCGGAATGCAGGAACAGGAAGACCACGACGATCACGAGGACGACGGCGATGACGAGCGTGTGCTGCGTCTCGGCCAGGGACGACCGGATGGTGGCGCTGCGGTCGCCGGTGACCGTGAGGGTGATGTCGCCGGGCAGGGCCGCCTGGACCTGTGGCAAGGCCGCCTTGAGGCCGTCGATGGTCGCGACCACGTTCGAGCCCGGCTGCTTGTAGATGAACAGGATCACGCCCGGCTTGCCGTTGATCAGGCCGAGGTTGCGCCTGTCCTCCACCGAATCGAGCACCTGGCCGACATCGGATAGCCGCACCCCGGCACCGTTGCGATAGGCGACGACGATATCGCGGTAATCGGCCGCCACCCGGCCCTGGTCGTTGGCATAGAGCTGGTAGTGGCGCGTATCGGTCTCGATCGCGCCCTTGGGCGAGTTGGCATTGGCGGAGGCGAGCGCCGCCCGGATGCCCTCCAGGCCGATGCCGTACTGGAACAGGGCGGTGGGATCGAGCTCGACGCGCACGGCCGGCAGCGACGAGCCGCCGATGTCGACGTTCCCGACCCCGGGGAGCTGGGCCATCTTCTGCTGCACGATGGTGGCGGCGGAATCGTAGAGCTGGCCCGGCGACAGAGTGTCGGAGGTCAGGCCGAGGATGATGATCGGCGAATCGGCCGGGTTGAACTTGCGGTAGGTCGGGTTCTGCCGGAGCGCGGTCGGCAGGTCGGCGCGGGCCGCGTTGATCGCCGCCTGGACGTCGCGGGCCGCGCCGTCGATGTTACGGTCGAGGCCGAACATCAGCACGATCCGCACCGTGCCGGTGGAGCTCGTCGAGGTCATCTCGCTGACGTCGGCGATGATGCCGAGCCGTCGCTCCAGGGGTGCGGCCACGGTGGTCGCCATGGTCTCCGGCGAGGCGCCGGGCATCTGCGCCTGGACCAGGATCACGGGGAAGTCGACCTGCGGCAGCGGCGCCACCGGCAGCTTGGTGTAGGCGAACATGCCGGCGAGCAGGATGCCGATCGTCAGCAGCGTCGTGGCGATCGGCCGGCGTATGAAGGGTGCCGAGACGTTCACGGCAGTGCCTCGGCGGCGGGCGCCCCGCCCTCGCGCCGCCCGGTCAGGCGCCGCTCGAGCCGATCGAACGCGAGGTAGATCACCGGCGTCGTGAACAGGGTGAGCACCTGGCTGACGATGAGGCCGCCGGCGATGACGATGCCGAGCGGCTGGCGCAGCTCGGAGCCGACGCCGGTTCCGATGATCATCGGCACCGCGGCGAACAGGGCCGCCAGGGTCGTCATCAGGATCGGGCGGAAGCGCAGAAGGCAGGCCTCGTAGATCGCGTCGCGCGGGCTCTTGCCCTCCTCGCGCTCGGCCTGGAGCGCGAAGTCGATCATCATGATCGCGTTCTTCTTCACGATGCCGATGAGGAGCACGATGCCGATGATGGCGATGACGTCGAGCGACAGCCCGAACAGCATCAGGCCGATCAGCGCCCCGATCCCCGCCGAGGGCAGGGTCGACAGGATGGTGATCGGGTGGATGAAGCTCTCGTAGAGAACCCCGAGCACGATATAGACCGTGACGATCGCCGCCAGCACCAGGAAGAACTGGTTCGAGAGCGCGGATTCGAAGGCGAGGACCGAGCCCTGCGGCACGATGCGGAAGCTCGACGGCAGGTCGATCTCACGCCTCACGCGCTCGATCTCGCCGACCGCGTTGCCCAAAGCCGCACCGGGGGCGAGGTTGAAGGAGACGGTGCTGGCCGGGAACTGACCGAGATGGCTAATCAGCAGGGGCGCGCGCCGCTCGCTCACCTGCGCGATCGCCGAGAGCGGGACCTGACCCGATGCCACGGTCGATGACGGCAGGTAGATGTTGTTCAGGCTGTCCAGGGTCCTGTGCTGGTCCGGGTCCGCCTCGAGGATGACGCGGTACTGGCTCGACTGGGTGAAGATCGTCGAGATGATGCGCTGCCCGAAGGCGTCGTAGAGGGCGTTGTCGACGGTTGCCGGAGTGATGCCGTAGCGGCCGGCCGTGGAGCGGTCGATGGTGACGTAGGCCGACAGCCCGCTGCTCTGCAGGTCGCTGGCCACGTCCGAGAGCAGCGGTGATTTCTGGAGCGCCTGCACGAAGCGCGGCACCCAGGTGTTGAACGCCTCGAGGTTCGGGTTCTCCAGGATGACCTGGTACTGCGTCGGGCTGACCGCGGTGTCGATGGTCAGGTCCTGGACCGGCTGCATGTAGAGGCGGATGCCGGGCACGTTGGCCGTGGCCGCCTTGATCCGGCGGATGATGGCCGATGCGTCGTTCTTGCGCTGGTCGTGGGGCTTCAGGTTGATCAGGAAGCGGCCGGAATTGAGCGTGACGTTCTGGCCGTCGACCCCGATGAACGAGGACAGGCTGACCACGTCCGGGTCCTCGAGCACGATCGCGGCGAGCCGCTGCTGGCGCTCGGCCATGGCCGCGTAGGAGACGGTCTGGTCGGCCTGGGAGATGCCCTGGAGAACGCCCGTATCCTGCACCGGGAAGAACCCCTTGGGGATCACCACGAACAGGTAGGCGGTGAGCGCCACCGTGCCGAGCGTGACGAGAAGCGTCAGCCCCTGGTGGGCCAGAACGACCCGCAGCGCCCGTCCGTAGGCCTCGATGGTGCCCTCGCTCGCGCGGCGGCCGAGGCGGGAGAGAAACCCTTCGCGCCGCGCCGCACGCTCGGCCGGCACATGCTTCCCGGGAACTTGCTTGAGGAGTCGGGCGCACATCATGGGCACCAGGGTCAGCGAGACCACGCCCGAGATGACGATGGTCGCCGCCAGCGTGATCGCGAATTCGTGGAACAGCCGCCCGATCACGTCGCCCATGAACAGGAGCGGGATCAGCACCGCCAGCAGCGACACGGTGAGCGAGATGATGGTGAAGCCGATCTCGCGCGAGCCCTTCAGCGCCGCCTCGAAGGGCGGGTCGCCCTCCTCCACGTGGCGGGCGATGTTCTCGATCACCACGATGGCGTCGTCGACGACGAAGCCGGTGGCGATGGTGAGCGCCATCAGGGAGAGGTTGTCGAGCGAGAACCCGTAGAGGTCCATGATCGAGAGCGCGCCGACGAGCGACAGCGGCACCGACAGGCTCGGGATGATGGTCGCCGAAACGCTCCGCAGGAACAGGAAGATCACGAGGACGACGAGGCCGATCGCGAGCGCCAGCTCAACCTGCACGTCGTGGACCGAGGCGCGGATCGTCGTGGTGCGGTCGGTGAGCGGCGTCACCACGATGGCGGCGGGGAGCGTCGCCTGGAGCTGGGGCAGCAATGCCTTGATCCGGTCGACGGTCGCGATGACGTTGGCGCCGGGCTGGCGCTGGATGTTGAGGATGACGGCGGGCGTCGTGTCCATCCAGGCGCCGAGCTTGGTATTCTCGGGGCCGTTGACCACCTCGGCCACGTCCGAGAGACGCACCGGCGAGCCGTTCTTGTAGGCGATGATCGCCTCGTTGTAGGCGGCGGGGTCGCGGATCTGGTCGTTGGCGTTGATGGCGTAGGACTGCGTCGGCCCGTCGATGGTGCCTTTGGGCGTATTGACGTTGAGATTGGCGATGGTGGTGCGCAGATCGTCAATGTTGAGCCCATAGGCGGCGAGCGCCCGCGCGTTGAAGCGAACGCGCACGGCCTGGCGCTGGCCGCCGCCGATGCTGACGAGGCCGACGCCGGGGACCTGGGAAATCTTCTGGGCGAGCCGCGTCTCGGCGAGATCGCGCACCTGCGTCAGGGGAAGCGTCACCGAGGTCAGCGCGAGGGTCAGGACCGGCGCGTCGGCGGGGTTGACCTTGGCGTAGATCGGCGGGGCCGGGAGGTCGTTGGGCAGGAGGTTGCCCGCGGCGTTGATCGCCGCCTGGACCTGCTGCTCGGCGATGTCCAGCGGCAGGTCGAGGTTGAACTGCAGGGTGATGACCGAGGCGCCCGCCGAGCTCTGCGACGACATCTGGTTGAGGTTGGCGAGCTGCCCGAACTGGCGCTCCAGGGGTGCGGTCACCGCCGAGGTCATCACCTCGGGGCTGGCTCCGGGATAGAAGGTCTGGACCTGGATCGTCGGGTAGTCGATCGCCGGCAGCGCCGAGACCGGCAGGTTCACGTAGGACACCATGCCGACGATGAGGATCGCCAGCATCAGAAGCGTCGTCGCGACGGGGCGCAGGATGAAGAGGCGGGAGGGGTTCATTGGAGCACGACGACGACGAAGTGGCTTGAGAGAGGTCCCTTCCGAACAATGAGCGCGGCTCTCCTCCCCCTTGCGGGGAGGAGTTGGAGGTGGGGGTGGCTGGGTGACCCGCTGCGGAGGCCAGCGGAACCACCCCCGCCCCCGGCCCCTCCCCGCAAGGGGGAGGGGAGCGCGTCATGATGAATAGGGGACGATCCCTCGGTCACGGAGAAGCCTGCTCGCGCCGGCTGCGGCGCTCGCGCTTGGGTGCTTCCGCAGAGGGCTGCCCCTGCGCCGCCGGCATCGTCGCGCCGGTCGCCGCGGCGGCGCCCTCGGGCCTCGGCGTGCCGGGCTGTGCGTCCGATGGCTTCGGCTCACCCGGCTTGGCGTCGCCGATGATGCGGACCGGGGCTCCATCGCGAAGACGATCGGTGCCGTCGACCACGACCCGGTCGCCGACCGCGAGGCCGGAGACCACCGCGGTGCGAGGGCCGTCGGACTCGCCGAGCTTGATCGGGCGCACCACGACCTTGTCGTCGCCGTCGAGCAGATAGACGTAGGTGCCCGGCGTGCCGCGCAGGATCGCCGCAGTGGGGACGATCGCCACGTCCGCCACGGTGTCGACGGTCAGCTTGGCGTTCACGAACTGGTTGGGGAACAGTGCGTCGTCGTCGTTCTGGAACAGGGCGCGCAGCTTCACCGTGCCGGTGGCGTTGTCGATCTGGTTGTCGACGGTCTCGAGTGTGCCAGTGGCGATCAGGGTCGTGTCGCCGCGGTCATAGGCCCTCACGGTGAGCTTGGCGCCGGAGCGCACCCGCTTCATCACGCGCGAGACGTCGTCCTCCGGCAGGGTGAAGATCACCGAGATCGGGTCGATCTGGGTCACCACGACGAGGCTGGTCGAGGCCGCCGTGATGTAGTTGCCCTGGTCGACCTGGCGCAGGCCGACGCGCCCATCCACCGGGGAGATGATCCGCGTGTAGGTGATGTTGAGCTTCTGCTGGTCGACGAGGGCTTGGTCGGCGGCCACCGTGCCCTCGTTCTGCTTGACCAGGGCGGCCTGCGTGTCGACGTTCTGCTTCGAGATCGAATCCTGCTGGGAGAGGCGCTGGAAGCGCGCGAGATCGAGCTTCGAGTTTTGAAGCAGCGCCTGATCGCGCTGGAGCTGGCCCTGGAACTGGGCGAGCTGCGCCTCGTAGATCCGCGAATCGATCTGGGCAAGGAAGTCGCCCTTCTTCACCATCTGGCCCTCGCGGTAGCCGATCTCCGTCAGGTAGCCGCTGATCTGCGACCGCACCGTGACGGTGGCGAGCGGCGTCACCGTTCCGAGGCCCGAGAGCACCACGGGAATATTGCCGGACGCGATCTTGGCGACGCCGACCGCCTGGGCCGGGTCGCCGGCACGCCCGCCGCGTCCACGCCCGCCGCCCGGCCCGGCAGCGGCCTCGGTCTTCGCTCCCTCACTCTTGGGCGCGTAGTAGGTCTTGTAGCCATAATAGCCGGCCGCCCCTGCCGCGAGGAGCAGCAGGAACCAGATCCATCCCCTCCCGGACCGCCGCGTCGTGGGCGGAGCCGAGACGGGCGGAGGTGAAGCGGGATAGTCCCGCGCCGTCTCCGTCCGGATGGGTGAGCTGTCGTTCATGAAAACAAGCCCGATCGCCGGGAGCGTGATGCCCCGCAGTATAAACGGTTATCGGCCGGCATTTCGCTCAACCTCATCGATGAGATGGTTCGCCCACGCCTTTTTGGCACCTTGGGCCGATGTCGCAGCGACCGGGGTGCGAGCGAGCGGGTGGGAGCCGCCGGGCGCGAGCGTGCACACGATCGGCGGCGGTCCGCACGGACGTCGACCTTCAGCATGGCGGTTGAGTGATCCGGTAATGCGTCACCAGTGGGGCGCCGCGGTTTCGCGGTGTTTCCGACGAATGATCGGTGAGCCTGGTGCCTAGGTGCCAACACGCATCGCGTCGTCGGCTACGGCGCTTTCGGCTCGCCTGCCGATAGGCGCGAATTCAGCATCCGGTGGAACTGCACGACCTCACGATAGGCCGCGTCCGCGGGCGTGACGGGGACGGACAGGCGCAAGCCGAGGCCGATGAGGGCCACACAGGCTCCCAGACCCAGACAGGTCGAAGTCCGCTTCGCCATTCCGTACCCGACTGTACGCAGGATCGATCGGTGTGAGGATGGCCCGGAAGCCAAGGACCGGCAACGCCCTTTGGCCCTCGCATGCGGGCCGGGGCGGCATCCTGGAACGACCGGAGCGGCACATCGCCCGACGAAACGAGGGGGCGGAGTTCCACCAGAGCGAGCGCCGCTCCAGCCGTGGTCCGAGAGGTAAATCACGCCTGATGAAAGTCAACATTCGTCAGGCCCGGATCGGCGTTCGAGGTGCGTCCGGCATCGTCCTGGGTGCGTCCACGCACATTTCGCCGCCCCCGGCGGCTGTGCTACCCGCAACGACAACGCGCCGTCGTTCCGGCGACCGCAAACCCCACTCGTTCCGCCCCCAAGACCGCTGCGATGAACCCTGTCTTCTCCGAACTTCCCACGACCATCTTCGACGTCATGTCGGGGCTCGCACGGCGGCACGGGGCGATCAATCTCGGCCAGGGCTTCCCCGATGATCCCGGCCCGGCCGATGTCCGCGAGCGGGCCGCCGATTTCCTGCGCGACGGCGACAACCAGTATCCGCCGATGATGGGCCTGCCCGTTCTGCGCCGGGCCATCGCCGCGCATTACGGACGCCACCAGGGCCTCGACCTCGATCCGGATACCGAGGTGATGGTGACGTCGGGGGCGACCGAAGCCCTGGCCGCCTCGCTCCTGGCGCTGATCGCGCCGGGCGACGAGGTCGTGCTGTTCGAGCCGGCCTACGACGCCTACCTGCCGCTGGTACTCCGGGCCGGCGGCATCCCGCGCTTCGTCAGCCTCAAGCCCCCGCATTTCGGGCTCGACGAGGCAACCCTGGCCTCGGTCTTTAGCGAGCGGACGAAGGCCGTCGTCCTGAACAACCCGCTCAACCCGAGCGCGACGGTGTTCTCGGGGGCCGACCTGTCGCTGCTGGCCTCGTTCTGCCAGCGCTTCGACGTCGTGGCGATCTGCGACGAGGTCTGGGAGCACGTCGTCTTCGACGATGTGCGCCACACGCCACTGATGGCGGTTCCGGGCATGCGCGACCGGACGGTGAAGATCGGATCGGCCGGCAAGATCTTCAGCCTCACCGGTTGGAAGGTCGGGTTCGTGATGGCTGCCCCGGCCCTCATGACGGGGCTCGCCAAGGCCCACCAGTTCCTCACCTTCACGACGCCGCCCAACCTGCAGGAGGGCGTCGCCTACGGACTCGGAAAGGACACGGCCTATTTCGAGGCGATGCGCCGCGGCTTCGCGCGCTCACGGGACCGGCTGGCGCGAGGCCTGTCCGAGCGCGGCTTTCGCGTCCTGCCGGCACAGGCGACGTGGTTCCTCAACATCGACATCGCCGGGCTCGCCGTCGCGGACGACGTCGCCTTCTGCCGGATGCTGGTGGAGACGCGCGGCGTCGCCGCGATCCCGGTCAGCGCCTTCTACACCGAAGCTCCCGTGCGCCACATCGTGCGATTGTGTTTCGCCAAGGAAGACGCGACCCTCGACGCGGCCCTCGACCGGTTGGGCGACCTCGGCAGGGCGCTGGCCTGATCGGGACAGTGCCGCGATCGGGACGGGCCTCGCCTTGCAGGCGCCCGCGGGCGGGGCCACATCCCGGCCAACGCCTGCCGCCTTTCCGGAGCCCCCGATGGCCGTCATGAAGACCGTCGACAAGACCTTCGACAAGACTGACCCGCTCCGCTTCACCGAGACCGGCCGCAAGGCGGAGAACGAGAAGCGGGCCGACGCCGAGGCGACCCTCGTGCGGCTGGAGGGGCTCGCCCATCTCATGGATGCGGCCTTCCTCATTCCCGGCATCAACCGGCGGGTCGGCCTCGACGCCGTGTTGGGCCTCGTGCCGGGGCTCGGCGACCTCGCCGGCGTGTGCCTGTCCTCCTACATCGTCTACGAGGCCAAGCGTCTCGGCGCGCCACGCTGGCTCGTCGCCCGGATGGCGATGAACGTCGCCTTCGACGGGGCGGTCGGCATCGTGCCCCTGGCCGGCGATCTGTTCGATGCGGCGTTCAAGGCGAACCTGCGCAACGTCCGCCTGTTGCGGAGCCATCTCGAGCGCAACGGCGGCATCAGGCCGACCGTGATCGACGGTACGGCTCACCGCATCGACGGCTGAGGCAAGCGCTGCTAGGGCGGTGGGTGTGAACGAGCTCGCCCGCCCCCTCGATGCCGTCCCCGTCCTGCCCAGGACGCAGGGCGGCCTGTCGCCCCTGAACCGCCGCCGGCTCGCGAACTTTCGCGGCAACAAGCTCGGGTTCTGGTCGTTCGTGGTCTTCCTCGTCCTGTTCGGGCTTAGCCTGTTCGCGGAGTTCATCGCCAACGACCGGCCGATCGTTGCGTCCTACAAGGGCGAGTGGCTGTTTCCGGTCCTGATCGACTACCCGGACGAGAAGTTCGGCGGCTTCTATGCCCGGCCGGACTACCGCTCGGCCGAGACGCGCAAGGAAATCGCCGACCACGGCTGGGCTCTCTGGCCGCCGATCCCCTATTCCTACGACACCATCATCAACGGTCTGCCGACCCCCTCCCCCTCTCCGCCGACCTGGATGCTCACCGACGCGCAGTGCCAGCCGGTGGCCGAGCGCACCGGAGGCACGGGCTGCCGCGACGTCGAATGGAACTGGCTCGGCACCGACAACACCGCCCGCGACGTGCTCGCGCGCATCATCTACGGCTTCCGCATCTCCGTCTTGTTCGGGCTGATCCTGGCGGCGGTCTCGTCGGTCATCGGCGTGATCGCCGGCGCGGTGCAGGGCTATTTCGGCGGCTGGGTCGATCTTGCCCTGCAGCGCTTCATCGAGGTCTGGAGCGCGATCCCGACCCTCTACCTCATCATCATCATCTCGGCCTTCATCGCGCCGGGGTTCTTCGTGCTCCTCGGAATCCTGCTGCTGTTCTCGTGGGTGGCGCTGGTGGGCGTGGTGCGGGCCGAGTTCCTGCGCGCCCGCAACTTCGAGTACGTGCGCGCCGCAAGGGCGCTCGGCCTCTCCAACGTCAGGATCATGAGCCGCCACCTCCTGCCCAACGCCATGGTGGCCACCCTCACCTTCCTGCCGTTCATCCTCAACGGCTCGATCTCGACCCTGACCTCCCTCGACTTCCTCGGCTTCGGGCTTCCGCCCGGCTCGGCCTCGCTCGGGGAGCTGCTGGCGCAGGGCAAGGACAACATCCAGGCGCCCTGGCTCGGGCTCACCGGGTTCGTGGTGGTCGCCCTGATGCTGAGCCTGCTGATCTTCGCCGGCGAGGCGGTCAGAGACGCCTTCGATCCGCGCAAGACCTTCAGGTAGACGGCGGGATCTTCCCGCGGATGGAAGGGCCGGCGTCGCAGCAGCGCGGTGGATGACGGCAGAGTGGCGAATCTCGCATCGACGTTACCGAACCGCATTCGACGCGTCCGGCCGGACGGACGAATTCCACAAGCACTGCAGGAAAACGCTCGGGTCCGGTTCCCTCAGCAAATTCTATTAGGAATTTGCACTATGGTTCGTCGGCTGTGCGAAGCCGTCGGTGCGCCCTTTGATGACCACACCTCCTTCAGGAGCGAACCAGTCCGAGGCGATCGAGGCCCGGCGCCTCCTCGCCCTGCGCGCCTACCGCGTCATCGGCAATACGGTGACCCCCGGCCTCACGCACATGACGGCCCTTGCCGCCGCGAGCCTCGGGGCGCCCATGGCCTGGATCTCGTTCGTCGACCAGGACTCGTGCTGGCTGCAGGCCTGCGTCGGCACCGACATGGCCCAGGTCGAGCGCGCCGGCTCGCTCTGCGAGATCGCGATCACCGGCGACGACGTCTTCGTGGCGCCGGACCTCGCCCTCGACCCGCGCTTTGCGCAAGGCCTGTCGTCGGGGCCGCGGGCAGGCATGCGGTTCTATGCCGGCGCGCCCTTGATCACCGCGAGCGGCGAGCGGCTCGGCGCACTCTGCATCGCGGATACGGCGCCGAACCTCGCTTTCTCGCAGGAACAGATTCTGATCTTGAAGAGCTTCGCCGCCCTGGCGATGGAGCATCTCGAACTGCGCCGCTCCGACTTCGTCAATGCCGCCACGGCGGGCTTTGCCAAGGCGGCCGAGTATTCCTTCATCGCCATCAATGACGAAGGCACCATCACCTTCGTCAATCCGGCCGGCGAGGCCCTGTTCGGCTATGCCGCCGGCGAGATGCTGGGCCAGGAGATCGACATCATCATCCCGGAGCCGTTCCGCGAGGCGCACAAGCACGGCCTGGCGCGCATCGCCGCCAACGGTGCCTCGACATTCGCGGGGCGTACCATCGAGCTCATGGCGCAGCGCCGAGACGGCAGCACCTTCCCGATCGAGTTCTCGATGTCGATCTGGAAGGATCGGGCGGGCATCGGCATCGGCGCCATCATGCGCGACATCAGCGACTGGCGGGCACGCGACGCCAAGCTCGTCCAGATGGCGCAGCACGACAAGCTGACGGGGCTCATCAACCGCGCGCAGTTCGACGATGAACTGGAATCCACCCTGAAGGCCGACCGGCACGCAACGGTCATGCTGCTCGACCTCGATGGGTTCAAGGAGGTCGTCGACAGCCTCGGCCACGCCACCGGCGACGCACTGCTCCAAGCCGTCTCCATCCGTCTGCCGAGCTGCGTCGCGTCCAAGTCCATCGTGGCGCGCTTCGCGGGGGACGTCTTCGCGGTTCTGATGCCGGGCGTCGGCGATCCGCTCGTGGCAGGATCGAGCGCCTCCGCCATCCTCGACGCCTTCCAGAAGCCGTTCCAGGTCAGTGGCCACACCTTCCACGTCGGCCTGAGCATCGGCATCGCGATCGGCATGGGCCGTGACACGGTGTGCGACGACCTCATCGCCGACGCTGATCTCGCCCTCTATCAAGCCAGGCGCGACGGGCGCCGCTGCGCCCGGCTGTTCGAGCCGGCGATGCGCAGCGCCGTCGTCGCCCGCCGCGTGCTCCACGACGAACTGACCCGCGGCCTCGAGGCGGCGGAATTCGTGCTGCATTACCAGCCGCAGGTCGCCCTCGCGACCGGGGAGGTCATCGGCGTCGAGGCACTGCTGCGCTGGCAGCATCCCCAACGCGGACTGCTCCTGCCCGGTGCCTTCATCGACGCGCTCGAGGCCCATCCGCTGGCCGCTTCCCTCGGGGGCTGGATCGTCGCCGAAGCCTGCCGCCAGGCCGCGTACTGGCGGGCGATGGGCCTGCCTCCCCTGCGCGTGGCGGTGAACCTGTTCGACTCGCATCTCCGCGAAGGCACCCTCGCCCAGGAGATCATGGGGTGCCTCGCCCGGCACCACCTCCCGCCCGGATCCCTCGAGATCGAGGTGACGGAGCGGATCGCCCTTCAGGCCGATAATTCGATCCTCGATCCCATCCGCGAACTGCATCGCCAGGGCGTCGCCATCGCGTTCGACGATTTCGGCACCGGCTACGCGTCGCTGAGCTCGCTCAAGCGTTTCCCGCTGACGCGCCTGAAAATCGACCGCAGCTTCGTGCGCGACATCGACACCGATGGCCACGATGCCGAGATCGTGCGTGCGATCCTCGGCATGGCCGAGAGTTTCGGCCTCGATGTCATCGCCGAGGGTATCGAGACACCTGCACAGGAGGCGGTGCTTCGCCGGATGGGATGCGCCGAGGGCCAGGGCTATCTCTACGGCAAGGCGATGGCGCCATCGGCCATCGCCGCCCTGCTCAAGCGCAGCGAGCGCGACATGATGACCGTGAGCGCGGCCTGAAGGCGCAGGTCGCTCAGAGGGGTCGGGAAGCCCGGCCGCTGAGGAGCCAGCCCCTGGCGCGCTGGAGCACGGCGGGACGGACGCGGGCAACGTCGTCGCCATCGACCAGCGGCGATGTCGCCAGGGCGACGAGATATGCGTCCTCGCTGTGGCGGCAGGCACGCAGGGCGGTATCCGCAGCCAGCGTCCGGCTCGTCAGCGCGACCTGGAACCCGAAGCTGCGGTGGAGGCAGCCGCGCCACGAGGAATGCAGCTCGGCCACGTCGCTGGCCACGGCCGGACCGATGCTCAATCCGGTCAGCAGCACGACCAGGAAGGCGAGACGCTGGCGAGCTGCGCAGATGGTCGTGAGGATCGGATGCGTCATGGGCCACGGCCCCCGTTTCAGGCGGGAACCATCGCAGGAACAACCTTCCGATTTCCTTAATCTTAAGACTTCGCCGTCGTCCCGATCCGGGACGGGCCGCCTCAGCGGTTGGCCGTCGTCACCGGCGAGGCCGCACGACCGAGCGAGACCCAGGCGACGCTGCTCTGGCTCTCGCGCTTGATGAAGGTGTAGCCGGTCTGGCGCCAGGGCAGGACGGTGCTGGTCTTGTTGTCGAGGATGATATCGCCACGGTCGGTCACGAGGGTGAGCACCGCATGGCCCTCGCCCTTCTCGTCGATGACGACGGTCATCCGCATCGCCCGGCGCGGCAGGCCGGCCGCTGCCAGCAACTTGCGCTTGAGAAGCTGGTAGTCCTCGCAATCGCCCGCACCGTCCTCGGCGAGGTCCCAGCGGTCGGGGACAGCCCAATGGTCGAGGTCCGTCACGGCCCTGAGGGACTTGTTCACGCGGCGGTTCACCGAGACGATGGTGTTCCACACGGCGGGCGTGATGGCGATGACGGCGGGCTCGGTGACGTCGATGGCGCATTCGGCGGCGTAGGTCTGGCAGAACTCGCTCCAGGCGGCGATCGGCCGGGCCTCGCCGCCGGCGACGATGGCGCTCGGTGCGGCAGGCAGCGACGCGAATGTCTGGGCCTCGGCAGCCTGACCGAGCAGCAACGCGGAGACGAGCGGGAGGCCGGCACCGAAGACGCGACGGACGGTTCTGGCAAGACCGGACATCGCATCCTGGCCCTTCGAAGTCGCGATCCGCATGACCACTGCCCGTCTCGTTAATCTGCCGTTAACGAACGGTCTCATGGAGGGGGTTCCTCGGCAATCGGCGAGTTAATAAAAGGTTAACGGGATCGATCGCTTTGCACAGGTCCCACGGCTCCGGCATGATGGACCGCGAGCGCTGGCTCGGAACGCAGTCGAACGCGAGCCTGCACTTCGCTCCACGAGCGGGTGCCCTTGCGCTTCTCGTTCGCTTTGCCATCTCTGGCACCGAGGGGACGTCGATCGACAAAGGATCGCGTATGAAAAGCTACGTCATCCCATTCGTTCTAGGCTCATGCCTTGCGACGGGACTCGCAACGGGACTTGCGTCCGCCCAGGACCGTCCCGTGATCGA
>NZ_CAXUJR010000011.1:0-17751 GCF_964251405.1 uncultured Methylobacterium sp.
ACGCAGCGCCACCCTGTTCGCGACGCGGGTGCTCTCCGGCCCGCTCCTCCCTATACCGACCGGACAAGCCCGGCATGTGCGCGCCCGCGGCCGTTGGCATCGGGAGCCGGGGAACAGTGAAAGGAATGGATGTGGGCATCGCGAACCCGCGCCTGGCGGGCATCGCCCTCATGTGCGGCACGCTCGCCTTCTTCGCCTGCCTCGACGCTTCGGCAAAAGCGCTTGCCCTCGCGGGGGTCGATCCCCTGCTGACCACCTTCATGCGCTACGCGGTGAGCGTGGTGATGGTCACGGCCTTCATCAATCCGGTGACGAGGCCTGGCGTAGTTCGGACGCGCCGGCTCTGGCTGCAGGTAGTGCGCTCGCTCCTGCTGTTCGGCTCCACCGCCCTGAACTTCCTCGCCCTCCGCAAGCTGCAACTGGCCGAGACCCTGTCGATCCAGTTCGCCGCACCCCTCACCGTGGCGCTCTTCGCGGGGCCTCTGCTCGGGGAATGGTCTTCGCCGCGTCGGCTCGCGGCGATCGGCGTCGGCTTTATCGGCGTGCTCGTGATCGTGCGGCCCGGCATCGGCCCCGTCCAGCCTGCGGTGCTGCTGAGCCTCGGCAACATGCTCTGCTACGCGTTCTACATCATCACGACGCGTAAGCTCGCCGGCATCGACTCCACAGCCACGACGATGTTCTATTCGGGCTTGGCGGGCCTCGCCGTGATGACGCCGCTGCTGCCCTGGATCTGGACCGATCCGGGTTCTCCCGGCCTCTGGGCGCTCCTCGTCGGAGTCGGCTTGCTCGGGACGATCGGGCACTGGCTGTTGGTAATGGCGCATGCACGGGCACCCGCCAACGTGCTGGCGCCGTTCCTCTACACGCAGCTTCTGTGGTCGGTGCTGCTCGGATACCTGCTGTTCGGCGACGTGCCCAACCGCTGGACCCTCATCGGAGCGTCCGTCGTGGTCGCGTCCGGGCTCTATCTGCTCTCGCAGGAGCGGGGACGCCGGCCGCAGCTCTGAGGCTTCGGCCGGCGCGGGGCCTCAGCGATAATGGCGACGGGCGTGACGGCGCGACTTCATGCGGGTGCGATAGGCGCGCCGGCCCGGATCGATCCCGAGCGCGCCATTGACGGTGCCCACGGCGCCGCCGACCGCACCGCCCACGATGCCGCCGATCGGCCCGGCGACCCGGTCGCCCTCGGCAGCACCCCGGCGGACGCCGCCGGGCAGGCCCTGGGCCTGGACGGACTCGGCGAGGGAGAAGGTCGCCAGGGCGAGCGTGAGGCCGAGCAACGCATATTTCATGGTGGTATCCTCTCGTGCTGATCGCCGTGCCGGGCGGCCTCGCGCAGATCCGGGCGCCGTCACGGGGTGAGCACCAACGGCCGAGCTTCGAAAAGGTCCCATCCCGATGGGGCATTCCATCACCGCCGGGACGCTGGCCTCGCCTCCCCGCCGCTGCTAGAGGTCAGGCCATGTGCGCTCCCGGCGATCCGCGCGGCCCTGCCCACGCGTTCCGAATTACGAGCCCGGCTTCCGCCTGAGGGCTCGCGCGAGCGGCCCTTCGGATGCCGGGAGAGCGTCGATCGCCCCCATTTTCGCGGAAGACGGCCCGGCCGCTCCGCTCGAGACCGCGCCAGAAGACGATCATGACCGAATCCAGCCCCACCCGCGATTATTCGCAGACCCTGTTCCTGCCGCGTACCGAGTTCCCGATGCGGGCCGGCCTGCCGGTGCGCGAGCCACTCCTCCTCGCACGCTGGGCCGCCACCGATCTCTACGGCCGGATCCGGGTGGCGGCGGCGGGGCGCCCGAAATTCGTGCTCCACGACGGGCCGCCCTACGCCAACGGCAACATCCACATCGGCACGGCGCTCAACAAGATCCTCAAGGACGTCATCGTCCGTGCCCAGGGCGCCCTCGGCTTCGACGCCAACTACGTGCCGGGCTGGGACTGCCACGGCCTGCCGATCGAGTGGAAGATCGAGGAGCAGTACCGCGCCAAGGGCAAGAACAAGGACGAGGTGCCGGTCATCGAGTTCCGCCAGGAATGCCGGACCTTCGCCGGCCAGTGGCTCGACGTGCAGCGCGAGGAGTTCAAGCGCCTCGGCGTCACCGGCGACTGGGACCGCCCCTACGCCACCATGAGCTTTCCCGCCGAGGCGACCATCGCCCGCGAACTCATGACCTTCGCCACGACCGGCCAGCTCTATCGCGGCTCGAAGCCTGTGATGTGGTCGGTGGTGGAGAAGACGGCGCTCGCCGAGGCCGAGGTCGAGTACGAGGACCACGTCAGCGACACGATCTTCGCGGCGTTCCGGCCGATCGAGGGAGCTGCGCCGGATCTGGAGGCCGCCCGCGTCGTGATCTGGACCACGACGCCCTGGACCATGCCCGGCAACCGCGCCGTCGCCTATTCGAAGAAGGTCGCCTACGGGCTTTACCGGGTCACCGCGGCCGCCGAGGAGAATTGGGCCAAGACCGGTGACGCCTACATCCTGGCCGACAGCCTCGCGGCCGGCGTCTTCGCAGCGGCGCGCGTCCAGAACTTCGAGCGGCTCCGCGATGTGTCGTCCGCGGAACTGGCGGGCCTCACGGTCGCGCATCCCCTCGCCGGCCACGTCCCCGGCTACGACTACAAGGTTCCGCTGCTGGAAGGCGATCACGTCACCGACGAGGCCGGCACCGGCTTCGTCCATACCGCGCCGGGCCACGGCCGCGAGGATTTCGAGGTCTGGACCGCCAATGGCCGGGCGCTGCAGGCGCGCGGCATCGAGACCCGCATCCCCTACACCGTCGATGCGGATGGCGCCCTCACCGAGGAAGCGCCCGGCTTCACGGGAAAGCTCGTCCTCACCCCCAAGGGCGAGAAAGGCGATGCCAACAAGGCGGTGATCGCGGCGATGACGGAGGCCGGGACGCTGGTGGCGCGCGGCACGCTCAAGCACAGCTATCCGCATTCCTGGCGCTCGAAGAAGCCGGTGATCTTCCGCAATACGCCGCAATGGTTCATCGCCCTGGACAAGCCCGTCGCCTCCCTCGACGGCAGGACTCTTCGCGACGTGGCCCTCAAGGCCATCGACGACACGCAGTGGGTGCCGCCTCAGGGCAAGAACCGCATCAACGGCATGGTCGGCAACCGCCCCGACTGGGTGGTGTCGCGCCAGCGCGCCTGGGGCGTGCCGATCACCGTGTTCGTGAGGAAAGGCACCAGCGAGGTCCTTCGCGACGAGGCGGTGAATGCCCGCATCATTGCCGCCTTCGAAGCGGAGGGCGCCGACGCCTGGTTCACGGATCCGGACGGCGTGCGCTTCCTGGCGCCCGACCATGATCCGGCCGAGTACGAGAAGGTGACCGACGTCCTCGACGTCTGGTTCGATTCCGGCTCGACCCACGCCTTCGTGCTCGACGACGCCGAGCAGTTCCCCGGCCTCTCCGGGGTGCAGCGCAAGCGCGACGGCGGCGCCGACACGGTGATGTATCTCGAAGGCTCCGACCAGCACCGCGGCTGGTTCCAGTCGTCACTGCTCGAGTCGAGCGGGACGCGGGGACGCGCGCCCTACGACATCGTGCTCACCCATGGCTTCGTCCTCGACCCCAAGGGGCTGAAGATGTCGAAGTCGAAGGGCAACGTCGTGGCGCCCCAGAGCGTCATCAAGGATTCGGGCGCCGACATCCTGCGCCTGTGGGTCGCGGCGTCCGACTACACCGATGACCTGCGCATCGGCCCGGAGATCATCAAGACCTTCGCGGAGACCTATCGCAAGCTGCGCAACTCGCTGCGCTGGATGCTGGGCTCCCTCGCCCATTTCCAGCCGGGCGCAACGATCCCGCACGCCGAGCTGCCGGAGCTGGAGCGGCTGATCCTGCATCGCCTCGCCGAACTCGACGCCGAGATCCGCGAGGCCTACGCGACCTTCGATACCAAGCGCGTCGTAGCACTCCTCAACGGCTTCATGACCGGCGACCTCTCGGCGTTCTACTTCGACGTGCGCAAGGATGCGCTCTACTGCGATCCGATCTCGTCCGAGACCCGCCGGGCCGCGCTGCAGGTGATCGACGAGACCTTCCGCCGGGTCACGATCTGGCTGGCACCCGTGCTGGCCTTCACGGCGGAGGAGGCCTGGCTCGACCGCTATCCCTCGGAAGACGGCTCGGTGCACCTGCAGACCCTGCCGGAGACGCCGGAATCCTGGCGCGACGACGCGTTGGCGTCGCGCTGGCAGAAGATCCGCAAGGTGCGTCGGGTCGTCACCGGCGCCCTCGAGATCGAGCGGGCGGGAAAGCGGATCGGCGCGAGCCTGGAGGCGGCACCGACGGTGTTCGTCGCCGATAGCGACCTCCTCGCGTCCCTCGACGGGATCGACTTTGCCGAAACCTGCATCACCTCCGCCATTGGAGTCGAGGCGGGAGAGGGGCCGGCCGAGGCCTTCCGCCTCGACGATGTCCGCGGCGTCGCGGTGGTCTCAGGCTTGGCCGAGGGGCGCAAATGCGCGCGGTCGTGGCGGGTCACACCCGATGTCGGCAGCGACCCGGATTATCCGGACGTGACGCCGCGGGACGCGAGGGCGTTGCGGGAATGGGATGCGGCGCGGGCAGGGGCTGCGTGACGCGATCCTCGGACATCGGCCGACGCGTGCGTCGATGCGACCGACTGGGCCACATTCGATTCCAATTCCTTGGAATGTTGACAATCTTTGCCAAGTCTCGGCAGGCTTTTCGAGGGAGGCCTGCCGATGGCGACGATGAACGTGTCCCTGCCCGATCCAATGAAGGAGTGGGTCGAAGCCCGCGCCCGCACCGGTCGGTACAGCAATGCGAGCGACTATGTCCGCGAATTGATCCGTCGCGATCAGGAGCGCGCCGATAGGATCGCCGACCTGCAGAAGTTGGTGAGCGAGGGTCTTGCCAGCGGCGTGAGCGGCCGGTCGAGGGACGAGATCGCGCGCATGTCCAGGGAGATGGCCGCCGCCTCCCGACAGCCATGACGTGGCAGACGACGCATGGCGCGGACCTCGACATCGCAAGCACCTACGTGCTTGGCGAACGGGCGTTCGGCACCGGGCAGGCCGAACGCTATCAGAACAGTCTGTTTCAGGCCTTCGACATGGTGGCGGCGAACCCGCGTCTCGCCCACGAGCGCTCAGAGATCACACCGCCGGTTCGTCTCCATCCCTACGGTGTCCACGTCGTCGTCTACACACTGCAAGACGCCCGGCAGGACACCGGAATCCTGATCGTGCGCGTCCTGCACGGACGGCAGGATTGGGAGCGATGGCTATCATGACCGTCCGCGAATTCCGCTACGGGGTCGCAACTCCAGGCGAACACCCATGACCCCCCCTCGCCTTGGCCTCGCTGCCCTCTTCCTCACCCTAGCCCTCGACCAGGCCTCCAAGCTGGGGCTCTATTTCGGCACGGACCTCGTCCTGACCCAGCCGTGGCGGCTCGGCCCCTATGCCGACATCATCGTCGTCTGGAACAAGGGCGTGTCCTACGGTCTGTTCCAGCAGGACGGGGCGCTCGGCCGCTGGATCCTGGTCGCCATCTCCGCTGTGGCGTCGGTCGCGCTGGTGGTCTGGATGCGCCGGGCCGGCACCGGCCTCCTCGCCTTGGCGCTGGGGCTCATCGCCGGCGGAGCCATCGGCAACGCCATCGACAGGGCTGCCTACGGCGCCGTCTTCGATTTCGTCCACCTCCATGCCGGCGGCTGGTCCTGGTACGTCTTCAACATCGCCGACGCCGCCATCGTGGCCGGCGTCGTCGGCTTGGTGCTCGACAGCCTGCGGCCAGCGCCATCCACGGAGCCGGCGCAGAAACCTCCGCACATGTGATCCAAAGACCACACCGACGTTTCATCGCGGCGCCGGGCTGGTGCGGTGCGGTCAAGGCGCCATACCTTCGCCCGAAACCCGGATCAGGCCGTCAGGACCGGATCAGGGAAAGCGCGAGAACGCGACTGAGCACGCCTCGTTCGAGGGGTGCGGGGCCGGACGGAAGGGTGGGGTGACATGGTCGGGCATCGCAGGGTCCTCGTCTCTCTCAGCGGCATCGGCCTCATGGGGCTTCTGCTGACGGGTCCCGCCCTGGCCGAACAGGGCGAGTTCCTGCGCGATGCTCTGGGCAACCTCGGTCTCGTCGAGAAGGAACGCGCACCGATCACCTATCGGGAGCGGGCTCCGCTGGTGATGCCGCCCAAGCTCGACGCCAAGGCGGCCTTGCCGCAGCCGCGCGCGCCGGAGCTGTCGCCGCAATGGCCCAAGGACCCTGAGGTCGCCCAGCGCGAGCGCGCGGCGAGCGAGGCCCGCAAGCCCATCGTCCGTGGTGCGCAGGGCCGCATGGACGACAACAACATGACCCTCTCCATCGACGAGATGCGCGCCGGGCGCCGGGCTGGGGCACAGATCCCCACCGAGAACCAGTACAAGCCGGGCGACAACAAGGATTCGTTCTGGTCGAACCCGTTCAGCTTCATGAGCGGCAGTGCCGATAAGACCGAACCTGCCGTGGCCGCGCCGAGCCGCGATGCCCTCACGCAGCCGCCGACCGACTACCGCAAGGCGCCCGCCAAGATCGCCAGGACCAACGGCGATCCGATCAACAATCCCAGCCGGGAACGCGAGGAAGCAGACCCGGGCAACTATATTCGCAGTCAGAGCCGCTACTAGGGCATGCTCCTGTTTCAGGTAACCGGCAGCATAATCTATCCCTTTGTGATCGCATGATGATCTCGGAAAACCGGACTCCCCTTTTCCGCATCTTGCTCTAGTTTTCTCCTCTGTTGCCGGCATGAGACGGACGCCGGTACGGGATTTGCCCGCACGAGTTGCCCTTCGGGTGGTGCTCGATGGGCGTCGGCAACGCATCCGGCCCGTTGGGCGCCGCATGCCAAGGGATCATCGATGCATCTGTTCAGGAAGGACACGCCCACCCTGTTTCCGGCTCATACGCATCCCAGCGCGGGACGGGTCGAGGCGGCGCCGTTCGGCCGGTCCGAGGCGGGCGGACCCGAGGTCTCGGCCTTCACCCTGGACAACGGCCTCGACGTCGTCGTGGTGCCCGATCACCGCGCCCCCGTCGTCACCCACATGATCTGGTACCGCAACGGCTCGGCCGATGATCCGCTCGGCCAATCCGGCATCGCGCATTTCCTTGAGCACCTGATGTTCAAGGGCACCGAGCGCCATCCCATCGGCGCCTTCTCGAAGGCCGTCTCGGGTCTCGGCGGCCAGGAGAACGCCTTCACGTCCTACGACTACACCGCCTATTTCCAGCGCGTCGCCCGCGACCACCTCGGCACCATGATGGAGTTCGAGGCCGACCGCATGACCGGCCTTATGCTCGAGGAATCAGTGGTGGCGCCCGAGCGCGACGTGGTGCTGGAAGAGCGCCGCATGCGGGTCGAGACCGACCCGTCCGCCCAGCTCTCGGAGGCCATGGCGGCCTCGCTCTTCGTCCACCATCCCTACGGCATCCCGATCATCGGCTGGATGCACGAGATCGAGGAACTGAACCGGACCCACGCGCTCGACTACTACAAGCGGTTCTACACGCCCGAGAACGCCATCCTGGTGGTGGCGGGGGACGTCACCGCCGATGCGGTACGCAAGCTCGCCGACAGCAGCTATGGCCGCGTCACGCCGCAAGGGTCACGACCGGTGCGGGTGCGTGCCCGCGAGCCGGAGCCGAAGGCCCTGCGCCGCATCGCGGTCGCCGACCCCAAGGTCGAGCAGCCGACGCTGCAGCGCCTGTACCTCACGCCGTCCTGCATCACCGCGCGCGACGGCGAGTGCCACGCGCTGGAACTGCTGGCCGAGGTTCTGGGTGGCGGCTCGACCTCCTACCTCTACCGCCAGCTCGTCATGGAGCAGGGCGTCGCGGTGAATGCCGGCGCCTGGTACATGGGCTCGGCCATCGACGACACCCGCTTCTCCGTCTACGCGATCCCCGCCGAGGGCGTCAGCCTGGAGCAGCTCGAGGTAGCGGTCGACAAGGTCCTGCGCCGTGCGCCGGCCGAGGCGCTGGGCGCCGAGGCGATCGAGCGGGCCAAGACCCGCCTCGTAGCCGAGACGGTCTATTCCTCCGACAGCCAGTCCTCGCTCGCCCGCATCTACGGCTCGGCGCTCGCCATCGGCGAGACCATCGAGGAGGTTCGCCGCTGGCCGTCCGACATCGAGGGCGTCACCCGCGAGCGCCTTGCGGCAGCGGCCGAGCGCTACCTGGTCCCGGCCCGCTCCGTGACCGGTCACCTGACCAAGGCCCGCGATCCCGACGCCTGAGACCGAGACGCGAACCGACATCCCGGCTGCGGCGAACGCCGCGCCAACGACCGAAAAACACCGACCAAGAACAACGAGGTTCCCATGAACTCAGTCCAGGTCGAGCTGGCCGACACAAGCAGTTCCACGTCGCCGACGATGGCCCTGCCGGTTCCCACCGCTCCCGGCATCGAGGCCTGGCACGTGGAATCGCCGGTCGTGCCCCTCATCGCACTCTCCTTCGCCTTCGAGGGTGGTGCGTCACAGGACCCCGAAGGCAAGGCCGGAGTCGCCCAGATGCTGGCCCGCCTCCTCGACGAGGGCGCAGGCGACCTCGTCTCCGATGCCTTCCAGGAGCGGCTTGCGGCTCGCGCCATCGAGATGAGCTTCCATGCCGGCCCCGATGCCGTCGGCGGCTCGCTCAAGATGCTCGTCAAGCACGCCGACGAGGCCATCGACCTCCTCGCTCTGGCGCTGGCCAAGCCCCGCTTCGACCCCGACGCGATCGAGCGGGTGCGCGGGCAGACGCTGGCCGGCCTGCGCTACCAGCAGAACGATCCCGGCGTGATGGCCTCGCGCCGCTTCTTCAGGGAGGCGTTCGCAGGCCATCCCTATTCGAGGCCCTCGTCGGGCACCGTCGAGAGCGTCGCCGCCATCACCCGCGACGATCTCGTGGCGATGCATCGCCGCATCATCGGCCGCGGCGGGATCAAGGTCGCGGCGGTGGGCGCCATCGATGCCGCGCGCCTCGCCGATGCGCTCAACCGGGCCTTCGGAGCGCTGGACGAGACCGGCCCGCTGAACGCCGTGCCTCAGACGCAGGTTCAGGATCTCGGCCGCCGCGTCGTGGTCGACCTCGACGTGCCGCAATCGGTGATCCGCTTCGGCATGGGCGGCGTGCCGTGGCGCGACCCCGATTTCATTCCCGCCTACGTCCTCAACCACATCTTCGGCGGCGGCTCCTTCACCTCGCGGCTCTTCCAGGAAGTGCGCGAGAAGCGGGGGCTCGCCTACTCGGTCGGGACCTCGCTGGTCAGCCACCGCGCCAGCGCCATGACCTGGGGTTACACGGCGACGAAGAACGAGCGCGTCGGCGAGGCGCTGACCGTGATCTCCGAGGAGCTGAGCCGGCTGATCTCGGAGGGCCCGTCCGACGAGGAGCTGCAGAAGGCCAAGGACTACCTCACCGGATCCTATGCGCTGGGCTTCGACACCTCGACGAAGATCGCCCACCAGCTCGTGCAGATCGCCTTCGAGGGGCTGGGCATGGACTATATCGGCCGCCGCAACGCCCTCGTCGCCGACGTGACCCAGGCCGATATCCGCCGCGCCGCCGCCCGGACCTTCGGCGACGGACGGATGCTGGTGGTCGCCGCCGGCCGGCCGACCGACTTCTGAACGAACCGGTCGCCGCCGGCCGCGTTCTCGCAGCATAGCGTCGCCGTATCATCCGAGGGATTCCACCGCATGAAGACCGTCTCGCGCCTGCTGCCCGCCCTCGTGGTCGCCCTGATGGCGAATCCGGTCCTCGCCCATACCGGGCAGGGTGAGGCGCATGGTCTGGCGCATGGGTTCGTGCATCCGCTGATGGGGCTCGACCACGTGCTCGCCATGGTCGGCGTCGGCCTGATCGCCGCGCGGATCGGCGGACGGGCTCAGGTGCTCGTCCCGCTCGCCTTCCTCGCCATGATGGTGGTGGGCGGCATGCTCGGCGCTTCGGGGAATGGGTTGCCCTTCGTCGAGGTCGGCATCGCACTCTCGGTCGTGCTGATCGGCCTCGCGGTGGCCCTGCGCCTCGCACTGCCCACGGCCGCCGCGATGGCGCTGGTCGGCCTGTTCGCCGTGTTCCACGGCCAAGCCCATGGCGCGGAGATGCCCGAGGCGGCGTCGGCCCTCTCCTACGGCTTCGGGTTCATCGCCGCGACGGCACTGCTCCACGCCGTCGGCCTCGGGCTCGGATACGGTCTTGGGCGCCTCGCCTCCGGCGGCGATCGCCCCGCCTTGCGGCTGACCGGAGCCGGCCTTGCCCTCGCGGGCGTCGGTCTCCTCGTCGGCGCCATCTGAGCGGTGCGACCTCCGGCGGGGTCGACGCGTCGTCCCGCTCTGCAGCTGGATACACCGATGCGCCTCACCGGCCTCCACCACCTCACCGCCATCACCGCGCGGGCGAGCGCGAACCACGCCTTCTATACCGGGGTGCTGGGCATGCGCCTCGTCAAGAAGACGGTGAACCAGGACGACGTCTCCGCCTATCACCTGTTCTACGCGGATGGCCTCGCCTCGCCCGGCAGCGACGTCACCTTCTTCGATTGGCCGGCCCCGCCGGAGTGGCGCGGCACCAACAGCATCGTCCGCACCGGATTGCGGGTCTCCGGCCCAGCCGCGATCGCCTGGTGGCACGCGCATCTGACCCGGCACGACGTCCGGGTCGGTGAGCCGCAGCCCCGTGACGGGCGCCTCACCCTCGACTTCGAGGACCCGGAGGGCCAACGCCTCAGCCTCGTCGATGACGGCGGCGCGGGCTCGTCCCATCCCTATGCGCAGAGCCCGGTGCCGGCCGAGCACCAGATCCGCGGCCTCGGCCCCGTCCGTCTCAGCGTGGCCGAGATCGGACGGACGGAAGCGGTGCTCGTCGACGTGCTCGGGATGCGCAAGGAACGCCGCTACGCGCTGCCCGAAGGTGAGGTGCATGTCTTCGCGATGGGCGAGGGCGGTGCCGCGGCAGAACTCCACCTCCTCGCCGAACCCGGCCTTCCCGCGGCCCGCCAGGGGGCGGGCGCCGTCCACCATGTCGCCTTCCGCATTCCCGACGCGGATCATGCGGCCTGGGCCGAGCGCCTGAAGGCCAAGCGCATGCCCTCCAGCGGGCCGGTCGACCGCTACTACTTCCGCAGCCTGTATTTTCGCGAGCCGAACGGCATCCTGTTCGAGATCGCCACCGACGGCCCCGGCTTCACCGCCGACGAGCCGCTGGATTCCCTGGGCGAACGCCTGGCGCTCCCGCCCTTCCTCGAACCACGGCGTGCCGAGATCGAGGACGGATTGAAGCCGCTCTGACCACGCGTCAGGCGACGGCGGCCGTCGGGCGTGCGAGTCCACGCAGGAAGGTCAGGCTCGGCGAGAAGAAATACTCGCCGCCCCTCATCGTGACGAAGCCGAAGAAGGGCGCGTCGATCGCGCCGGCGGCCTCGTTACCTCACGCCACCGGAAGCTTATGGGGCGGGTGCAGGCGCCTGGCCGATGACGGGATCTGTCCCGTGCGGGCCGGGCGGGTCGAAGGGAAAGCCGGCATTGTTTGCCCAGAACCGCTGAGTGAACGCGAATTGCCGCGCCATGTCGCCGTTATAGGCCATGAACAGCAGGCCGACGCCGGCCTCCGGCAAAAGCGGCGCCACGTCCCGTAGGAAGGCGTCGTCGGTCTCGGCTTCGGGCACGTCCTTCGCTGCCACCTCTCGCTTGACGTCCTCATAGGGGATGCCCCGGCGCGGCAGCAGGTGGGTGCGCTCCTCGGCCTCGGGCTCTCCCCCGCCGCTCCCACGAGGATTGGTCTTGCGGATATGGGCATGGGCGGGGCAGCGGAAGCCTGTGTCACCGGCATAGTCGAAGCTGTTCGGGGGCTTGCCGCCCGCGGCCTTGTCCGCCACCGTGATGGGCGTGCCGTCCTCGAACCGGCCGACGACGTAGGCGCCCGCGAGTTCCCGGAAGTCCGTGCCCGTGAGGGTGCCTGGCTTGGCAGCACCGGACGCGACGCGCTTCGCATTCTCGGCCTCCAGGTCGCGGCCGATCTCCCGCTCGCGCGTCTTGAACCCGCGCACGTTCTGTTCGAGCTTGCGGAAGATGAAGTAGCTGCCGAAGCTCACCTCGTCGTCGATGCCGGGATCCTTCACCAGCGCGTTGTCGAGCGGGAAGGCCGGGTCCCAGACCGTCGCGGCCTCCCCGTCGACGTCCTCCGCGAGCAGCAGGGGCTGACTGCGTCCGTCGACGTAGCCGAAATGCTCGATACCCTCCTTGTCATCGTTGAAGATGGCCGTGCCGGGCTGGATGTGGACGATCGTTCCGCCACCATCCTCGATCAGCCCGACCAGTATCGCCGCGAGGGCATCCGTCTTCACCCTGTTCTCCTCCGCCGCCAGGACGATGCCGTGGATCTCCTCCCGGAACGGGGCTTCCCATTGGGAGAGGTCGCCGTCCGCCAGGGCATCGCGGCTGGCTTGCGACCGCATGCCGTCCAGGAAATCGCCGTCCGCAGGCAGGTTCGCATCGAAGCCGATCGCTCGGTATCCTGCCGCCGCCAGGGCGAGATGGACGAAGGGGCCGCCGCTCTTGCCGGTCGTCTTGAAATGCTCGGCTGCTTCGAGCTGATCGAGAGCCTTGGTAACGTGCGATTCGGCGAGATGCGCCAGCAATGCCCGGGCGTCCTCCCGCCGATTCGGATCGAGCCGGAAGAAGACGTTGGAGGTGAAGTGACGGCCGTGGCCCTTGAGGATGTTGCCCTGTAGGGCCTCCAGCATGCGCCTCCCGTCGGCATCGGCTTTCGTCCAGGCCAACGGCCCGGTCAGATCGATCGGCATCGAAAATCCACCTCCCTCTTCCGCCCCTTATCCGAGCGGGATCAGCCCGCGTCTCCTCCTTACGAAACCTTGAGGAAACTTTGACAACTCTAGGATGACTATCGGTGACTGCGAAACGGCATTCACGAATGCTCGACGATCGAGCCACCGCTGTCTGGCAGGGCGTGCGTGTTCAGCAATGCGCCTGCCAATTTTTGGCAGACATCTCGCGCATTCGACGCGGCGACATCTTGGCGACGTGCCTGCGACGCAGAGGTCCACCCCAGCCAGTGAACTTGACGAGCCTGCTGCACCTGCGAAAAGACGCGGCGAATTAGTCCATGAGTCAGCGAAGGCAGCCGATGAGCAAGTACAACGAGGAGCGCGTTGTCTCCGTGCACCACTGGACGGACACGCTGTTCTCCTTCCGCACGACGCGCGACCCCTCGTTCCGCTTCCGCAACGGCGAATTCACGATGATCGGCATCGAGGTCGAGGGCCGGCCCTTGCTGCGGGCCTACAGCGTAGTCTCGGCCAATTACGAGGAGGAGCTCGAGTTCTTCTCGATCAAGGTCGAGAACGGGCCGCTCACGAGCAAGCTGCAGCACCTCAAGGTCGGCGATCCGATCATGGTCGGCAAGAAGCCCACCGGCACGCTCGTGCTCGACAACCTCATGCCCGGCCGCCACCTCTACATGCTCGGCACCGGCACCGGGCTCGCACCCTTCCTGTCGATCATCAAGGACCCGGAGACCTACGACCGCTTCGAGAAGGTCGTGCTCGTCCATGGCTGCCGGCAGGTCTCGGAACTGGCCTACGGCGATACGATCACGCAGGATCTGCCGAACCACGAGTTCCTGGGCGAGACCATCGCGGCGCAGCTGATCTACTATCCGACCGTCACCCGCGAGCCGTTCCGCAACTCGGGCCGCATCACCGACCTCATGACCTCGGGCAAGCTGTTTGCCGATATCGGCCTGCCGATGATGTCGGTCGAGGCCGACCGCTTCATGCTCTGCGGCTCACCCGACATGATCCGCGACACCCGCGAGCTCCTCACCGCGAGCGGCTACGAGGAGGGCAATCACGGCGAGGCCGGACACTACGTCATCGAGAAGGCCTTCGTGGAAAAGTGAGTTCGCCCGCCGTCTTCGTCGCCGGCGCCGGCACCGAGATCGGCAAGACCTACGTGACTGCCGCCCTAACCCGGCGGCTGCTCAGCCAGGGCCGGCCCGTCCTGACCGTGAAGCCGCTGGCGAGCGGCGTGCCCGGCCTCGACGATCCCGCCTTCGCGCTCAGCGACACCGCGATCCTGCTCGACGCGCAGGGGATCGCTCCGACGCCCGCGGCCGTAGACTCCTGCTCGCCCTGGCGCTTTTCGGCGGCGCTCGCACCCGACCTCGCCGCTGCGCGCGAAGGACGCAGCCTCCACCTCGACGATCTCGTGGCGTGGTGCCGCGATCGGATCGCGGCCGCTCCCCCCGGCACCATCGTGCTGATCGAGGGCGTCGGCGGCCTGATGAGCCCGGTCACCGACGCGGCGACGGGGCTGGACTGGCTCGACGCCCTGGGCCTGCCCGCGCTCCTCGTCTCCGGCTCCTATCTCGGTGCGATCAGCCATGCGCTGACCGGCGTCGAGACCCTGCGGTTCCATGGAGTGGCGCTGTTGGGCGTGGTGGTCAGCGAGAGCCCGGACGCACCCACGGCCCCGCAGGTCGTGGCCCAGGCGGTGGCGCGTCGCATTAAAGCACCCGTCATCTGCATCCCGCGCGGCGGGGATTGCCCCGAGGCCTTGACCGCCTTGATCTGAGACCGGCCGCCGCATCACCCACGTTCGGCCGGGCAATTCACGTTCTGCTTCAATGAAAGCCTTCTCCGCGTCGCCGAAAACGCCTCCGGCCGCGTTGTGACCCGGCGACGCGAATGCAACCGGAGAGACACCGTGGCCGAGCACGAGACTCAGACGTCGGCGCGGATCCGCCCGGCGCTCGTCCTCGGCACCCTCGGCATCGTCTACGGCGACATCGGAACGAGCCCGCTCTACGCTTTCAAGGAAGCGGTCCGAGCGGCGTCGGGCGGAGCACCGCCCACCCCCATCGCGGTCATCGGCGCGGTCTCGCTGATCCTCTGGGCGCTGATCCTGATCGTCTCGATGAAGTACGCCGTCCTCATCCTGCGCGCCGACAACCGCGGCAAGGGCGGCATCGTGGCGATGCTGGCGCTGCTCGGTGCCCGTCATGCCAAGCCGGGCACCTGGCAGGCCACCCTCCTCGTCGTCGGCCTCATCGGGGCGGCCCTGCTCTACGGCGACGGCGCCATCACGCCCGCGATCTCCGTTCTCAGCGCCATCGAAGGGCTGAAGGTCGACGCGCCCGGCCTGTCGCGCTTCGTCGTGCCGATCACCCTGACGATCCTCGTCGGGCTGTTCCTGATCCAGAGCAAGGGCGTGGCCTTCATCGGCCGCATCTTCGGGCCCGTGATGGTGGTCTGGTTCACGGTGCTGGCGCTCCTCGGGATCGGCGGCATCCTGCAGTCCCCTGGGATCCTGGCGGCGCTGAACCCGCTCGCCGCCGTGGATTTCCTCCTTCATGCCGGCTGGCATGTCAGCTTCATGATGCTGGGCGCGGCCTTCCTGGCCGTCACCGGCGGCGAGGCGATGTATGCCGATCTCGGCCATTTCGGCGCCAAGGCGATCCGGATGGCCTGGTTCGGCCTCGTCCTGCCGGCTCTGGTGATCCACTATTTCGGGCAGGGCGGCCTGCTGTTGGCCGAGCCCGACGCCATCGAGAACCCGTTCTACCGGCTCGCGCCCGATTGGGCGCATTACCCGCTGATCGCGCTGGCGACGCTCGCTGCCGTCATCGCCTCGCAATCGATCATCTCGGGCGTGTTCTCGCTGACCCAGCAGGCGATCCAGCTCGGCTTCCTACCGACCATGCGGGTGATCCATACCGCCTCCGACGAGCGCGGTCAGATCTACGTGCCGGTGGTGAACTGGCTCCTCGCCGTCGCGACCCTCGCGGCCGTCGTCATCTTCGGCTCCTCCGAGGCGCTGGCCGGCGCCTACGGCATCGCGGTCTCGACGCTCATGGCAATCACGACCTTGCTCGCCACGCTCGTGGCCCTGCGCTGGGGGTTCAACCCGGTGCTGGTGTTGGCGATCAACGGGTTCTTCCTCGCCATCGACGCGGTCTTTCTCGCCGCCAACAGCGTGAAGCTGTTCGAGGGCGGCTGGTTTCCGTTGGTCCTCGCCTCCGCGGTCGCCTTCCTGATGCTGACCTGGCTCAAGGGCAACACCCTCGTCGAGACAGCCCGCAAGGGCCTGCGCCAGCCCAAGCCCGAGTTCCTGGAGCAACTGAGGCGGGACCCGCCCATCACCCTGCCGGGCAATGCCGCTTTCCTGTCATCGGGGACGAGCGGCATCCCGCTGCACCTCTCGCGTTTCGTCGAGCGCAGCCACGCCCTGCATAAACGCATCCTCATCGTCACAGCTCTCTACGAGGAGGAGCCGGTCGTGCCGCGCGAGGAGCGTGCCGAAGTCAAACCCCTGAGTCCCGACATCCACCGCATCGTGCTGCGCTACGGTTTCATGGAGGATGCCTCGATCCCCGACGGCCTGCGCTGCGCGGTCGAATCCGGCCGTCTCGCGAGCGAATTCCTCGACGACCTGACCATCTTCATCGGCCACGAGACGATCATTCCCAAGAGCGACGATCGCGGCATGGCGGATTGGCGCGAGCACGTCTTCGCGTTCCTGCTGCGCAACGCGGAGCGCACCGGATCCCATTACTGCATTCCAACGAAGCAGCTCGTGGAAGTCGGGACGGAGATCGAGATCTGAGACGGGTTCGGTGCATCGCCCGGTACCTCACCCAGACCGTCGTTCCGGGACTGCGAAGCAGGACCCGAAATCCATAGCTGCGACGGGCGGGCAACACGGCTCCGTCAGCGGGTATGGACTCCGGCTCGCCTGCGGCGCCCCGGAACGACTGCCGGGCGCGGCGATCACACCAGCCCGAGCTTCTCCGCCAGTCCGATCCGCTGCAGCTTGCCCGTGGCTCCCTTGGGGATCTCGTCGAGGAAGTGGATCTTGGCCGGCACCTTGAACGGCGCCAGCCGCTCGGACGCGAAGGCACGCAGATCCTTCTCCGACAGGGTCTGGCCTTCGCGCAGGACGATGGCCGCCACGACGTCCTCGCCGAGCTTGTCGTGGGGCATGGCGAAGGTCACACATTGCGCTACGGCCGGGTGGTCCATCAGGACCTCGTCGACCTCGCGCGGCGAGATCTTCTCGCCGCCCCGGTTGATGATCTCCTTGAGACGGCCGGTGATCGAGAGGTAGCCCTCCGGGCTCAGGACGCCCTGGTCGCCGGTGCGGAACCAGCCCTGGGGCGTGAAGGCCTCGGCATTGGCCCGCTCGTTGTTTTCGTAGCCCGCCATCACGTTGTCGCCGCGGATGACGACCTCGCCGGTCTCGCCCGCGGGGAGGGGCTCGCCGTCGAAATCGACGATGGCGATCTCGGGGCCTGCCGCGATGCCGACGACACCGGGATAATGCGGCTTCGGGGGAAGCGGGTTCGAGGCCATCTGGTGGGCGGCCTCCGTCATGCCGTAGGCCTCGATCAGCGGCGCCCCGAACGCCTCCTCCATCTCCTTCATGACCTGGGGTGGCATCGAGGAGGAGGACGAGCGGATGAAGCGCAGGGGATTGGCCTCGATCACCTCGCGGTTGCGCGACGCCCGGCCGAGGATGGCCTGGTGCATGGTCGGCACCGCCGTGTACCAGGTCGGGCGGACCTCCCCCATCCAGCCGAAGAACTTGAGGGCGTTGAAGCCCGGCGTGCAGCACACCTGCCCGCCCGCCGAGAGCGGCGCCAGGATGCCGGCGATGAGCCCGTGGATGTGGAACAGCGGCATGATGTTGAGGCCGCGATCCCCCGCCGTGAAGGCGAG
>NZ_CAXUJR010000011.1:17851-28942 GCF_964251405.1 uncultured Methylobacterium sp.
GCGGCGACCAGGAGCTTGGCGTTGAGGTCGCTGAGGTAGAACGTGAACTCGTCCGCCCGGTAGGCCGGGTTCAACGGCGCCGCGGTGGCGCCGGCCCCGATGGCGATGAAGGCGGCGGCCATCTCGGGGCCATTGGGCAGCACGATGCCGACCCGGTCGCCGCGGCCGATCCCCTGCGCGTTCAGCGCGGCGATGGTGCGCTCGGTGAGCGTGCGCAGGGCTGCGAAGGTCAGGGGCACGCCGCCGGGGCTCGACAGGGCGGCAGCCTCGTCGGCACCCGCCTGGATCAGCGCGTGGAGGGTGGTGGCGGTCTCGGCCATGGGATGGGTGGTCCTCGGAATGCGGAATTCAGGCGGCGGTGATGGCGAGTCGCCCCTGCGCCTTGTCGAGGCTCTGGGACAGGAGCCGCATCAGAGCATAGACGGTGCCGATATGCGGGGTTGGAATATCGGTGAGGCGGCCGAGCTCGATGATCGACCCGACCAGGGCTTCGAGCTCGATCGGCCGGCCCGCCTCGACATCCTGCAGCATCGAGGTCTTGTGGGCGCCGACCTTCTCGGCCCCGTTGATCCGCTTCTCGATGCCGAGCTTGAACGTGACGCCGAGCCGGTTCGCGATCCCTTCCGCCTCCCGCATCATGTCGGCGGCGAGCGCCCGGGTCTCGGGGAACTGGCAGATGTCGACGAGGGTGGCGTGGGAGAGCGCCGAGATCGGGTTGAAGCTGAGGTTGCCCCAGAGCTTGAGCCAGATCTCGGCCCGGATGTCGCTGGTGACGGGCGCGCGGAAGCCCGCCTTGATCAGGCGCTGCGCGAGCGCCTGGACCCGCGGGCTCATGGAGCCGTCGAGCTCGCCGAGACCGAAGCGGTGGCCTTCGATGACTTGCACGACGCCGGGCTCGGTGAGCACGGCGGCGGGATAGACCACCGAGCCGATCACGTGCTTCGGGTCGAGGTGCTTGGCGATCAGGCCGCCCGGATCGGCGGTTTCGAGGTGCGTGCCGGCGAGATCGCCGCCGTGGCCGCCTGAGAAGTACCACCACGGAATCCCGTTCTGCATCGTCACCACGACGGTGTCGGGGCCGATGAGGTGGTGGAGGTCGGCCGCGATCGGGCCGACCTGATGCGCCTTGACGGTGAGCAGGACGACGTCGTGCGGCCCAGCCTCGGCCATGGATCGCGTGGCCTTGAGGTTCGTCACGTGGATCTCGGAGCAGTTCTCCTCGATCAGCCGCATCCCGTTCGCCTGGATGGCATCGAGATTGGCGCCGCGCGCGATGAAGGTGACGTCCTCGCCGGCATGGGCGAGCCTCACGCCGAGAAATCCGCCGATGGCGCCTGCGCCGACGATGGCGATGCTCATGTGTGTGTCCCTGACCTGTGGTCCTGCTCGATGTTGAAGCTGCCGGATCGCGTGTCACCCCCTTTCCACGCCGAGCGTGGAAAGGGGAGCGCGCTGAAGGATCGCCTCACGAAAAACTGTTCGACAGGACGCCGATCCCGTCGATCTCGACCTCCACGGTCGCCCCCTTCGGGATCGGTCCCGCTCCGTTCGAGGTGCCGCAGGCGATAAGGTCGCCCGGCTCCAGGGTCATCCCCTGCGAGATCAGTGACACGATCTCCGCCGGCTTGAGCATCATGTCGGCGAGCGGGTAGCTTTGGCGCTCGCGACCGTTCACCCGCACCCGGACGCTGGAGTCTTGCGGATCAAGTGCGGTCGCGATGACGGGGCCGAACGGCCCGAACCCGTCGAAGCCTTTCGAGCGGGTCCACTGCATGAAGCTCGGATCGGCCTTCAGGACCTCGAGGGCCGTGACGTCGTTGAGGCAGGTATATCCGAAGATGTGGCGACCCGCCTCCTCCGGAGCCAGGTCGCGTCCGGTCTTGCCGATGACGATGCCGAGTTCGCCCTCGAACAGGACCCGGCCGACGCCCTCCGGGATCGCCACCTCTTGGCCGCTCGCACGGTAGGTGTTGGGCGGCTTGATGAAGAACAGCGGGGCCTGCGGCCGGTCGAGACCCTGCTTCTCGGCCATCGCGACGAAGTTGTTCCACAGGGCGATGAGCTTCGAAGGACGGCAGGGAAGATCGAGCGTGACATCGGCTAGCGCCAGCGTCCGCCCGGTGGCGACGGGCTCGTCGAAGAGGTCGCCCTCGAAGATCGCGATGGTGTCCCCGTCGAGGCGCCCGAAGCCGCCGCCGCCGTCGTGCCGGTACCTGAGCCAATGCACCATCGGCTCAGTCGGCCCGGGCCGGTAAGCGGACGGCGTTGCCGGTTCGGCTGGGAAGCGAAGGCGCCACGCGCATCGCCATGATGTGTTGTCCCCGTGAAGACGTGTCTCCGTGCGGCGGTTCTAAAGGGACATTCCATGAATTCAAGAAGCTTGGAGGTGTTGGTATACTAAGGACCATGCAAAAATTTTGTATCGGAAACACAGAATTTTTTGAGTGGCAGTCTTTGCCTCGGCAATCTCGTGCGTTTGCTGCGGCGCTCGGAATTTCCGAGCTGCGCGATGCGGCATATGCGTCGCGGCCGACGGGGCGCGGAACATCGCGCGGGCTTTCCCGTTGCGGTTGCCGGAGGAGCCCGGCCGCGCCGTGTGGTCGTAACGGCGCCTTCGACAAGCGATGGAGCGTTTCATGAGCAGCACGACGGACAAGATCAAAGGCCTCGCCAACGAAGCCGTCGGCAACGTCAAGCAGGGCATCGGTTCGGTGACGGGCAACGAGAAGCTGCAGGCCGAAGGCAAGGCGCAGGAACTCAAGGGCGATGCCCAGAAGGCCGTCGGCGAGACCAAGGACGGCGTGAAGAACGCTGCCCAGAGCGCCGCCGACGCCGTCAAGAAGATCTGATGGTTTCCACGCCCGGCATCGCGACGGACGGTTCCTCCGCTCCGAAGCCGGTCTGTTCTGCAAGAGGCGCCCACCTGTGATCCCAGGGGGCGCCTTTTTCGCAGGCGCGATCGGCCCTATGGGCAGGGACGCCCGTCCGCCGAGGAATGCATCGCCATGCCCATGCTGCCCTGGTCCGCCCTGACCACGCAAGACATCCGGAACCGCGACATGAGCCGCGCCATCGCGGTCCTGCCGGTGGCCGCGGTCGAGCAGCACGGCCCGCACCTGCCCCTTGGCACCGACGTCACCATCGCAGAAGGCTATCTCGCCCGCGCCGCCGCCCTGGTGCCCGCGGAACTCGACGTCCTCCTCCTCCCGGTCCAGGCCGTGGGCAAATCCGACGAGCATGATGGCTTTGCCGGCACCCTGACGCTCACCGCCGAGACGGCCCTGCGCGCCTGGACCGAGATCGGGGCCTGCATCCACCGGGCCGGGTGCGCGAAGCTCGTCATCGTGACCTCGCATGGCGGCAACAGCGCCCTCATCGACCTCGTCGCCCTGGAATTGCGCCGCCGCCACGGGCTTGTCGCCGTCACCACGGCCTGGAGCCGGTTCGGCTATCCTGAGGATCTCTTTCCCGAGGCCGAGATCCGTCACGGAATCCATGCCGGCGGAATCGAGACAGCACTCATGCTGGCTCTCGCCCCCGGCAGCGTGCGCGTCGGCGAGGTCGCGGATTTCGTGCCGCGGACCGTGGCGATGGAGCGGGACTTCACCCACCTGCGCGCCGGCCGGCCGGCGGCTTTCGCGTGGAAGGCCGGCGACCTCCATCCCAGCGGCGCCATCGGGAACGCGAGGCTCGGAACGGCGCAGGCCGGCGGGCTCGCCCTCGATCACGGCGCGCGTGCCTTCGTCGAGCTCCTCCGCGACGTCGATCGCTTCGTCCTGACGGAGTGACCCCGGGCGATCCGCCCGCGGCGCAGAGGACGTAACCGGACGGACGCCCTCGGCGAAGGGAGGGCATCCTGCTCGACGACCCGGAGCCTCCGCATGCGCCCGTCTCTTCTCGCCCTCATCGGCCTTTCGCTTCTCGCCGTCCCCGCCTCGGCGGCTTCGCGCCCGGTCGTCGTCGAGCTCTTCACCTCGCAGAGCTGCTCGTCCTGCCCGCCGGCCGAGGCATTGCTGACGGCCTTCGCCCGCGAGCGGGCGGACCTGCTGCCGCTCGCCTTCCACGTCACCTACTGGAACCGATTGAACTGGCGCGACACGGTCTCGCTTCCGGCAGCCACCGAGCGGCAGAACGCCTATGCGGCGCAGCTCGGCGAGGGCGTGTTCACCCCGCAGATGGTGGTGGATGGTCGCCGCAGCGTCGTCGGCTCGCAAGCCGGCGAGGTCGCCGCCGCCATCGCCCAGGCCCGGAAGGAGGTCGGGGACGCCACGCCGATCGATTTCGTGCGAAAGGGAGATGCCGTGGTCGTCACCGTAGGCCGGGGCAGCGGTCGCGGCCGCCTCGTCCTCGTCGGCTTCGACGCCGACCATCGCACCAGGGTCACCAGCGGCGAGAATGCCGGGCGCGATCTCACCCAGTCGAACGTCGTGCGCTCCGTCCGCGCGATCGGCGACTGGACCGGCGCGGCCAGGACCTTCTCCGAGCCGGTGCCGGTCGGTGCCGATGCCGCGGTGATCCTGCAGGCCGACGATGGCCGCATCCTCGGCGCCGCCCGGCTCGCCAAAGCCGGTTCCTGACGAACGCCCGTGGCGTTGGACAAGTGGGGGAGAAGGCACGATGATCCTGACCGCCGACTTCCGGCCGTCCCGTCCTGCCGCCGCGCAGGCAGCGGCGGCCATGGTCGCTCATGCGAAGCGGGGCGACACCAGGGCCGCCATGTCCCTTGACGAGACGTTGTCGACCGCGATGGCCGCGGCACAGGACGGGGATGCCGAGGCCTACCGCAGGCTCCTTCGCCAATGCCTGCCCGTGATCGCCGGGATGGCGCGGGCGCAGGGGGTGCGGCCGGAGGCGGTGGACGACGTCGTCCAGGATACCCTCATGACCATCGACCGGGCGAGGGCCACCTATGATCCGGCTCGGCCGTTCCTGCCGTGGTTGCGTGCGATCACGCAGCGCCGCGCCATCGACGCGATGCGCCGCAATGGGCGTCGGCCCCGGGAGATCCATGATCCGATCGCCTACGAGGCCCATGCCGATCTCGGTCCGCTCCCCGGCACCGGGATCAATACGCATCAGCGCGATGCTGCCCTCGTGCGAGCCGTCGCCGGCCTGTCGCCCGGGCAGCGCGAGGCCGTGGAGCAACTGGCCTTCGAGGAACGCTCGCTCGACGAGGCGGCCGCCATCACCGGACGCAGCAAGGGCGCACTCAAGGTCAACCTTCACCGCGCGTTGAAGGTCCTGCGCAGCACCCTGTCGCGTGACAAAGGAGCGACCGATGTCTGAGCCCCGGATCGACGGAGGCGCGCGTGCATCGGATGACGACGCTCTCATCGACGCGTTGAGCCGCCGACTCGCTCCCGTGCGGCGATTGCCGGCACCCTGGCTGCGAGGGCTCGGCTGGTTCGCGGCCGCCATCGCGCTCGGCCTCGCCATGATCCCCTTCGCGGACATGGAAGGCTTGGCCACCCGCATGGCGACACTCGACATGCGTCTCGCCGCGCTCGGGGCCGTGCTGACAGCCCTGACCGCGGCGGTCGCCGCCTTCCAGAGCAGCGTGCCGGGCCGCAGCCGATTCTGGGCGCTGCTGCCGCTCGCGCCCGCCGCCCTCTGGATCGGGTCGAGCGGGTTGGGTTGCCTGCGCCAATGGAGCGTGCCGGGAACCGATCTCGCCGACGCCGGAGAGATGGGCGGATGCCTGATCTTCCTGCTCGGAGTCTCGGCGCCGCTCTCGGCGGGCCTCGTCCTGATGCTGCGCCGGGCCTGCCCATTGCGGCCGAATCTCACGGCGGCCCTGGGTGGCCTCGCAGCGGCGGCGGCGGCGGCCGCACTCCTCGTGCCGTTCCATCCCCACAACGCGACGGCGAGCGATCTCCTGGCTCACCTCGTCGTGGTCGGCGCGATCATCAGCGCCAACACCCTCGCCGGCGGGCGCCTGCTCGCCGGCAAGTGATCTGGGCCTGGCTAGTGATCTGGGCCCGGCTGATCTGAGCCCGGCCCCTGACGTGTCGGGGCCGGGACGTGAGCCTCAGGCCGCGGCGCTGCGGTTGACGCTGCTCTCGGCGAGCCCGGTGAGCAGCGTGTCGGTGGTGCGCTCCTCATCGAGCGTCTGCTGCAGATGGCCGACAACGTTGTGATGGCCGAGCTGCTTGGCGAAGGCGATGAGGGTGCCGTAGCGGGTGATCTCGTAATGCTCCACGGCCTGCGCGCCGGCGATCAGCGCGGCGTCCAGCACCTCTGGATCGTCGACGTCGCCCATGATCTCCTTGGTCTCGCTGATGATGCCGTCGATGGCAGCGCAATCGACGCCCTTGGCCGGCTTGCCAAGCAGCGAGAACACCTGATCGAGGCGCTGGATCTGCCCCTCGGTCTCGCGCAGATGGCGTTCGAAGCCCTGCTTGAGCTGCGGGCTCGACGCCTTCTCGATCATCTTCGGCAGGGCTTTGGTGATCTGCTGCTCGGCGTAATAGATGTCCTGCAGCATATGGCTGAACAGGTCGTCGAGTGTCTTGATCGGCTTCGAGAAAAGACCCATGGCGGTGACCTCCGTTGCTTGACCGGGCGGCGCTGAATGCCGGCCCGTATCGTCTCCAGGGCAACGAGGCGGCGATTGCCGGGTTCCTCAGGGTAGGTGCGGCCTAGGCTTACGCTCCAGCTCTGCCCGTCACTCTTCGGGATCTTCGGGATCTTCGGTGTCCGGTGTCCGGCCCGGCCAGGTCACGATGCGGTCGAGGAGTTCGTCGGTGGTGAATTCCTCCTCGTTGCCCGACACGCGGCCGCGCACGGAGATACCGGCCTCGTGCACGCTCGCCGCCCGGCCCGTGACCAGGGGGTGCCAGTCGTAGAGGTCGCGACCGTCGCGCAGGAGAGCGTAGGCGCAGGTTGGCGGCAGCCAGGGAATGGTGCGCACCGCCTCCGGCGTCAGGCGCACGCAGTCGGGCACCCGCTTCTGGCGGTTCCTGTAGTCGCGGCAGCGGCAGCCGTGGCCGTCGAGCAGGGTGCAGCCGACATCGGTGGGATAGACCTCGCCGGTATCCTCGTCCTCGAGCTTCAGAAGGCAGCAGCGCCCGCAGCCGTCGCACAGGCTCTCCCACTCGGCGGGCGACATTGCCTCCAGGCTCTTGCGCTTCCAGAATGGCGCCGAAGCGTCGTGCGGCGGCCCGTCGCGGTCGGGTGGTGTCGGTGCGGCGCGTGCGGCCGTGCGGATGCGCATCGGTGGCGCCTTGTCTCGGAAGGGACGTATCGGGACTGGGATCCGTCCTCCTGCCGCAAGGCGGGGCGGGGAGCAAGCGTCGCGTGTCGCGATCGCTCGGCTGTCGAGGGGGTCCGATCAGGTCCGTCTTTGCCGCGCCCCAATCGCGTATCAATGTTAATGAGAAGTTGACGCAGCGGATCTGCGGGCCGGGGCTGCGCCCCGCGCGTTGTTGCGGCACAAGGATGATGGGTCCGGCCGACGCTGCGTCGGCCGCCAGGGGATGAGGGACGTCGTGCGCCTGCCCAAAGCCAACGCCGTGCTGACCCGGATCAAGCGAGCCGCCCTCGCCTTCGACGCCTGGGTGAATGCCGGCCTCTACGAGAGCGGCCGCTCAGCGGGCGAGGGCTACGAGACCTTCTCCAAGCGCATGAGCGTGTTCGCGGTGCGCGGCTGGAAGCGCGGGGCCCTCGACCTCACGAGCGAGGCGATGACGCTCGGCACCGCCGGCGCCCTCGTCATGCTGGCGCTCGCGCAATCGGCCTTCAACCAGACCAGCGACAACTGGCTCAAGACCCAGGACCTGGCCGTGACCTTCCTCGACCGCTACGGCACCGAGGTCGGGCGCCGGGGCATCAAGCACGACGATTCGCTCAAGCTCGACGAATTCCCCGACGCCATGATCAAGGCGCTGGTGTCGACAGAGGACCGGCGCTTCTACGAGCATTGGGGCATCGACCCGATCGGCACGGCGCGCGCCTTCGTGTCGAACTCGCGCGGCGGCGGCTCGACCCAGGGCGGCTCCTCGATCACGCAGCAGCTCGCCAAGAACCTGTTCCTCTCGAACGAGCGTTCGCTGGAGCGCAAGATCAACGAGGCCTTCCTGGCGCTCTGGCTCGAGAGCCATCTCACCAAGAACGAGATCCTGAAGCTCTATCTCGACCGCGCCTATATGGGCGGAGGCACCTTCGGCGCCGTGGCGGCGGCCGACTATTATTTCGGCAAGGCCCTCAAGGACATCAGCCTCGCCGAGGCCGCCATGCTCGCCGGCCTGTTCAAGGCGCCGACGAAGTACGCCCCCCACGTCAACCTGCCCGCCGCCCGCGCCCGCGCGGTGGACGTGCTCCACAACATGGTCGAGGCGGGCTTCCTCACCGAGGGGCAGATCCAGACGGCCCTGCGCAATCCCGCGACCCCGGTGACGCGGACCCGCGACATCACCGCCGACTACTACCTCGATTGGGCGTTCGGCGAGATCAAGGGTCTGGCCGACGCTGGCAGGCTGCGCAGCGACCGCGTGCTAACGGTGAAGACGCCGCTGGACCTCGCCATCCAGAAGCGGGCCGACGAGGTGGTGGAAAACACCTTGCGCAAGTACGGCGACCAGTACGAGGTCGACGAGGCCGCGATGGTCATCCTCGATCCCGACGGGGCGCTGCGTGCCATGGTGGGAGGCTCCGATTACGGCCAGAGCCAGTTCAACCGCGCCACCGACGCCCTTCGGCAGCCCGGCTCCTCGTTCAAGCCCTACGTCTATGCGGCCGGACTCGCCGCCGGCCTCTATCGGCCGGAGACCCGCGTCGTCGACGCGCCGATCTGCATCGGCAACTGGTGCCCGCAGAATTACGGCCGCTCGTTCTCCGGCGCGACGACGCTCACCGTCGCGGTGGCCAAGTCGATCAACACGATCCCGATCCAGATCTCGATCGCGCTCGGCCGCGCCCTGGGCATCAGCCACCAGGCCAATGCCGCCAAGGCCGGCCGCGCCAAGATCATCGACACCGCCCACCGGATGGGCATCACGACGCCGCTCGTCGATACGGTCTCGCTGCCGATCGGGTCGGCGGAGGTCAACGTCATCGATCAGGCGGCGGCCTACGCGGTGTTCGCCAATGGCGGCCGCAAGGCCAAGCCCTACGCCGCCATGGAGGTCAAGAACTCCGCCGGCGAGGTCATCTACCGCCATGCCGACGAGAAGCCCGAGCAGATCCTTTCGACCCAGGTCGTCGCCGACATGAACTTCATGCTCAACAAGGTGGTGGAGGAGGGGACCGGCAAGCGCGCCCAGCTCGAAGGCATCAAGGTCGCGGGCAAGTCCGGCACCACGAACGCCTACAAGGATGCCTGGTTCGTGGCCTATACCGGCAATTTCGTGGGGTCCGTCTGGTTCGGCAACGACGATTCCACCTCCACCAACAAGATGACCGGGGGCTCGCTCCCGGCGATGGCTTGGCACGACGTGATGGAGAGCGCGCACCGGGGCATCGAGCTCAAAGCCCTGCCGGGCCTCAAGGAACCCGGCCGCCCGGCACTGCAGGCGAATCGCGACTTGGCCGCCCCCGTCAACGCGGCCGCCAGCGCAGCCGGCAAGATCTCGCGCCGCTCCTTCGAGGTCATCGGCGGCCTCAACAGCCTGTTCCGCACGGTGGAGGTCAAACCCGCCCCGCGCGCCGCCGGTTTCGAGCCGATCGCTCCGGTTGCCGACGGCCAGCGCCCCGCCTCGGGCCGCATCGCGATGCCGTGACGTCGCCGCGTTCCGGCCCCGCAAAAATTCAGGAAAACCCGACCCGTGACGAGACTGGCTGATACGGCCGAGGGACCGACCGCAGCCCGGACCCGCAAGATCGGTTCCGCTTCGCGCCGGAGCGGTGCTGCCATCCGCGAGCGTCTGCGAGCGGCGCTGCAACACGGCTCGGATATCGGCCTGATCCTCTACGCCCTCGCTCTCGGCGCCGGCCTCGGGCTCGCGAGTGCCGACTACGCCACCAGCGGCGGCTACCCGTTCGGGGGCGTCACGGTCGGTCCCTGGACGGCGTGGCCCAAGGCCGGCGCCGTGGGGGCCGACCCCTACACGAGGGCGGTGAATGCGAGGCGGGGCGAGATTCCCTTGGGCGTCGGGGAGGGCCTTCTCCTGACCGCCGCGCAGGACGACAACGGACGCGCCCTTGACGCCACCTGCTCCTACGCGGTCGCCGGCACGACGCCGCCGGCCCGGGCCTGGACGCTCACGATCGCCGGCCGCGGCTCACGGCCCGCCGATGCGCCCCTCCTGCGCGAGGGCATGACCTCGACGGAGATCCTGCGCGAAGCCGACGGCCGCTTCGTCATCGCCCTCGCGCCGGACGTGCAGGCCGGAAACTGGCTGCCGATGCCGCGGCCGAGCGGCCCGGTCCGGCTGGCCTTGCGCCTCTACGACACGCCCGTGGCGGCGAGCGCCGGCACCCTCGACCGGGGAGCCCTGCCGATCATCCGGCGGATCGGGTGCCGCGCATGACGCCCCGCGGCCGCCTTCTCCTCGCGACGGCTTGCGGGCTCGTCATCGCCGGCCTCGTCCACATCGCGACGGTGCTGCTGATCCCGACCCTGTCGGAATCCGACGCCCTGTCCCGCGCCCGCACCAGCGAGACCTTGGACCACGCCATGCGCGTCCATACGCTGGCCACCGGCGACACCCCGTCCTCGGCGCAGCCCTGGCTCCCGATTCCCGACCCGGCGGTGGCGGTGGGGCTGTGCGCCTACGACCTCGCCGAGGGTCCCCTGAGGGTGGCGGCTCGCACGGGTCCGCTGATGATGTCGGTGGCGGTCCACGGGCGCCGAGGCGCCTTCTACGCGGTGACCGACCAAGCGGCGGTTCGCGGCGCCCTCGACCTCGTGATCTTGACCCGTCGGCAGTTCGACGAGGTCCTGGCCAACGAGGACGAGAACGAGGTCAGCCGCGACGTCCGCGTCGTCGCGACGGATGGGCAGGGCTTCGTCGTCGTCCGGGTGATCGCGGACCTGCCGAGCCAGCGCGCGGCGGCGAACGAGGCGGTCCAGGCCGTGTCCTGCACCGTCGACGCGGGAGGCGACGAGACCAAGCCCGGAGGCTGACCCGGGTTCTCTCGGATTTTGCCGATCAG
>NZ_CAXUJR010000011.1:29042-40938 GCF_964251405.1 uncultured Methylobacterium sp.
TCAGTTCTTGCGCCCCATCAGTTCTTGCGCACCAAGGGCACGAGCCCGCGCACGGGCGCTGCCGCCAGAGGCCCGTCCCCCGGCACGAGGCCGCAGCGGATCTCGGCATCGCGCGGGAGCAGCGGATCGAGGAGGGCGCGCCGGGCATCGAGGAAGCCGAGGCTGCGCTCGGCGGCCACGGCCTCGGCGGCTTCCGGCACCTCGACGAGAAGGTGATCGAGGGCATAGCGGTAGCGGGACACGCGGAGCCCGGTCTCGAGTCTGACCCAGGCAATGAGGCAGCGGTTCTCGGCGACCCGCATGGCCGCGTGGCGGACGTCGTCGTCGCTGAGCGACCGGAGGGTGGAGAGGCCGCGCAGGCGCAGGGCATCGGCGTCCCGCACGCGCAGAGCCGTGGCGACGAAGGCGGGGATCAGGCGGCCGTCGGCGCTGATGTCCTCTCCGAGGCGGCGGTAGCGCGAGACCGGCGAGCGGAAGGACTCGGAGACCAGGGTCCGGTGATAGGCGTCGATGTCGTCCGACCGCCAGTTCGGCGGCAGCACCCGGCTGCGGGTGAGGTTGGCGAGCGCCGCCGTGAAGACATCCTGCCCAGCCGCGGGCATGAGGTAGCGCCAGGCCCGGTCGCGCAGGACGCGCTCGTCGTCGGTGAGCGGGAACGGGGCGGCCGGCTCGTCGCGGACGCTCGCCGCCAGCGACCCGGTGGTGTCCACGAGGCGGTTCCAGGCGCTCGGCGCGGGGCGGCCGAAATCGCCTTCCTGGGCGCAGCCGACGAGAAGCCCGAGGGGAGTGATGGCCATGATCCCGCACAGGCGGCGGGACGAACGGGCGGGCGGCATGGCGATCCTCGTCGGCGCATTCTCGGCGCCAGAACCCTTGCGGCGTGTCGGCACTCGGTCTCGGCCCTCGTCCGTCATCGGACTTCCCTCGAAACGGCGGCGGGATCCCGGGCCGACGCCCTACGATGGCTGACGGCGTCGCTCCCCGGTGGACGCGACCGCGTGCTGCTCATGGTGCGCGGGCCGCTCGTAGCGGACCCCCGTGAACAGCAGGATCTCGCCGTCCGGACCGGTGGATTCGGCCGCGCGCCGGAAGCGCCGGCCGGTCGGTAGTGCGAAGGGCAGGATGGCCGCGCCGCGCCGCATCGGCGCCCTCGCGGTCTCGTCCTCACTCGGCCGTGGCTCAGGATTCATCACTGGAGATCCCGTCAATCGTTTCGCCTCGTCCGCATCGCTGAGCGCTGCCCGCATGGAGCATCGTCGCGGCGAACCCTCCGGTCGTCGGCGGCGCGAGGCCGAGATCATCACGGGGTGGTTAACGGAGTGTTTCCAGCGTTCCTGCGCCCATCGCGTGTCTCCTTTTTGTCGAAGGCCGCCCCGATCCGAGCGGGAGACACGGCGGGCCGATGCGCCGGGCGGGGGAATTGGGGGGACGTTGTCGACCACATACCTACTTCTGGCTTGCATATTGCATCATCGGAATCGCCCATGGCGGGCGTTTCCTCCCTTGCACTTGGCCCCGTTTGCCACGCGAACGGGGCCTTTTCATACCGAACCTCGGTCTCGTCGGGGGTTCGAGGGGCAGTGCCACACCCATGCCGCGTTTGCGGCCGACCCCGTCGCGGGTGCCCGAGGGCGCTTGCTAACCGACGCGGCTGACCGATATGCCGGGTCGTTCGACGACAACGGCAACGACGGCCTGTCACGCCATCACCCGACCCAGAAGAGCGAAGGACACCGCAGAATGCGCGTGGTTACGTCACGATTTCCGAGCCGAGGACGCCGCCATCAGGCGGTGCTGACGCTGGCACCGTTCGCCCTCGCGCTCCTGGCGGCATCCCCGGCACTCGCCCAGCGCGAAGACCAGGGGCTGCAGCTCGGCTGCGCCAACGATTATTTCCGGCTCTGCGCCGGCGTCGATCCCAACAGCTCCGATGCCGAGAAATGCATGGACCGCAACCGCCCGCGGCTCTCGCCGGAATGCCGCGCGGCGATCGGCGACTACGACCGCCGCACCGGCGGCAAGGGCACCAAGCGCAACTCGGGCGCCGACGACTGAGGACCGGATCCCGCGGATCGGATCAGTGAGGCCCGCGACCGGAGACGGGCGCGGGCCTTCGATGTAAGGCGAGGGCGAAAGCCCGCCGAAAGCCGGAGATGCGACCATGGCCCTGACCGTCGCAGTGCAGATGGACCCGATCGGGGCGATCCGGATCGCCGGCGACACCACCTTCGCGCTGCTGCTCGAAGCGCAGGCGCGCGGTCACCGCCTCCTGTACTACACTCCCGACCGCCTCTCCCTGCGGGACGGGCGCGTCACGGCCATGGCGGAAGCCTTGACGGTGCAAGACGTCGAGGGCGCGCATGCGACCCTGGCGGACCCGCAACGGATCGACCTGTCGCAGGTCGACGTGGTGCTGATGCGCCAGGACCCGCCCTTCGACATGGCCTACATCACCGCCACCCACATGCTGGAGCGGATCCACCCGCGCACCCTCGTGGTCAACGATCCGGCCGAGGTGCGGAATGCTCCGGAGAAGCTCTACGTCCTGCAATACCCGGAGCTGATGCCCCCGACCCTGATCAGCCGCGACAAGGCCGAGATCGAGGCGTTCCGGGCCGAGCACGGCACCGTGGTCATGAAGCCCCTGCACGGTCATGGCGGCGCGGCGGTGTTCAGGGTTGCGCCGGAGGACCCGAATTTCGGCTCGATGTTCGACCTGTTCGCCGCCACCTTCAGGGAGGCCTGGGTGATCCAGCGGTTCCTTCCCCGGATCACCGAGGGCGACAAGCGCATCATCCTCGTCGACGGCGTCGCCATGGGCGCCGTCAACCGGGTGCCGGCGGCCAACGACATCCGCTCGAACCTGGTGCGGGGCGGGGCCGCCAACGCCTCGGAACTCACCGAGCGCGAGCGCGAGATCTGCGCCACGATCGGCCCGGAATTGAAGCGCCGCGGCCTGATCCTGGTGGGCATCGACGTCATCGACGGCCACCTGACCGAGATCAACGTCACCTCGCCCACCGGCATCCGGGCGATCCGCAGGCTCGGCGGCCCGGATCTCGCGGCAGCGACCTGGGACGCCATCGAGGCCCGCCGCACCGCGTCCTGACGCGATGCGGCCGATCCGATCAGCGTGGGCTCACAGTCCCGCCGGCACGCGCAGGTGCCAGTCGGTGGCGCGCTGCAGCGCCTGGCCGATGCGCAGGGCCATCGCCTCCTCGTAGGGCCGGCAGGTGATCTGGAGGGAGAGCGGCAGACCGGCGGCCGTGAAGCCGTTGGGCAGCGCCAGGGCGCAGAGTTCCAGCAGGTTGCCGAACCGGGTGAAGCGCGAGGGCAGCCGGTCCTGGTCGAGCCCGTCGAGGGGCACGGCCGCGTGCTCCGTCGTCGGGGTCAGCAGCGCGTCGATACCGGACATCGCCGCCGCCATCTGGCCCTTCATCGCGACCTGGTCCTGGCGCGCGCGCAGGTAGTCCGCCGCCGAGATGCCGGCGCCCGCCAGGATGCGCTTGCGCACCGCCGGGTCGAGGGGGCTGTCCGGGTCCTCGGCGAGACGCCCGTTGACGTGATAGGCCTCCGCCATGTGGAGGTTCGAGGCCGTCATCATCTCGGCGAACCGGAACGGCAGCGCCACCTCGACGATCTCGGCGCCGAGATCGGCGAGGAGATCCAGCGAGCGGTCGTAGGCCTCCAGCATGTCCTGCGCGACGGCGGCGCGCTCACCCTGCGGCATCCGGCCCAAGCGAAGGCCGCGCACGCCCCGGTCGAGGGTCGGCATCGGGTCGGCGGGCACGACCCCGCGGGTGTTGGGATCGAGCGGATCGGAACCCTGGAGGACGTCGTAGAGAAGCGCCACGTCGGCGACGCTGCGGGCCATGGGTCCCGGCGTGTCGAGGGTCGTACTCAAGGGGACGATCCCGGCGGCACTGATGCGACCCGTGGTGACCTTGAGGCCGGTGAGACCGCAGAAGGCGGCCGGCATCCGGATCGAGCCGCCGGTATCGGTGCCGATCGCCCAGGGCGCCATGCGGGCGGACACCGCGACGCCCGAGCCGCTGCTCGACCCGCCGGGAGTGCGGGCTCGCGCCAGATCCCAGGGATTCCAGGGCGTGCCCATGCGGGCGTTGGTGCCCCAGCCGCCGAAGGCGAACTCGACCGTGTGGGTCTTGCCGAGCACGATCATCCCTCTGGCGATCATCCGCCGGACGATGGTCGCCGTCGTGGTTGCACGCCGGTCGCGGAAGGCGAGGGAGCCGCCGGTGGTGATCCGTCCCTCGACGTCGACGAGATCCTTCAGCGCCACCGGAACCCCGTGGAGCGGACCGAGGGCGTGGCCGGACCGGATCGCGCGATCGGCGCCTTCGGCGGCGAGGCGCGCATCAGCGGCGTAGACCTCGACGAAGGCCTTCAGGCGCGGTTCGAGCCGGGCGATGCGCGCGAGCATCGCCTCGACGGCGTCGACCGGCGAGAGGGTTCGCGATGCGATCTGCGCGGCCAGGACATGGGCGGGCAGGAACGCGGGGTCGGTCGCCGGTTCGGCCATGCGGGACGGTCCTATTTCAGGCTGACGCGGGTGAGGTCGACGAACCAGGATTGCGGCGACACGAATCCCTGCACCCGCGGCGACATCGCCCGGGGGTTGAGGTCGTGGACCACGAAGAGCCAGGGCGGGTTGTCCACGAGCCGCTCGTGGGCGGCCCGCGTCGCCGCGGCGATCTCGGCCGGATCGGAGGATTCCGACAGGGTCTTCAGGGACGCGTCGAAGACCTCGTCCTTCCAGTGCTCGAAGTTGAAGCCCTTCGGGGGAATGTTCACCGAAGAGAAGTAGCGCGCCATCACCGAGGAATCCGAGGAGGGCGAGCTGACGTTGAGGGCCATGGCGCCCTGGAGCGAAGGCGCGTCGGGCGCCGAGCGGAGCGACGAGAACAGCACCTGCCATTCCGAGACGATGAAGGCGACCTCGACGCCGCAGGCTTGGCGGAGGTTCTCCTGCAGGAACTCGTTCATCGGCAGGGGCTGCATCTGCCCAGAGCCCGACGTCGAGATCATCACCTTGAAGGCGAGCGGCTTTGCCCCGCCGTACCCGGCCTCGGCCAGCAGCGCCTTGCCCTTGGCCGGATCGAAGCCGTAGCGGTTCGCAGGCGTGCCGAAATTCGGGTCGCTCGCTTTGAGCCAGCCGACGGCCGGCTCGGCGGTGCCGCTCAGGTACGCCGTCATGCCGTCGCGGTCGATGCAGTAGTTGAGCGCCTGGCGAACCCGAACGTCCTTCAGCGGGCTGCCCACCGCGCCGATATTGTAGAACCACGGCCAGACATGCGGGTAGGACCCGGTGGTGACGGCGAATCCTGCCTGCTTCAGCGAAGCGATGCCATCGGGAGCCGGGGCCTCGATCCAATCGACCTGGCCGGCGCGCAGGGCCGCGATGCGGGCATTGGCCTCCGGGATCGGCGCGAGCCGCACCTTGTCGACCTTCGCGGTCCGGTCCCGGTCCCAGTAGCCGTCGTGGCGGGCGAGGACGACCGACTCGCGTGGGGCGACCCGCTCGATCCGGAACGGTCCGGTTCCGGCCGCGGGCAGCATCGCGACCTTGGCCCAGTCCCGCCCCGCCTTCTCGAACGATGCCGGCGCGGTGAACAGGATGTAGGCGGTCATGAACGGAAAGTAGGAGGCGACCACCGACGAGGTGATGGACACGGTGTGGTCGTCGATCTTGGCGTAGCTCTCGAGCAGCGAGGCCCGAGCCCGGGTGATGCCAGCCCCCTGCAGCTCGTAGTGCGGGCTGTCGGCCTTGAAGTAGCGGTCGAGGTTCCAGATCACGGCATCGGCATCGAAGGGCGTGCCGTCATGGAAGGTGACGCCGCGGCGCAGGTGGAAGATCCAGGTCTTCCCGTTCTCGGTCGACTGCTCCCAGCGTTCCGCCAGGCCCGGCCGCAGGCCGGCGGGCCGGTCGGTGCGGGTGAGATCCCACAAGACGAGGCTCTCGAAGACCGGATAGCCGAGGAAGCGCATTCCCTCGAAGCCGTTATTGGGCATGCCGGTCGTGGTCGGGATGTCGGCGGCGGTCATGGCGATGCGGAGCACGCTCTCGGCGAGCGCCGGCTGCACCGTCAGCACGATGCCCGCCGCCAATGTCGCGGCACGGTGCCCGAGGGAACGTCGCGACGGAGGGCGGCACGCGGTCGCGGGCATCGAGGTGGCATCCGTCACGTCGTCACTCTCCAGGTTTGCGGTGATTGTGGCGTGAGGGCCGATGACAGCCCGTTGCGACGGTCAGCCCGGCGCCGAACCCCGCCCGCGGCCGGGGCGGCGAAGCAAGCGGGATGCCGTGTCTTCCGGGGATGGCGATCCGGGTCTGCAGCTCCTGCGCTCCCATGGCTGGCGTCGTCACGCGTCCCGACGTCGGCGTTCGCCGTCGAGGACGGCCCGATCGGACCGCTGACGCTCGGCTGTGGGCATGCTCGGTACCGGCGGCCGGGTCACGGGCGCAGTCGCCGCCCCGCTGAGATGTCCGTTCAAGATCTCCGGTATTGATGCCTCAGGTCTGTTGACGTATTGCCAAGCTCGTTGCCAAGCTTTCTGCGATTTCGATGAGCGGCGGCGCTGGAATCAAGCTCGGCGGGAGCGGTTTCGGTTATCTTAAAGTATGGTGAATGCATTCTTCACAACCCATTAAACGCGATCTCCTTAGCGCAGGCTCCAAGAGAACGGCCGCTTCACTTTACGTCGACACGCTCCTCTTCACGCGAGGTGCCGGCACCGGCCGTCGAGGATCCGATTACGATGAAACAGGATGACACCGTGCAGGCGGTCGGCATCGTCCCGGACGGCGCCGAGGCTCCTCCTTCGGGAGCTTCCGCCCCGACGACGATCGTCGCGGGCCGGCCGCGCTCACCATGCGGAGGGACGATCCGAGCTCCGATCGACGGCGAGGTCCGGCACCGAATCGGTCGGAACCTCAAGCTCCTCTACGCCGACATCCTGACCCAACCGATGCCGGAGCGCTTCGAAGCCCTTCTCGCCGACTTGGCGACACGACGGGAGACACCGTGATGGCGGCCTCACCTCAACCGACCGGCACGCCGAACGCCGCCGATGACGAGATGCGCGCGCTGCTCATCGGAGCGATTCCGTCGCTCCGCGCCTTCGCCTACACCCTGACCTACGACCTCGACCGCAGCGACGACCTCGTTCAGGACACCCTGGTTCGGGCCTGGAGCAAGGCCGACAGCTTCACCCGCGGCACCAATCTCACCGCCTGGCTGTTCACGATCCTGCGCAACCTGTTCTATTCCGAGCAGCGCAAGCGCAAGCGTGAGGTCGAGGATGCCGATGGCGTGCATGCGGGCCGCCTCACGAGCCTGCCCGAGCAGGAGGTCCGCCTCGAACTGCGCGAGTTCCGCACGGCGCTCGACGCCCTTCCGTTGAGCCAGCGCGAGGCGCTGGTGCTCGTGGGCGCCCAGAACTTCACCTACGAGGAGGCGGCCGTGATCTGCGGGGTCGCTGTCGGCACGGTGAAGAGCCGCGTCAGCCGCGCCCGCGGCCGGCTCATCGTGGATCTCGGGATGGCCGGCAGCGACGACATCGGCGCGGATGGCATCACCCGGGCGGCGATGGGCTCGCCGCCATGACGCAACCGGCCTCGCGGTCGAGCAGGTCGCGCTTGCGCGCGATGCCCCAGCGGTAGCCCGACAGGGACCCGTCCGAACGCACCACGCGGTGGCAGGGAATGGCGACCGCCAGCGCGTTGGCGCCGCAGGCGAGCCCGACCGCGCGCACCGCGCCGGGCTGCCCGATCGCCCCGGCGATCTGCGCATAGGTCGCCGTCGTGCCCGGCGGGATCCGCCGCAACGCCTCCCAGACCCGCTGCTGGAAGGCGGTGCCGCCGATATCGAGGGGCAGGGCGACCGGCCGCGCCGGGGCTTCGACGAGGCCGACGACCTGCGCCACCAGAGCCTCGAAGTCGGGATCGCCGCCGACGATCTCGGCTTTGGGGAAACGGTCCTGCAGGTCGCGCAGCAGCGCGTCGGGATCGTCCCCGAGGAGGATGGCGCAGATCCCCGTCTCGGTCGCGGCCACCAGGATCGCACCGAGGCTGCAGGCGCCGACGGCAAAGCGGATGCGCGCACCGAGTCCGCCCGTTCGGTAGCGTGAGGGTGTCATCCCGAGCCGGTCCTTGGCCCTGTCGTAGAAGCGGCTCGGCGCGCCAAATCCCGCCTCGTAGAGGGCCTCGGTCACCGACCCGGCTGCGGGCAGCAAAGCGGCGAGGCGCCGGGCGCGGCAGGCTTCGCCATAGGCCGCAGGCGTGATCCCGGCGACGTGGCTGAACACCCTGTGGAAGTGGAACGGGCTCATGCCGGCGACGCGCGCGAGACCGGCGAGATCCGGCATCGTCTCGGCGGCTTCGATCTGCCGGCAGGCGCGCGTCACCGCCTCGGCATGGCGCTCGGCGAGGCTGGCCTCGTTGGGGCGGCAGCGCCGACAGGGGCGAAAGCCCGCGGCTTCCGCCTCGGCGCAGGTGGCGTGGAAGGCGATGTTCTCGGGGCGTGCTCGCCGCGCCGGACAACTCGGGCGGCAGTAGATGCCGGTGCTGCGGACCGAGTAGACGAACAGCCCATCGGCCGAGGGATCGCGGTCGGCCAGGGCTTTCCGGCACGCGGCCTCCGTCGCGGCAGGGCCGCTCGTCTCGTCCGGGACAATGGGAATCATCGATCGGGCATCCTCTCGCAGCGCCGTGACGCACACGCTGCCTCAGCGCCCGGTTTGAGGAAACTGGCATACGCGCGCATCCCGTCCCTTGCGGTCGAATTCGGCGGCAGGTCGGCCCCTCGGCCGACGGCCGCCTCTCAGGCCGAGAGGCGCCGGGGCTGCGAAGGCTCCTGCCTATCATCGGCGGGGAAGATCTGGTGGAAGCGCTCCGGCAGCGTCTCGATGAGGCCCTGGATCTCGCCCTTCGGACGGGCCGTGCTGAACAGGAAGCCCTGGATGTCGCCGCATTTGCGGTCGCGCAGCATCCGGGCCTGCTCGACGCTCTCGACGCCCTCCGCCGTCACCGTGATCGAGAGTTTGCCCGCGAGGGTCAGAATGGCCTCGATGATCGCCAGGCATTCGTGGCGGGTGCTCATGTCCTTGATGAACGAGCGGTCGATCTTGATCTTGTCGACCGGGAAGCGGATCAGGTAGCTCAAGCTCGAATAGCCGGTCCCGAAATCGTCCAGCGCGATGCGCACTCCCAGCGCGCGCAACTCGCGCAGGTTGGCGGCGATCGCCGCGTTCATCTCGAAGAAGATCGACTCGGTGATCTCGATCTCGAGGCGGTTCGGATCGAGGCCGCTCGCCGCCAGGGCATCGACCACGTCCTGCAGAAGATCCGAGTGGCGGAAATGGGACGGCGAGATGTTGACGGCGATGCGGATGTCGCTTGGCCAGCGGGTGGCCTCCGCACAGGCTTGATGCAGCACCCAACGCCCGATGATCGAGATGAGCCCGCAGGCTTCGGCCACCGGCACGAACTCGGCCGGTGAGACGAATCCACGCAGCGGGGTGTTCCAGCGCAGCAGGGCCTCGAAGGCGTGGACGCGGCCGCCCGTCAGGCTGACCAGGGGTTGGTAATTGAGTTCCAGGTCGTCATGGGCGATGGCGGCCTTGAGATCCGTCTCGAGTTCCCGGCGGGCGCGCAGGACACGCTCCAGCGCCGGCTCGAACACCGAGACCCGGCCCTTGCCGTTCGACTTGGCGCGGTAGAGGGCGAGATCGGCCTTGCCCATCAGACCCTGGGGTTCCCCCGCGTCTCTGGGAGTCATGGCGATGCCGACGCTGGCGCCGATCTCGACCTGGATCCCATCGATGGCGTAGGGCACGCTGAGGGTAGCGATGAGCCGCTCGGCGAGCGCCACCGCCTGCGCCTCCTGCAGCCGGGGGACCAAGACCGTGAACTCGTCACCACCGAGCCGGGCGACGAGTTCGCCGTTCTCGACGGCCGCCCGAAGCCGGCGCGCCACCTGCTGCAGGAGCCGGTCGCCAAAATGGTGGCCGAAGGTGTCGTTGACGATCTTGAAGCCGTCGAGGTCGAGGCAGAGCAGCGCGCAGGGCTCGTTCGTGCGGCCAGCGCGCTCGCATTCGACGGCGGCCTGCGCTCCGAACAGGCTGCGGTTGGCGAGGGAGGTCAGGGAATCGTAACTCGCCAGGTAGGCGATCTGGTCCTCGGACCGACGCGTCGCCGTGATATCGGCGCCGACGCCTCGGAAACCCGCGAAGCTCCCCCCGCCATCGTAGGCGGGCTTTCCACTCAGCCGCCACCAGCGCGGGCCGTCGGCTCCCGGAATCTCGACGATGTGATCGCGGAACGGCGTCCTGTTCTGCGTCAGCGCGATCAGTTCGCGGCTGCCTTCCCCGAGCAATCCGGCGGAACTGTCGGAGCGGAGGAGCTTCTCGAACGGTGCGTGCAGCAATTTGTCGACCGGAATTCCCGAGACCTCCGCGATCCGGTCGGAGACATGCTGCAGGGTCCCGGCCGCGTCCGTCTCCCAGAGCCAGTCGCTGGTGCTCGCCTCGAACTCGTGGAGGAGCAGGCCGATCGTCTCCTTCTGGTCGCTGACGCGGACGCGGTCGAGGTTGCGCTCGGTGGCGAGCCGGGTCATCCGCCGGGTGCTCAACAGCACGAAGGCGGCGTAGATGGTCAGGAAAACCGCGAGGACGGCGGCGACATGCTCGCCGGTCCTCGCGAGCGCCACGAAGCTTCCGAGCACGATCGGGATGCAGAACCGGGCCGACAGGTTCGGGATCCCATGGAGCGTGAAGGTGGTGGCGATCAGGCCGGCGACGATCGCCACCACCAGCATGCGGTGATCGACATCTGATGGGCCGAAAAGCGTGAGCGGCATCGTCGACCATGCGATGCCCAGGCACAGCAGGACGGTTCCAACGCTGCGCGTCCTGAACGCGACGGAGGGCAGCCAGGCCGGCTGGTACCGGCTGATCCAGACCCCCAACGGCAGGAGGAGGATGCTGGTCGAGACCATGAGCAGGAGCGTCACGAGGTAGGTGTGGGACGCCACCTCCCAGAAGAATCCCACGACGGCGATCGCGACGACGATGTGGGTGACGGCGAGATAGGTCGCGAGATCCAGGGTCTCGGCGAGCTGACTGGCCAAGGCCTCGGTCAGATAGCGCGTCGGAATCGCGCCCATCGCCGGAATCGCGTCGGTCTCGCTCAAGGTGCGAATGAGGCTCGAGTCCGCGGTCCCGTCGGGACGGGAGGACGAGGTCGGGCCTTTCGCGGATGAGGCGGATCCGGCGCCCTTCATCGGTTGGCCCGGGCGCGACGCCCGATCCGCATCGGCATTCCGCCGTGGGGCCGCAGGGTGACCTTGAACCGAGCCTCGGGGCGCGGGCCCGCTGGGACCTCGAAACGGAATCGCGGCAGAAGACCCGCCAGGATGACGACGCATTCCGTCAAGGCGAAGCCCATGCCGATGCAGACCCGTGGGCCGGCGCCGAACGGCAGGTAGCTGTAGCGGTCCCGCTGCATCTCCGGAGCGAAACGGTCGGGATCGAACGTCTCCGGGTCGGTCCAGAGGGCTTTGTGGCGGTGGACCGCGTAGATCGGGACGTGGATCGAGGAACCGGCCGGGATAGTGGCCGATCCGAGCCGCACGTCGGAGACGGCCTGGCGCACCACCATGGGAGCCGGCGGATAGAGTCGCATGGCCTCCATCACGACCTGGCGGGCATAGGGGAGTGCTTCCGGTGAGGGTCTTTCGCCCGCACAGGCGATCTCGGCGCGCAGCCGCCCTTCGACCTGCAGGTTCTCCCCGATCAGGCGGAAGGTCCAGGCCATGGCGAGCGCCGTCGTCTCGTGGCCGGCCGCGATGAAGGTCAGGAGGTTGTCGGTCAGGGCCTC
>NZ_CAXUJR010000011.1:41038-52240 GCF_964251405.1 uncultured Methylobacterium sp.
CGTGCGGGCAACCCACGGGGGCGGCTGGATCGCTCGCCCGCATCATGAGGCCGAGAAGATCGTCGCCGATCCGGTCGCCGGCGCGACGCCGCGCGACGATCCCCGCAATGGTGCTGCGCAGATGACGGGCGGCCCGGGCGGCGCGGAGCGAGCCCGGATGCGGCATCCAGCCCGGCGCCCCGAGCATGGACAGGGCGACCTTCCAGCCGACGCTGTCGAGATAGGCGTTGAGGGACCGCCCGAAGGCCGCCACGTCGAGGGCCGGCTCGTCCGGCAACGTGGTGGCTCCGATGATGTCGAAGGTGGTGCGCATCATCTCGTCGAGCAGGTCGAACGTCCCGGGCTCGCGAGCCTCCCAGCGCTCCGCGGTTCTGGACACGGCGTCGTGCATCGCCGGTACGAGGGCCTCGATGCTATCCGGCCGGAACAGGGGCGACACCGTCCGGCGCTGAGCCCGCCAGGGCGCCCCGTCCGAGGTGAGGATGCCGCGCCCGAGCATGGGCGAGAGCGCGCTGATCATGAAGTCCTCGCGGATCACCGCATCGGCCTGGTCGACGAGGAGGGTTCGGATCAGCGCGGGATCGCAGACGAAGAAGGTCCGGCGTCCGAAACGCTGGGCTTCGACGATGCCCTGATCGTAGACCTCGTCCGGCCAGGACTCGATCATGTTGCGGATGATTTTGCGCAGCAAACCAGGACAGGCGGCAGCCGCCTTGAGCGTTGACAGCCCAGTCGAACGCCCATTTACGGTCCGCGAATACCCTGCGCTGGCGGAGATTTGCATCGAAGACCCTGGTGTCCCTGACCGCGACGCTATCGCCATCCGATTGACAAATGATAAACCTACCGGCGCAATCTCATCGAAACGTCGATCGAAACCGCCCTGATGGTTCGAGTCTCCATCGTCGCATCAGCGTCTCGAAGGCGCCGGCCTTACGGTTTCGGGGCGATCCTTCAGAGGACGACGTCGGGGCCGACCTCGCCGTCGCGGAACGGCGACAGGAACGCGGCGCCGATCCCGTTCTCGAAGGACCGGGAGACCTTGGCCGGCGTGCTGCCGATCAGCACGAGCGTGCCGACCTCGATGGTCTCGTCGAGGGAGACGGCGACCCCCGAGACGGAGATGTTGAGGACGCGGCCCGGGATCATCGCGCCAAGCGCCGTGGTGACGACGACGTCCTGGTCCTTGGGCACGATACGCGGCGCTGCGCGCTCGGCCAGCGGTTTGACTTGCTGGTCCTGGGCCAGGGAGACGAGGTTCTGGGCGATCAACCTCAGCGGATACTCGGCCCGCAGGATGCGAACGGCGAAACGCTGCTTGCCGGAGCGGATGACCTCGGTTTCCAGGGAACCGGCATAGCGGATGCTGCAGACCAGAGCCTCGCCTACCTCCGGGACCACGGACGACTTGAACCGGATGCCATGTTGGGACACGTCGTCGGTGATTGCATAGAAATCCGGACGGAACTGATTCCAGCACAAGGTCGGCAAGATGACCTTGATCCGGGGAATCGTGCGACGCTCGGTCATCATGTTCTCGCTGAGACCAGACTGCTCTAGCCTACGAGATGTTCGATCCGGGCTTCCGCGATCCCGACAATTCTCGGTACCCGCGGTTTCCAGATGCGCAGTGAGCATGGGTGCCCTGCGCCGATCGGGCGGCTTGTCATGGCGCAGGTCTATTTGCGCGCGATGGCGAAAGCCTTGATGCGCGAGGCGAGGGTGGTCGGCTTCACTCCCAGGATCTCGGCGGCTCCGCCTGCGCCGAAGATCCGGCCCTGGCTGAGGGCGAGGGCGGCGACGATGTCGGCGCGGGCGAGGGCGCGGCGCTCGGCCTCGGTGATCGGGGCTGAGTTCGGTCTTTCAGGTGCCATCGGGCGCTGCGAGACCGCTCCCTCTTCGGGCTCTGGCAGGTCGAAGCGCATCCGGCCGCGTACGGCCAGGATCGCGGCTCGCTCGATGATGTTCTCGAGTTCGCGCACGTTGCCGGGCCAGTCGTAGCGTGTGAGGCGGCGGACGTCGCCCTCGGTGAGGCGCAGTTCGGGCACGTTCAGCCGCCGCACCACCCCTCGCAGGAAGTGTTGGGCGATCAGGGGGATGTCCTCCGGGCGCTCGCGCAGGGGCACGGCCGCGATCGGGAAGACGTTGAGGCGGAAATAGAGGTCCTCGCGAAAGCGCCCGCGCTTCACCTCCGTCCTGAGGTCGCGGTTGGTGGCGGCGACGAGGCGCACGTCGACGGCCCGCGTGCGCTCCTCGCCGACGCGCTCGAACTGGCGCTCCTGCAGCACGCGGAGCAGCTTGCCCTGGAGGTCGAGGGGAATCTCGCCGACCTCGTCGAGGAACAGGGTGCCGCCGTCGGCGAGCTCGAACCGGCCGACCCGGTCGCGGAGCGCGCCGGTGAAGGCGCCCTTGGCGTGGCCGAAGAACTCACTCTCGAACAGCTCGCGCGGGATCGCGGCGCAGTTCACGCGGATCAGCGGCCGGTCGCGGCGGCGGCTCGCCTCGTGGATGGCCCGCGCGATCAACTCCTTGCCGGTGCCGGATTCGCCTGTGACGAGGACGGTGGCGTCGGTGCCGGCGACGAGGTCGATCTGGCGCAAGGTCGCCTCGATCGCGGGCGAGCGCCCGATAATGCCCTGATGGTGGCCTCCCTCGCGGATTTCCTCGCGCAGGTAGGCGTTCTCGAGTTCCAGGCGCTCGCGCAGGCTGTCGACCTCGGCAAGCGCGTTACGCAACTGCTCGTCGGCCTCGCGGCGCTGGCTGATGTCGCGGAACACGATCACGGCGCCGAGCAGTCGGCCTCGGTCGCGGATCGGCGTCGAGGTGTAGGCAACGTAGAACGGCGTTCCGTCGCGGCGCCAGAACACCTCCGTGTCGACCTGATGCACAGCGCCGTCGCGAAAGGCCGCGTAGATCGGGCAATCGTGGTGGGGGTAGTGGCAACCGTCCGGGTGGCTGTGATGGACGGTGGAATGCATGTCGCGCCCGACGAGGTCGGCCGCCTGCCAACCCAGCATCCGCTCGGCGGCCGGGTTGATGAAGGTGGTGATCCCTTCGGCGTTGACGCCGTAGATGCCCTCACCCGCCGCCCGCAGGATGAGCTGGTTCTCCCGTTCGATGTCGCGGAAGATGCGCTCCATGCGCTGCCACTCGGTCAGGCCCGCGCGCATGTGTGCGTCGGCCTCGGTGTCGATGAGGCGTCGGCGGCGCTCGTCGAGGTCGAACAAGCTGACGAGGATTTTGTCTGGGTCGCCCGGCAGCAGGGCGCCGCTGTACTCGACATGGAGGGCGTGGCCGCCGGCGTGGCGGGGCGTCAGCGCGTGGGTCCAGTCGCGGCCCCGGGCCTGGACCGCCTGCGTGAAGACGATGAGCGTCGGGACCTGGTCCGGGTGGAGTGCCGTCACGCGCATGCCGCGCAGTTCGTTGCGCGTGTAGCCGAGGAGGCGCGTCGCCGCCGGGTTGGCATCGTCGATGGCGTCGGTGCCCGGATCGAGCACCAGCATCGCCTCGGGCGCGCAATCGAAGGCGGGGCCGTAGGAAGCGTTCACGCTAGAACACATCCGCTGGCGTGAAGGGGATGTGCGGAAGGCTCACCGCACCACCTGCTGGCGAGTCTTGGGCACTCGATCCCCCTTCGTCATTCCGGGGCTCCGCTTCGCGGCCCGGAATGACCGAATCGGGAGGCAGACGAACTGACCCATCATTCGACGGTCAAACACGCGCGCCTCACCGACCCATTCGAAGCCTGCAGCCAAGTCCACTTCTTTGAAGACATGATACGGCGCACGACATATTCAGCACGGGCTACGAAATTCCGTAACATTGATTACGACCTTTCGTAGCCTACGAAAATCCGTAGCGGATCGCTTTTCCCTAAAGAACTGATGCAACTGACGAACTCCGCCGCATCCGACATGGCACGCTGCTTGCGCAGTGCCTGCTGTTCTCGGGGAAGGCAAACGCGATGGCGCTGTTCGACGATCCGTTCGATTCCAAGCTCACGCTGAAGCAGCGCGGCTGCTCCTGCGGCGCGCATGCCTCGCAAGCCGAGCACGATGCGGCGCCGAGCGGGGACGCGCAGATCGAGCGCGTGGTCGAAGCTGCGGTCATGCGGGCTTTGTTTCCGCACGATGCCCAGCGCCGGGCTTTCCTGCGCAGTGTCGGCGCGGCAACCGCGCTCGCCGCCGTGAGCCAGTTCTTCCCCGTCAAGTTCGCCGCCGAGGCGCTGGCCCAGGCCGGGACGCCGGAGAAGAAGGCGCTCAAGATCGGCTTCATCCCGATCACCTGCGCGACGCCGATCATCATGGCCTCACCGATGGGCTTCTACGCCAAGCAGGGCCTCGACGTGGAGGTCGTGAAGACGGCCGGCTGGGCGGTCATCCGCGACAAGACCCTGAACAAGGAATACGACGCCGCCCACATGCTGGCGCCGATGCCGATCGCGATCTCGCTGGGGCTCGGTTCGACGCCGACCCCCTACACGATGCCGGCGGTGGAGAACGTCAACGGCCAGGCGATCACGCTGGCGCTCAAGCACAAGGACCGGCGCGACCCCAAGGACTGGAAGGGCTTCAAGCTCGCCGTGCCGTTCGACTACTCGATGCACAACTATCTGCTGCGCTACTACCTCGCCGAGCACGGCATCGACCCCGACGCCGACGTGCAGATCCGCAGCGTCCCGCCGCCCGACATGGTCGCGAACCTGCGCGCCGAGAACATCGACGGGTTCCTCGCGCCCGATCCGGTGAACCAGCGCGCGGTCTTTGACGGGGTCGGCTTCATCCACATCCTCTCGAAGGAGATCTGGGACCGCCACCCCTGCTGCGCCTTCGCGGCCTCGCAGGATTTCGTGACGCAGACGCCCAACACCTACGCGGCGCTCCTGCGCGCCATCATCGAGGCCACCGCCTTCGCCTCGAAGGCCGAGAACCGCAAGGACATCGCCGCCGCGATCGCGCCGGCGAACTACCTCAACCAGCCGCTCACCGTGGTGGAGCAGGTCCTGACCGGCACCTACGCCGACGGCTTGGGCGGGGTGAAGAAGGTTGCGGATCGGGTCGATTTCGACCCCTTCCCCTGGCAATCCTTCGCCATCTGGATCATGACCCAGATGAAGCGGTGGGGTCAGATCAAGGGCGAGGTCGATTACGACGGCGTCGCCAAGCAGGTGTTCCTGGCCACCGACGCCGTCAAGCGGATGCAGCAGGACGGGCTGACGCCGCCGACCTCGACCACCAAGAGCTTCTCGGTGATGGGCAAGGTGTTCGATCCGGCCAAGCCCAAGGAGTACCTCGACTCCTTTGCGATCAAGCGGGCGATCTGAGCGATGCCCAGCGCATCTCTCAACCTCCGTGCGGTCATCGTCTCGCTGGCGCTGCTCGCCGCTTTCCTGCTCGCCTGGCAGATCGCCACGAGCGGCCTGTCGAAGACCCAGGCGATGGACCCCGAATATGCGGCGCTGATGGGACTGTCGGCCACCACCGGCAAGTCGGCGATGCCGGGGCCGCTGGACGTCGCGGCCACGATCTGGGGACACCTCAAGGACCCGTTCTACGACCGCGGCCCCAACGACAAGGGGCTCGGCATCCAGCTCGCCTACTCGATCGGGCGCGTGGCGCTGGGCTATGGGCTGGCCGTGCTGGTGGCGATCCCGGTGGGCTTCCTGATCGGGATGTCGCCGCTGATGAGCAAGGCGCTCGACCCCTACATCCAGCTTCTCAAGCCCGTCTCGCCCTTGGCCTGGATGCCGCTCGCACTGTTCACGATCAAGGATTCGGGGCTCTCGGCGATCTTCGTCATCTTCATCTGCTCGCTCTGGCCGATGCTGATCAACACCGCCTTCGGGGTCTCGGGCACCCGCAAGGAATGGCTCAACGTCGCCCGGACCCTGGAGGTCGGCCCGCTGCGCCGCGCCTTCACGGTGATCCTGCCGGCGGCCGCCCCCACCATCCTCACCGGCATGCGCATCTCCATCGGCATCGCCTGGCTCGTGATCGTGGCGGCCGAGATGTTGGTCGGCGGCACCGGCATCGGCTACTTCGTCTGGAACGAGTGGAACAACCTCTCGATCACCAACGTGATCACCTCGATCCTGCTGATCGGCGTCGTGGGCATGATCCTCGACCAGTTGCTCGCCCGCGCGCAGCGCCTCGTGACCTTCCCGGAATAGGCCCCGCGATGAATGCGCTGACCCCCTTCCCGGCGGCCACGCCCGCCCGCCTGACCGACAGCCCGGAACCCGGCCGCATGTCACCCGATCAGAAGTCTTCCGACAAGTTCATCTCGATCGAAGGCATCGCCCGCCGCTACCCGGCGCCCGGGGGCAAGCAGACGACCGTGTTCGAGAACCTGTGGCTGTCGATGCGGCGGGGCGAGTTCGTCTGCATGATCGGCCATTCCGGCTGCGGCAAGACCACGGTGCTCAACATCCTGGCCGGGCTCGAGGCGCCGAGCGAGGGCGTCTGCATCGCCGACGGCCGGGCGATCGAGGGGCCGAGCCTCGACCGCGCCGTGATCTTCCAGGGGCACGCGCTGCTGCCGTGGCGCACGGTGCTGGGCAACGTCGCCTACGCCGTGTCCTCGCGCTGGCGCAACGCCCCGAAGGCGGAGATCGAGGCCCGCGCCCGCAAGGCCATTGCGCTGGTTGGTCTCGCCGGGTCCGAGCACAAGCGGCCGGCCGAGCTGTCGGGCGGGATGAAGCAGCGCGTCGGCATCGCCCGCGCGCTCTCGATCGAGCCGAAGATGCTGCTGATGGACGAGCCGTTCTCGGCGCTCGACGCATTGACGCGCGGGACGCTGCAAGATGAGGTTCGGCGCATCTGCGTCGAGACCGGGCAGACCGTGTTCATGATCACCCACGACGTCGACGAGTCGATCTACCTCGCCGACCGCATCGTGCTGATGACGAACGGCCCGGAGGCCCGGGTCGCCGAGATCGTCGAGAACCCGCTGCCGAAGGATCGTACCCGGACCGGGCTCCACCGCCAGCCGGGCTACTACGCCCTGCGCAACCACCTCATCGAGTTCCTCGTCTCGCGCAGCCGCACCTTTCGCGACGCGCAGCCCGAGGGCTACGACCAGCGCCACCCGCCGGTCGTACGCCTGACTCTGACGGAGGCCGACGAGGCCGCCGCCGCGCTCGGCTGAGCAGAGCGCTCTCTCCTTCCCCTTGAGGGGAGGAGCCGGAGGTGGGGGTGGTTCCGCTAGCCTCCGCAGAGGGTCACCCAACCACCTCCACCCCTGCCTCCTCCCCGCAAGGGGCGGGGATTCCCGCGACATATCCGATCATCAGGAGACCGCCATGAAGCGCGAAGACCTCACGGAAAAGCTGCTCGACATCAAGCGCGAGAAAGGCTGGACCTGGAAGTACATCCAGGAAGAGATCGGCGGCATCTCGCCGATCCTGATCACGGCCGCCTGCATGGGCCAGATGAAGCTGCCCAAGGCCCAGGCCAAGAAGGCGGCGGAGCTGTTCGGCCTCACCGAACCGGAAGAGCGGATGCTGAACGAGGCGCCCTATCGCGGCTCGATCCCGCAGATGCCGCCCACCGACCCGCTGATCTACCGCTTCTACGAGCTGGTGATGGTCTACGGCACCACCTGGAAGGAGCTGATCCAGGAGGATTTCGGCGACGGCATCATGTCCGCGATCGACTTCAACATGACGATGGAGCGCGAGCCCAACAACAAGGGCGACCGGGTCAAGATGAGCATGTCGGGCAAGTTCCTGCCGTACAAGTACTACGGCAACGACGACGGCGTGCCGGAATACGGCTTCAAGGAGCCGTAGGTCGGCGGAGCCCCCGTCGTCCGGCCTCCGGCCTCGACCCGGAGCCCGGAGGCGGCATGTGCCATGCCGCACCGGGAGTCGAGTCGACGCCCGAACCCGTTTCATGCTGGATGCGGCGGCCAAGCTGCCGCCGGCAGCCTTCAGGCCGCTGACGGAGACTGGCCCGCATGAACCTCGACGCGATCTCGACCAACTGGGCGCCGCGCTTGCTGAGCGTCCTGCGCATCATGACGGGACTCTTGTTCCTCGCGCACGGCACTCAGAAGCTGTTCGGCTTCCCGCCGCGCTCGGGGGGCGGCAACGCGCCCGAGCTCATCTCGATGATCGGCGCCGCCGGCATCCTCGAACTCGTCGGCGGCGTGCTGATCGTCCTCGGCCTGTTCACGCGGCCGACGGCCTTCATCCTGTCGGGCCAGATGGCGTTCGCCTATTTCATCGCGCATGCGCCGCGCAACGTCTTCCCGTCACTCAACGGCGGCGACGCGGCGATCCTGTTCTGCTTCATCTTCCTCTACCTCGCCGCGGCCGGCGCCGGCCCGTGGAGCCTCGACGCGCAGCGCCGCAGGGGCGTCTGACGGGAGGCCGGCAAGGGCCGCCCTGTTGGCGGCTCAGCCGGCGCGATCGAGGATGAGGTCGGTGGAGGCGGAGACCACACGGTTGCGGCCCGCCGTCTTGGCCTCGTAGAGCGCGATGTCGGCCCGCTTGATCAGACCTTCGACGGTGTCGCCCTCCGACCATTCGCTGACGCCGAAGCTGCAGGTGAGGCGGATCGGCGTGCGTGCGCCGCGCAGGCGCATCGCCTCCATGACGAGGCGCAGGCGGTTGGCGATCGTCTCCGCCTCGGCCATGGTTCGGTGTGCGAGGACGACGGCGAATTCTTCGCCGCCGAGCCGGCCGACGATCCCATCCGCGGCGATCTCGCGGGACACGCTCTGGATCGCCGCGTCGCCGACGTCGTGGCCGTATTCGTCGTTGATGCGCTTGAAATGGTCGATATCGACCAGGATCGCCGCCATCCGCCCATGATTGCCGACGCGCTCGGCCGCGTCCCGCGTGCGCTGCAGGAAGGCGCGCCGGTTGAGGAGGCCCGTCAGCGGATCGGTCTCGGCGAGGCGGATGAGCTCACCCTGCATCGTCGTCAGGCGTTCCGCCGCGCGCAGGCGGGCGTGCAGCTCCTCAGCGCCAGGAGGCTTCTCGATGAAGTCGTCCGCGCCGCTGTCCAGCGCCTCTGCGAGGTTCCGGGCATTGCGCGCCGAGGACATGGTGATGACGTAGAGGGGCCGGTTCGACTCGGCGAGCAGTCGCGCCGACCAGCACAGTTCCAGCCCACTGATCGGGCGAACCTCGAGGCTCGTGATCAGCACACGCACCGAGACCGTCCCGGTGACGTAGTCGAGGGCCTCGGACGAATTCGTGAACACCGTCACCGTATGCCCGTGCGGCTCGAGCAGCCCGGCCACGATCTTGAGGATCACCCGGCTGGAATCGACGATGACGATATGCATGGTGGCCGGCCGTTCACCCTCGGGAGATCGAACTCCGAAGGATGACGGCGACACCTTAATTTGTTGCGAAGGGCTCAAGCTCCCGGGAGCTGAGATCTTGGGAGCCGAGCTCTCCAGCACTTGCAGACTGGCGAGATCATGCCGTCCGCGACCGGCCCGGAATGTTGAGGCGTCAGCGGCGCGGAACGTTCACCGCAATGACACGGGCGCCGCCGGCACTGGCGGGTCTGGGCTCGTCGCGAATGTCGGCGTTGGACCAACCGCCGTCTCGGCTGACGACGCGGGAGCCCCGATGACGCGCGGTGCGGGGGGGTGCATCGATCACATAGACGGTGGGAACGCCGACCGTCGCGGTGCGGATGCCAGTCATTGTCGGGACGCCGTAGGTCCCATAGCTCCAGACGCTCGGAACGAGCTCACTCGGCCGGGGAGTGCGCGTGTATGGTGCGCCAATGTAGTCGCCACGGATCGCCGGTTCGGCAAAGCCGTAGCCCTCGCCGACGTAGGAATGGGCGTATCCGTATCCGACTCCCTGGGCCTGGACCCCGCCTGCGGCGCACGACAGCATGGCGGCACCGCATAGTCCGATCAGCGATCGCTTCGACGACCCCATCATTCGCGTTCCTTCGACTGGCGTATCAACGAACCTCATGATCCCGTTGAACGGCGTGAGCGCCACCGTCGTTCCGGTGGTTGCTCCCGCGCTAGTGGTGAAGACTGCGTACGGTCCGGATCATCCACACCGGGAGGGCGCTGATCCGCTCGGTCGACGCTCAGCGGCAGGTCGTGATGCGACGCACGATCCAGCCTTCGCCGTCGACCCAGAGGCGGCGACGGGCGCGGTTGCAATTGGCCATGTCGTCCGTGGATTCGACGGCAAGAGCGGGCTGGGCCTGGGTCTCCGAAATGGCGGCGACCTTGGTCGTGGCTGGCTGCGCAGGGGCGGCAGATGAACCGAAAACGGCAACAGCTAGTGTGAGGCCGCCGACAATGGCGGCCGGAAAACGTGTCGTCGGGCTCATGATCTCGGGTCTCGCCTGCCTGCCATGGTTCCGGCATCCGCCATTCCGTCGGCGGGCCGGCGGTGACGTGGGCCGCTCGGGCCATCGTCAGCGTCATCGGACAAGTAAAGCGCGAGCTTTGCATTCAGTTGCAAAACTCGTTGCGTGCGGTGCGAAAAAACACGACGGCGTGAAGGGTAGGCTGTGCCGGCCGACCTGGGGGGCGAGCCAGCGCTACTGCCCTGCCGTTACGCTCAGCATCGGGAGCACGACGGCGATCTGGATCGCGTCCCTGGGACCGACCGGTGCCGTCGCAATGAGGGCACCGAGGCCGAGCGCCAGGGACAGGGCCAGCAACGACGCCTCGATGCCACGATAGAAGCCGTCCATCCGCCCACTCCCCTGCAACCTGTCAGAGATGATCGGCCGGCAGAGTTAAGCGAACCGTAACCGCGGCACGGAATTCCGGGATCAGGCTCGCCCCAGGGGCTCCATCCGGGCGAGCTCGCCGGCGGGTGGTTGCAGCAGTGCAGCGGCGAGGTTCGCCTCCAGCACGATGAGGTCGCCGTCCGGGTCCGGCTCCCATCCGCAGCCGCAGCCGCCCGGCCCCTCATGGCCGTCCGCCATCTGCCGGTAGAGCGCACCCACCGCTCGGGCCGCCACCTGAAGCGCCAGCATCGGCGGCAGTGGCCCACGGTTCAGGCTCTGCCAGAATGCCCGTCGCAGCGCTTCGTCGAGGGCCGCTTCCGCCGCCTCCTCGGCGCACATGCGCCCCGACCTAGCGCCCGTCATCGTGCGTCGTCCCGGCGAGGCGAGGTTCAGCCGGCTCCGCGGCGGCCGAAACGAAGTCGATGAGGTCGGTCAGGCGGCCCAGCCGCAGGTCGAGGCACGAGCCGTCCCACCAGAC
>NZ_CAXUJR010000011.1:52340-55605 GCF_964251405.1 uncultured Methylobacterium sp.
CCCGCGGCGATCAGGCCGACGCCGAGCCAGTTCGGAAGCGTGAGGGATTCGCCGAGTACCGCCACGCCGAAAATCGCCACGAGGACGACGCTCAGCTTGTCCAGCGGCGCGACCCGCGCGGCGTCCCCGAGGGCCAAGGCGCGGAAGTAGCAGAGCCAGGACGCGCCGGTGGCGAGGCCCGACAGCACCAGGAACACGGCGCTCCGTCCCGGGATCGTAGCCAGGCCTTGAGCCTGCCCCGATACGGCGACGATCGCGCCGGTCAGGCACAGGATCACGACTGTGCGCACGAAGGTCGCCACATCCGGGTTCACGCCGGTGACGCCGATCTTGGCGAGGATTGCCGTCAGGGCGGCGAAAACCGCCGAGAGCAGGGCCCAGAAGCGCCAGGAGATGAGCCAATCACCCATGTCAGAGAATGGCCCGCATGGCTGCAAGGCCGAGGAAAAGCGCCAGGATCGAGACGACGACCGAAGCCAGCACGTAGGCGAGGGCGCCGCCGGTCTCTCCGCGCTCGATCAGGCTCACGGCGTCGAGGGAGAAGGCCGAGAAGGTGGTGAAGCCGCCGAGCACCCCGGTGGTGAGAAAGAGCCGGCCCTGCATGCTGCCGCCGCGCAGGGTGAACCACCCCACGACCACCCCCATGGCGAGAGACCCGAGAATATTGATTCCAAGCGTCCCGTAGGGAAAGGCCGATCCCAGCCGGAGAGAGGCTGCGTTGACCCCATGGCGCATCATGCCGCCGAGGCCTGCGCCCACGAACACCAACACGACATTCATGCATCGATCCCTGGAACGGGCACTCCGCCCGACCCGGCGTTAACGCGGCATCCGAACGATGGGCAAGACCGGATTGACAGACCCATCCGGCCGAGACCCGTAGCGCGTCAGCCGATGATCTTGTCGATCGTGATCGGCAATTCGCGGATGCGCTTGCCGGTGGCGTGAAAGACCGCGTTGGCCACTGCCGCTGCCGTGCCGACGATGCCGATCTCGCCCAGGCCCTTCACGCCCATGGGGTTGGCCTTGTCCTCTTCGTCGACGAAGATCACGTCGAGGTCGTAGATGTCAGCGTTCACCGGGACGTGATACTCGCCGAGATTGTGGTTCATGAACCGCCCGATGCTATGGTCGAGCATCGATTCTTCCTCCAGCGCGGAGCCGATCCCCATCACCACGCCGCCGAGGATCTGGCTGCGCGCGGTCTTCGGGTTGATGATCTTGCCCGCCGCGATGGCCGAGACCACGCGGGTGACCCTGACCTGCCCAACATCCTCGTCGACCTTCACCTCCACGAAGATCGCCGAATGGGTATAGGCCGAGAACTCCTTGGCGTGACCGGAATCCGGCCCGGCCGATTCCGTCGCCTCGACCTTGTCAACACCGCCGGCCCTCATCGCGTCGACGAGGGAGACGCTGCGCGACGGATCCCCGCTCACGCTGATGCGCCCGTCGGCGAACACCACCCGGTCCGGATCGACATTGGCCAACGGCGAGTCGTCCATGGCGCGGGCCATGGCGAAGACCTGAGCGCCGATCTTTCGGCATGCCTTCATCACGGCCGTGCCGGACGAGGCCGCGGTCCAGGAGCCGCCGGCCACGGGCGCCTCGGCGAGGTCTGTGTCGCCGAGCTTCGTCGTGACGTCCTCCATCCTCAAGCCGAGCGCATCGGCGGCGATCTGGGTCAGGATCGTGTAGGTGCCGGTGCCGAGGTCGCCGGTGGAATTGCCGACCGTCAGCTTGCCGTCCGCCGTGAGGGTCGCCTGCGCACTCGACTGCTGCATGAGGGATTCCCAGACGCCGGTGGCCATGCCCCAGCCGACAAGCTCGCGGCCCTCCCGCATCGAGCGCGGCTCGGCGTTTCGCGCCGACCAGCCGAACCGTTCGGCGCCCTGTGCGTAGCACTCCCGCAAGGCCTTGGAGCCGAACGGCTTACCTTCGGTCCGATCGGATTCCGCGTAGTTGGTGAGCCTGACGGCAATGGGGTCCTGGCCGGTCTCGTAGGCCAGTTCGTCCATGGCGATCTCGAGGGCCATCACGCCCGTCACCGCGCCGGGCGCGCGCATGTCGGCGGGGGTGTAGGTGTCGATATGCGTGAGCCGGTAGCTCAGCGCGACGTTGTCGCAATCGTACAGGATGGCCGACCAGTTGACGACGACTTCCTGGTAATCCTCGAAGCGTGAGGTGCCCGAGAGAGCGTCGTGGCGCAGCGAGAGCAGGCCACCGAAGGCATCGGCGCCGAGACTCACGCGCTGGCGCACGTCGGGCCGGTAGCCGAAGGTGAACATCTGGTCGCGGGTCAGGGTCACGCGCACCGAGCGTTCGAGGTCGCGCGCCGCCAGGACCGCGAGGAAGAGTTGGTACTGGGGACGCAGGCCGATCCCGAAGCCGCCGCCGAGATAGGGGTTGAGCACCCGCACCTCGTCCTTCTTCATGCCGAACACCGCGGCGATGTAGCCCTGGCTGTTCGAGACGCCCTGGATCTTGTCGTACACGGTGATCCTGCCGCCGCCGTCCCACACCACGGTGGAGGCATGGGGCTCCATCGGGTTGTGATGCTCGACGGCGAGGCGATAGTCGCTGGAAAGCTTCACCGGTGCGGCGTCGTAGGCGCCTTCGGCATCACCCCAGGGGGCCGGGGGCGGCTTGATGCCGGCGCGCTTCATCGGCGGCTCGTAGGACAACTCGGCCTGCGCCCCGACATTCACGGCCGGTTCCTCGGCCGCGTAGGCGAGCTTCACCAGGGAGGCGGCGTAGCGCGCCGTCTCGAAATCCTCGGCCACCACCAGGGCCACCGGCTGGCCGGAATAGGAGATCTTCTCATCGTACAGAGCGCGGAACGGTGACCCGGGAGGGGCGACCGCATCGCGGTAATTGTAGTCGAGCCACGCCGTGCGGGGCCGGTTCTCGTGGGTGAACACCTTGATCACGCCGGGCACCGCCTCGGCTTCGGCCGTATCGATCGCGGTGATCCTGCCCCGAGCGATGCCGCCGGAGACGACGTAGCCGTGGGCGAGATCGGGAGCGGCGAACTCGCCCGCATATTTGGCGAGGCCCGTGACCTTGGCGGGTCCGTCGACGCGGCTGCGGGCGGTGCCGACGAAGCTGTCCGTGCCGGTTGAGCTGATCGTGGTGACCATGAATTCTTCGATCCTTAAGCGATGCGCTTGTCGGAAAGCGACTGCGGCGTGCCGGCGGCGGCCTGAGACAGGCCGCGCACGATGGCGCGCCGCGCGAGTTCGACCTTGAAGGCGTTGCCCGACTG
>NZ_CAXUJR010000012.1:0-8141 GCF_964251405.1 uncultured Methylobacterium sp.
GACCGGGACCGGAACGAAGACCGGCGGAGCCGCGCGGCGCGGAAGATCGGCGGCGAGAGCAGAGCCGGCCAGTGCTATTCCGGCGAGGGCGGTTGCCCCCCGAAGGATGGATTTCATGGTTTTGGTCCTCATACTCGGCGATGCGGCGTCTCGGACGCCGATCCCGCGATGCCTCGTCTGTAGTCCAGCAGCCTGGCTGAAGCTGTTGCGGACCGATCACGCCGACCGCTGCAATGGCGGCCCCTTTGTGGCGATGACCGAGCCGTGGTGGGTCGTTCGACCTTCGGCTGCTTAACTCCGAAACACGCGGGAACGGTCAAGGTTCATTCACGGCCACGCTTTTTTTGTCCGTCTTTGATGACAGATTGCCGCACCCCTTGCCAGTCATGGGGTCAACGCGATGGCCGAGACGAGCCGGCCGTAATCGGCTTCCGCGCGATGGGTCGTCCGCCTGAAGCTGTAGAACCGGGTCGCGTCGGCATAGGTGCACAGCCCAAGCGAGGCGGACCGCCCGAGATCCTGCTGCTCCAGCTGCCAGAGGATGAAGCCCGGTAGGTCGAACTGCGAACGGCCGGCTCGGCCGCCGCTCGCGAAATAGCGCGCTGCACCGGGGACCTTGCCGTCGAAACGATCGCGCAGATCGTTGCCGACCTCGTAGGACGGTTGATGGATGGTGGGGCCGAGCACAGCGACGATCGCGCTGCGCTCGGCGCCCAACGCCTCCATCGCCGCCACCGTCGCCGCAACGACCCCGCCGAGTGCGCCCTTCCAGCCGGCATGGGCGGCCCCGACGACGCCGTTGCGGGGATCGGCGAACAGGACCGGCCCGCAATCGGCGGTGGCGATGCCGAGCGCCAGACCCGGCACGCGGGTCACCATCGCGTCGGCCTTCGGTCGCTCCGACGCGGCTGGCGCCTCGGTGACCACGACCACGTCGGCGGAGTGGATCTGGTACAGGCTCGCGAGGTTCGACTCCGGGACGCCGAGGGCCGCACACATCCGACGCCGGTTCTCGGCGACGCGACCCGTGTCGTCGTCCGAGCCTAGGCCGCCGTTGAGCGAGGCGTAGAGTCCCTCCGAGACGCCGCCCTGACGGGTGAAATAAGCGTGGCGGATCGCCGGATGGGCGAGCTCTGGCGCTTCGAGAAACATCGCGGGTCCTTGCCTGGTGCGGGCCCGACGAGGGCCGCCGGTTCATATCGCCTTGCCGGCTTTTGGTCGCCGGACAAAGCAAGGCCGGCGCCGCTTCCGGCACCGGCCCTCGTCGCCTCGTCGGAGGCCGGGCGACTAGGCGGCCTTCTTGGCCGCCTCGCCGTAGAAGGTACCGCCGGTCTCGGCCATAGCCGCCACGTTGTCCGGCACCGCGAAGCGCGGGCCGTGCTTGGCCTCCAGGCCGCGGGCCAGATCCGCGAAGGTCTTGGCTCCCATGAAGTCGATGTAGGAAAGGGCGCCGCCGGTGAAGGGCGCGAAGCCGAAGCCGAGGATGGAGCCGACATCGGCCTCGCGCGGGTCGGTCACCACGCCCTCACCGACGGTGCGGGCCGCTTCCAGCGCCTGCACCACGAGGAAGCGGTGCTTAAGCTCGGCGACGTCGATCGTGTCCGGATCGAGGGTCCTGGGCTGCAGCGCCTTCAGGCCCGGCCACAGGCGCTTCGGGGCACCCTCGGGGTAATCGTAGAACCCCTTCTTGTTCTTGCGGCCGAGCCGCCCTTCCGTCTCCACCAGGGTGACGAGGAGGTTCTTCTGCCCGGCATCGACCGCGTCGGGGCCGAGCTGCGCTTCCGCCGCGCGGGCGATCTTGAGGCCGAGGTCGAGCGCGACCTCGTCGTTGAGGGAGAGCGGACCCACCGGCATCCCGGCCAATCTGCCGGCATTCTCGATCATCGCGGCCGGCACGCCTTCGAGGAACATCTTGTGTCCTTCGAGGAGGTAGGCCGTGACGCAGCGGTTGGCGAAGAAGCCGCGGCTGTCGTTGACGACGATGGGCGTCTTCTTGATCGCCCTGACGTAGTCGAGGGCCGTGGCCACCGCGCGGTCGCCGCTCTGCTCGCCCTTGATGATCTCGACGAGCATCATCTTCTCGACCGGCGAGAAGAAGTGGATGCCGACGAACTGCTCCGGACGAGCCGACGCCTTGGCGAGGCCCGAGATCGGCAGTGTCGAGGTATTGGAGGCGAAGATCACGTCCTCCCCGATGGCGGCCTCGACCTTGGCGATCACCTCGGCCTTCACCTTGGGGTCCTCGAACACCGCCTCGATGACGAGGTCGCAGCCCTTGAGGTCGGCGTAGTCGGCGCTGGCGGTGATACGGGCCAGCAGCGCGTCGCGATCCGCGGTCTTGGCGCGGCCCTTGTTGATCTGTCCGGTCATCAGCTTGTGGGCGTAGGCCTTGCCCTTCTCGGCAGCCTCCATGGACTGATCGACGAGGACGACCTCCATGCCCGCATTGGCGCTGACATAGGCGACGCCCGCTCCCATGAAGCCGGCGCCGACGACGCCGACCTTCTTCACGCTGGTCGGCGCGACGTCCTTGGGGCGGCGTGCCCCCTTGTTCAGCTCGCCCATGGACAGGAACAGCGTGCGGATCATCGCCGCCGCCTCCTTCGAGCGCAGGATCTTGGCGAAGTACCGGCTCTCGATCTTGAGGGCGAGGTCCATCGGGAGTTGCAGGCCCTCGTAGACCGCACCGAGGATGGCTTTGGCGGCCGGATAATTGTCGTGCGTCTCGCGGCGGTAGATCGCGTTGGCCGGCGGCCAGATCATCATGCCGGCGGGCGAATAGACCTTGCCGGAGGGGGCCTTGAACTTCGGCACGTCCCAGGGCGCCACGGCCGATCCGCCGGCCTTGATCCAGGCCTTCGCCTTCGCGACGATCTCGGCCTTCGGCGCGACCTCCTGGGCGAGGCCCATGTTCTTGGCCATGAGCGGGCGGATCTGCTCGCCCTTGAACAGCATCTGGAGAGCATCGCCGGTCTGCATCAGGCGCGGCACGCGCTGGGTTCCGCCGGCACCGGGGAAGAGGCCGACCTTGATCTCCGGCAGGCCGACGCGGGTCTTGTCGTCGTCGGACAGCACCCGGTGATGGCAGGAGAGCGCGAGCTCGAAAGCCCCGCCGAGGCAGATGCCGCTCACCGCCGCCGCGAAGGGCTTGCCGCAGGTCTCGAGCTTGCGGAAGAGCAATGTGAGCCTGCGCGATTCCTCGAAGAAGCGGACCATCGCCTCCTCCTCGCCGCGCTCGGCTTTCAGCCTCTCGAACTCCTGACCGAGGCCCTGCAGCATGGTGAGGTCGGCGCCCCCCGAGAAATTGTCCTTGCCCGAGGTGATGACGCAGCCCTTGATCGCGGGGTCGGCGACCACGGCATCGATGATTCCGTGCAGGTCCTCCATGACCTGCGCGGTGAAGACGTTCATCGAGCGGCCCGGCATGTCCCAGGTCGCGAGCGCGATCCCGTCGGCATCGGTCTCGAAACGGAAATTCGTGAGGTTCATGTCGGGTCCTCGGGTTGGCGGTTCGGGGTGGGGCCGGATCTCACGGCCGAGATCGGAGCCTCCCGGCCGCGAGGCGTTCAGCGGAGCCGGCGGGAGGCGGCGGTGCCCTCCCGGCCGGACCCCATATTCGTCTCAACGAGCCGGCATCGGTGCGTCGCCCGCCGGCTGGCCGGGCACATCGCCGGCGGCGGCGACGGTGAGCATGTTGACGAGCTTCGTCACCGCGTTCTGCGAGATCAGCGTGATCGTCGAGGCCGGGTCTGCATTCAGCGCCTGGAACTTCTGGTAGATCTTGTCGTCGTAGATGCCGGCGATGTGCTTGATCTCGTCGGTGGTGAACTTGTCGGCATATTCCTTCGACAGCCCTTCGATCAGCGCCGTCCGCTGCCGGTCGAACTCCGCGCGGACTTCGAGCCTGACCTTGTCCGCCTTCTCGGCCGGCATCGTCGCGACGGTCTTCTCGAGGGCACCGGAGAAGCCGGTCTCGAGGGTCTTGATCACCGTTTTCTGAACCAGCGCCTTGGCGGCTTCGACCCGGTCCGACGCGTCGTCCGCATAGGCGCCGACGGGCAGGCCGAGCAGCAGGGCCAGGGCCAGGGTGGGGAGGGCTCTCGTCATCGTGGCGTTCCTCTGAAGGCTTCGTATCGAACCGCGCCGTTTGGGAGGCGTCGGTTCGCCGCCTCTATCAGGGTTCGGTGCTCTTCGGCAGAGCGGGGGATGTCGCTCCCCTCGCGCCACGCGGCCGTCTCGTCCCGCGTGGGGACGACGAGATCACACCCGCTCGATGATCGTCGCGGTACCCATGCCGGCGCCGATGCACAGGGTGACCAGCGCGCGCTCCTTGCCGGTGCGCTCGAGCTCGTCGAGCACCGTGCCGAGGATCATCGCACCGGTGGCTCCGAGCGGATGGCCCATTGCGATGGCACCGCCGTTGACGTTGACCTTGCCCGGATCGACGTCGAAGGCCTGGATGAAGCGCAGCACCACTGCGGCGAAGGCCTCGTTGACCTCGAACAGGTCGATGTCGGAGAGCTGCATGCCGGCCCGCGCCAGCACCTTCTTCGTCACGTCCACAGGGCCGGTCAGCATTAGCGCCGGGTCGGAGCCGATATTGGCGAAGGCGCGGATTCGGGCCCGGGGCTTGAGGCCGGCCTTGTCGCCGGCTTCCTTCGAGCCGATCAGCACGGCGGCGGCGCCGTCGACGATGCCCGACGAGTTGCCCGCGTGGTGGACGTGCTCGACCATCTCGACGTCCGGATGGGCGTCGATGGCGACGGCATCGAACCCGCCCATCTGGCCCATCTGCACGAACGAGGCCTTGAGCTGCCCCAGCGACTGCATGTCGGTTGAGGGCCGCATGTGCTCGTCGGTGGCGAGCAGCGTGATGCCGTTGATGTCGCGCACCGGCACGACGGCGTTCTTGAACAGTCCATCGGCCCAGGACTTGGCCGAGCGCTTCTGCGACTCGACGGCGTAGGCGTCACAATCGTCGCGCGTGAAGCCATATTTCGTGGCGATGAGGTCGGCCGAGACGCCCTGGGGCATGAACCACGACTTGATCGCGATGTGGGGGTCCACCGGCCAGGCGCCGCCCGAGGCACCGAGGCCGACGCGGCTCATCGACTCGACGCCTCCGCCGACCGTCATGTCGTGCTGGCCGGCCATGACCTGGGCCGCGGCGAAGTTGATCGCGTCGAGGCCCGAGGCGCAGAAGCGGTTGATCTGGATGCCCGGAACGTGGTCGCCGTAATCGGCCACCAGGGCCGCGGCGCGGGCGATGTCACCGCCCGCCTCGCCGACGGGATCGACGCAGCCGAGGACGACGTCGTCGACCTGCCGGGTGTCGAGGTCGTTGCGGTCCTTGAGGGCACGCAGCGCGACTTCGGCGAGGCGCAGTGCCGTGACCTCGTGCAGCGAGCCGTCGGGCTTGCCCCGGCCGCGGGGCGTACGGACGTGATCGTAGATGAAGGCTTCGGCCATGTGCGCTTCCCTTGTTGTCGATCCCCACGTTTAACCGCCGGGCTTAGCACGTCGATGGATTCTCGATCTGACTCACGCCGACCGTCATCCCGGGGCCGCGAAGCGGAGCCCGGGACCCATAACCGCCGACGCGGCAAGCTGAGGGCCGTCGGCGGTTATGGGTTCCGGGCTCGCCTGCTGCGCCCCGGAATGGCGAGCAGGGGCCGATCGACCGCTCTAGAATGCCTCGACCGGCAGCGCCATCGTCGTCTCGGAGCCGGCCTTAATGCGCACGAGCCGCATCGCGGTCTCGGGCAGCATCCGCTCCATGTAGAACCGGCCCGTGACGAGCTTGGCGTCCATCAGGTCGGACGCACCCTCGGCCTTCCTGGCGATCGCCGCTTTGGCGATCCGGCCCCACATGTAGCCCATGGCGACGAGGCCGAGGAGGTGCATGTAGTCGGTGGCGCCGGCCCCCGCATTGTCGGGCTTGGAGAAGGCGTTCTGCATGAACCACATCGTGGCGGCCTGGAGGTCGTTCAGCCCGGCCTGGAGCGGCCCCGTGAACGGCTTCATCGCCTCGTCCTCGCCGTGGTCCTTGATGAAGGTCTGGACCTCACCGAGGAAGGCCATCATCGCCCGGCCGCCGTCTTTCGGCAGCTTGCGGCCGATCAGGTCCATCGCCTGGATGCCGTTGGCGCCCTCGTAGATCATGGCGATGCGGGCATCGCGCACGAACTGCGACATACCCCATTCCTCGATGTAGCCGTGGCCGCCGAACATCTGCTGGGCGGCGACCGCGTTGTCGAAGCCCTTGTCGGTGAGCACGCCCTTCACCACCGGGGTCATCAGGCCCATGTGATCCTCGGCCGCCTGGCGTTCGGCCGCGTCCTCCGAGCGATGCCCGATATCGGCCTTCAGCGCCGTCCAGAGGACGAGCGCGCGGCCGGCCTCGTTGAAGGCGCGGATCGTCATCAGGGTGCGGCGCACGTCCGGGTGGACGATGATCGGGTCGGCGGCCTTCTCGGGCGCCTTGGCGCCGGTCAGCGAGCGGCCCTGGAGCCGATCCTTCGCGTAGGCCACAGCGTTCTGGTAGGCGACCTCCGACTGGCCGAGCCCCTGGATGCCGACGGCCAGCCGGGCCTCGTTCATCATCACGAACATCGCGTTGAGGCCGCGGTTCTCCTGGCCGACGAGCCAGCCCTTCGCCCCGTCGTAGTTTATGACGCAGGTCGAGTTGCCGTGGATGCCCATCTTGTGCTCGAGGGAGCCACAGGAGACACCGTTGCGCTCGCCCAGTGATCCATCCTCGTTGATCAGGAACTTCGGCACGACGAACAGGGAAATGCCCTTGGTGCCGGCCGGCGCGCCCTCGATCCGGGCGATGACGAGGTGGATGATGTTCTCGGCCATGTCGTGTTCGCCGGCCGAGATGAAGATCTTGGTGCCGGTGAGGCTGTAGGAACCGTCGCCGTTCGGGACGGCCTTGGTCTTGAGAAGGCCGAGATCCGTGCCGCAATGGGGCTCGGTGAGGTTCATGGTGCCGGTCCAGGTCCCCTCGACCATCTTCGGCAGGTAAGTTTGCTTCTGCTCCTCCGAGGCATGGACGACGAGGGCCGCCATCGCACCCTGCGTCAGGCCCGGATACATGCCGAGCGCGAGGTTGGCCGACGATGTGAACTCTTGGACTGCCGCGTTGATCGCCGCGGGTAGGCCCTGGCCGCCATAGGCCTCCGGCATCGAGAGGCCCATCCAGCCCCCCTGCGCATAAGCATCGTAGCCGGCCTTGAAGCCCGTCGGCGTGGTGACGCTGCCGTCCGGGTTGCGCTTGCAGCCCTCCTTGTCGCCGACGGCGTTCAGGGGAGCGAGCACCGTCTCGGCGAGCTTGGCGCCTTCGTTGAGCACAGCCTCGACGACGTCGGGCGACGCGTCCGAGAAACCCTGGAGGTTGTCGTAGCGGTGGAAGCCGAACACGTCGTTCAGCAGGAACAGGGTGTCTTCGACGGGCGCCCGATAGCTCGGCATCTCGCATCCTCCAAGAGCAGGGGGACGCCGTTTCGGCACCCTGGCCGCCGGCTCCCTCGAATGGTTCATATGTAAACTATCTGGCGGGCGAAAGGTCAAGAGGGCACTTGAGCCCCACCCTCGGAATCGGGCCGATCGGCGCCCTGATTCCCGCTTTGGCATAGTCCTTAACCCGTTGTTTACCAAGAACGCGAAATGTCGGGCGCAATCGAACCGACAGGCTCGTCGTCCGCCGCGAGGCGGCGCGGGGATGCCGGTGCGAAGACAGGACCTCGCCGCCCGGGTTTGACGATGAAACGCAACGCGACGCTGAACCTCAAGGGCCTCGATCCGGACGTCCTCGACGCGGCCCGCGACGTGGCACGCCGTGCCGGCATCCCGCTCGAAACCTGGATCGCCTCGGTGGTCGGGCCGCAGGAGCCGCAGGACAAGCCGAAGCGGAAGCGTCGTCCTGTCCCGCTCGTCGAAGCCCCAACGTCGGATCAGCCTTCGGCATCGATCCTGGTTCCTCCTCACGTCGAGCCTCGGCCTGCATCGGGCTCCCCGGCTGCGCCGCCCGCATCTGCGCCGAAGCCGGTGCGTCCGGAGGCACCCGAGCCCGCCATGACCTCGCCGCCGGAGGGACGGAGCGATCCGTTCGCCGCATCGGTCGCGCAGATGCTCGCACG
>NZ_CAXUJR010000012.1:8241-22313 GCF_964251405.1 uncultured Methylobacterium sp.
CCGCCCGGACGCCGCGGCCGGCCCGTCGCCGTCGAGGTGGCCGACGCCGTCGGCGAGATCCGCCAGCGCCAGCGCGAGCTGGACGAGCGGCAGTCCGCCCCGGGCGCCGTCGCCGCGATGCAGCAGAACCTCGCCGCCGGAATGGCCGCCGCGTTCCCGCCCCCTCCATCCTCGTCGATCAGCGAATTGCAGATCGAGACCAGCCGCCTGCGCGACTGCATCGGTGGTCTGGCCACCGGCCATGACGTGAACGCCCTCGAACAGGCGATGCTGAGCCTCGCGGACGGCATCCAGCAGGCGCAGAAGCCTGCCGATCTCGCCGACATCGTCGAACCGATCGCGCGGATTCAGATCCAGGTTTCCCGTCTCGCCGAAGACGTGGCCGAGAACGTTCATGCCCGGGTCGCCGGCGATGTCGAGCGCCTGGCCGTCAAGTTCGACCAAGCTCTCAGCGTCGGGACGTCCGGCAATGCCGACCGGGACGCCCTGGGCGGCCTTTTCGCGGAGATCGAGGAGATCCGCCGGCTCGTGGCGGCTCTCGCCGGTCCCGAGCGCATCCAGAGCCTCGCCCACGGCCTCCAGGCCCTCAGCGCTCAGGTCGCGACGCTCCAAGGCGAGGCGGCGAACGGCGCCAGCCGCATGGCCGAGCTGCAGCCTCTGCTGGAGGAGATCCGCACCGATCTCAGGACCCCGAAGACCAGCGGCATCGAGCAGCAGATCCAGGCGATGGGCCGCAAGCTCGACGCCCTCGGCGGCGGCACGTCTGCCGACGGATCGGACTCCATCATCGATCGCATCGACGCGCTCTCCGAGAAGGTCGACCGGGTCGGCGTCAACCCGGTCGGCGACCTGATCGGGCGGCTCGAGGATCTGGGGGAGACCCTGCGCCGGCCGGCTCTGCCCGGCGGCGACCTCGCCACCATCCACGCCATGCTTCACGACCTCGTCGACAAGGTCGACCGGGTCGGGGCCGGCGGTAGTTCCGGCGAAGGGCTCGACGCGCTGGAAAAGCAGATCCTCGCGCTGTCGCAGCGCATGGAGACCCGCGGGACCGATCCGGCCATCGCCGGCCTCGAACGGGCGATGAACGACCTCCTCGCACAGGTCGCATCGCCGGTGGCCAAGGGCGGTTCCCGCGACGAGATCGGCTCCCTGCGGGCGGGCCTCGCCGACCTGCGCACGCAGCAGGCCGCCTCCGAGCAGCGGATGCTCACGACCCTCAACGGCGTCCACGCGGCCCTCGACCGGCTGTCCACCCATTTCGGCGGCAATGCACCTGCGACCCCGCCGCAGCCGCAGGCCCGCCCCTCGGCCCAGCCCGACGCGATCACGAGCGCCGTCCGCGCGAATGCCGCCGGTCGCCGTCCGGAGATGCCGAAGGCGTCGGTCGCCCCGGCCGAAACCCCGGCCGAATGGTCGCGGGCCAAGGACGAGATCCTCGAGCCGGGTGCAGGCCGGCCCAACCGGTCGCGCCTCGGTGCGACGCCGGACCAGGCGGAGCCGGAGGTCGCGGCCCCCTCGACCGGCGAGATCAAGTCGAACTTCATCGCGGCAGCCCGCCGCGCCGCCCTGGCGGCTCAGGCGGAAGCCGACGAGACCTCGCCCAAGAGCCGCATGCGCGATGGCCAGCGCTCGGCCCCCGCGGAGGCGTCCGGCTCTGCCGACGGCGAGCCGGCCTCGACCCGCACCGGAGGAATGCGCGCCGCGATCGACAAGCGCCGCAAGCACCTGCTTCTCGGCCTCGCCGCCGTGGTCCTGGCACTGGGGACCTTCCAGGGGATTCGCATCCTCACCTCGGCCGACGTTCCCAAGGGTGACGACCGCTCGGTCGTGACCTTGGACGGAGCGACCCAGAGCCCGCCATCAGCCGCCGACGCAGCCGCGTCCGCGGGCGAGGCGGTCGCGGAATCGGAGAAGCGCGCGACCGATCCCGTCCCGCCGGCAGAACCGCAGACCACGCAATCCATCGCGAAAGTGCCTCAATCGGCCGCGACCTCGAACGCGGCGCCCACACCCACCGTCGATCCGGCGCAGGGCGGCATCAAGCCGCCGCAGCCGACAGGCCGCAAGGCCGTGCCGCGGGTCGCCGAGACGGGTGCCTTCGCGGGAGACCTCGCCGGCCTTCCCACCGCCCTCGCCGTGCTCAAGAAGGCGGCCATGGAGGGTGACGGCACCGCCATCTACGATCTGGCCTCCCGCGCGGCGGAAGGCCGTGGCCTGACCCGCGACCTCGCCATGGCGGCCAAGCTCTTCGAGACGCTGGCCTCGGCCGGCTTCGCTCCGGCCCAGTACAAGCTCGCCGGGCAGTATGAGAAGGGTCTCGGCGTAGCCCGCGATCTCGCCCAGGCCAAGCTCTGGTACGGACGGGCGGCCGAGCAGGGCAACGTGCGCTCGATGCACAACCTCGCGGTCATCTTCGCCGAGAACACGAGCGCGACGGGCAAGCCCGATTTCACGACCGCCGCGCAATGGTTCCGCCGCGGCGCCGAGCACGGCGTGCGCGACAGCCAGTACAATCTCGCGGTCCTCTACGCCCGTGGCCTCGGCGTCCCCCAGGATCTCGTGCAGTCCTATGCCTGGTTCGCCGCCGCCGCCGCCCAGGGCGACGACGATGCCGCCAAGAAGCGCGACGACGTGGCGGAGAAGCTTGCGGCCAAGGATCTGTCGGCGGCCCGCAGCCTCGCGGCGGCCTTCAAGGCGAGGGTGCCCGATGCAGCCGCCAACGAACCGCCGGCAGCGACGGCATCGGCTGCTATGACCTTGCTCGGAGCGCCGACACCGGCGGTCGCGGCGACGCCGCGTCGCATCTGAGCAGCCAAGGGCCGAGCGAGGGGTGGAGAGAGGGGCCGCGCCGCGATCCGTCGCACCTTCGGGCTTCGTGGCAGCCTTGCGGAACCCAATGGTTGCGGTGCGAATAGACCCGTCTGTCGATACGAGGTCCGATCCCGGGCCGCGATTACAGCCGGGACCCCCGATGGCGCTTGTTAGACCGGTTCCCCTCCTTGCCGTGATCCTCGGACTCGGTGGTCTGATCCCCTTCATTGGCTTCGCGGCGCTCTCGATCAGCGGCAACGATGGTGGCCTCGGGACGATCGGCTTGTCGCCTCGGCTCATCCTCTCGGCCTACGGCGCCATCATCGCCTCGTTCCTCGGCGGCATCCGCTGGGGCGCCGCCGCTGCGCGCGAGGGTGGCAACGCCGACTACGTCATCGCCATCGTTCCCTCCCTCGTCGCCTGGGCGGCGCTGGCGGTCCCGACCCCGTGGGATCTGCGGGTCCTAGGGCTTCTCGTCCTCGGATGGGGGCTCGTCGACCAGGACCTGCCGCGCCGCGGCCTCGTCCCGCGCTGGCTCGGGCACCTCAGGCTCGCGCTCTCGGCTGTTGCGGGGGCCTCGTTGCTGGTGGCAGCCTAACGCCTCGGCGGCAGCGAGGATCGCCGACCTTAGAACCTGCCGGGAGGATCAGTCCCGCGCCAGCATCGACTTGCCGATGGCGAAGATGCGCCCGTCGCCGAGCAGATGCGCCGTGAACCCCTTGGGAAACAGCGGATCGAAGGCTGGATTGCGCACGTTGAGACCGCCCGCGTAGGCGCCGAAAGCCGGCATCACGAGGCGCCGTCCGTCCGTGACGAAGCAGCGGCGGCGCACCGCGCGGCCGCGCATGGCGACCTTGCCACAGGGATGGAGGTGGCCAGCGACCTCTCCATCCGGCGCATCGGCGCTCGGCTCGTGCCGGAGTGTGAGGCCGCCGAGGTTTAGGACCTCGGCATAGCGTCCGCCGACGCCGGAATGAACGGCGTGATCGTGGTTGCCGGCGATCCAGACCCAGTCGCGGCCTTCCTGCAGCACTTCCACGAGGGCGCGGTCGCCCGGATCGAGCCGTTCGGGTCCGCGGGAATCGTGGAAGGAGTCGCCGAGCGCGACGACGCAGGCCGGATCGAGGCGCGCGATCACCTCGTGCAGGCAAGCCAGGGTCTCCCGGGTGTCGTAGGGCGGCAGGAATTGACCGGATTGGGCCGCGAAGGAAGAGCCCTTCTCCAGATGGAGGTCCGAGACCACCAGGGTCCGATGCCGGGCGAGCCAGAGGCCGCCGCAGAGATCGAGGGTCAAGGCTTCGCCGGCCAGCGTCAGGCCGGGGGATTTTTGGATTCGTTCGAGTCTCTGGCCGAGCGCCAAGATCGCATCCTCGTTGCCGTGAAACGGGCGGTTCACCGGGCTCACGTCAGCGCCTCTTCGAGAAGCTGCGCTTCGGCCTCGGCCAGAATCTCGTCGGCGCCCTCGCCGTAGACCCGCTCGCGCCCGATCTCGAGCATGACGGACACGGAGAGAGGCGAGACGCGGCTCAAGGCCTTGTGGGTGATTCGCCCTTGGATGCGCCTCAACATCATGCCGAGCCGTACCACGTCGAGGAGTCCGGTTGCCGCATCCTGCCGCGCGGCTCTCAGCAGGAGGTGATCGGGCTGGTGCTTGCGCAGCACGTCGTAGACGAGGTCGGTGGAGATCGTGACCTGGCGGCCGGTCTTCTTCTGGCCTGGATGGCGCCGCTCGATCAGCCCGGCGATCACGGCGCATTGCCGGAAGGTGCGCTTCATCATGGCGGATTCGTCGAGCCAGGCTTCGAGGTCGTCGCCGAGCATGTCCTCGGCGAACAGCGCCGCCAGGAAGCCGGGATCGAGGGCGATGCGCTCGCTCACGTCCCGCGTCATCCAGATCGCGATGCCGTAATCGTTGGCCGCAAATCCCAACGGTTTCAGGCCCGCCCGCTCCATGCGACGGGTGAGCAGCATGCCCAGCGTCTGGTGGGCCAGCCGTCCCTCGAACGGGAAGGCCGTGAGATAGTATCGGCCGGCCCGCGGGAAGGTCTCGACGAGGAGGTTGTCCGGCCCAGGAAGCACGGAGCGGCGCCGCTGCTGGACGAGGTAGTCCGAGACCTGGGCCGGTAGCCGGTCCCACTCGAACGGGTCGGCGATGAGGGCGCGCACCCGCGCGGCCAGGAAGGTCGAGAGTGGGAACTTCGCGCCCGCATAGGAGGGGATCGCCGGGTCGGTTCCGGGTCCCGCCCGGGTCGCCAGCGCCTCGTCCTCGGAGAGGCCCTCGAAGCGCAGGACCTCGCCCGCGAACAGGAAGGTGTCGCCGGGGGTCAGGCTGTCGGCGAAATCCTCCTCGATCTCACCCAGAACGCGGCCGGTCTTGGGCAGGACGGTGCCTGGCTTGCCCCTCAGCGTACGGCCGAGGCGGACCTTGACCTTGGCCGATTCGATGATCGTGCCGATGTTCATGCGATATTGCTGCGCCACCCGGGCGTCGCGCACCCGCCACAGTCCGTCCGGCCCGCGCAGGATCTTGGCGAAGCGCTCGTAGGCGCGCAGCGCGTAGCCGCCGGTGGCGACGTAATCGACCACCGCCTCGAAATCCTCCCAGGACAGCCCGGCATAGGGCGCCGCCGAGACGATCTCCGCGTAGAGATCGAGCGGGTCGAAGGCGTCGGCGCAGGCCATGCCGAGGATGTGCTGTGCGAGCACATCAGGTGCGCCGAGGCGGGCGTCGGGCGTGTCCTGGGCCGCCTCCTCGACGGCGTCGAGGGCGGCGCGGCATTCCAGGATCTCGAAGCGGTTGGCGGGCACCAGATAGGCCTTCGAGGGCTCGTCCATGCGGTGGTTGGCCCGCCCGATCCGCTGCATGATCCGGCTTGCGCCCTTCGGCGCCCCGATATTGATCACGAGGTCGACGTCGCCCCAGTCGATGCCGAGATCGAGGGTCGCGGTGCAGACGATGGCACGCAACTGCCCGGCCGCCATTGCAGCCTCGACCCGCCGACGCTGCGTGGCGTCGAGGGAGCCGTGATGCAGGGCGATCGGCAGCGAATCCTCGTTGAGGCGCCAGAGTTCCTGGAACGTGTATTCGGCCTGAAGGCGGGTGTTGACGAAGACGAGGACGGTGCGGTGCCGGCCGATCAGGTCGTAGATCGCCGGCATGGCCTGACCGGCGGTGTGCCCGGCGAGCGGCAGGTTGCGGCCGGTGACGAGCATGTGGAGGTCGGGCGGTGCGCCGCCTTGGACGACGACGAGGTCGGCCATTGGCATCTCCCCTCCTCCCTGTGGGGAGGGGGTGTGGGTGGCTGGGTGACCCTGGGTAGAGGCTGGCGGAACCACCCCCACCTCCACCTCCTCCCTACAAGGGAGAGGAGAGGCGCGTGTGCTGGGACTGTTCTGCGGCACGAGGTACCGCCGCAGGTCGTCCGGCTCGCGCACCGTCGCCGAGAGCCCGATCGCCGTGAGCCCCGGACTGAGTCGATGCAGCCGCGCTAATCCCAGCGACAGCAGGTCCCCGCGCTTCGAGGTGACCATTGCATGCAACTCGTCGAGGATGACGCAGCGCAGCTCCGAGAAAAGCTCGGCCGCTTCGCGGTGCGCGATCAGCAGCGCGAGCTGCTCGGGCGTCGTGAGCAGGATGTCGGGCGGCCTGGCGATCTGCCGCGTGCGCTTGTGGGAGGGCGTGTCGCCGGTGCGGGTCTCCACCTGGATCGACAGCCCCATCTCGGCAATCGGTCGGTCGAGATTGCGCGCGATGTCGACGGCCAGCGCCTTGAGCGGCGAGATGTAGAGAGTGTGCAGACCCTTCGCCTTGGGCTTGGCGGGCCGCTCGGCCAAGTCGACGAGGCTCGGAAGAAAGCCCGCCAGCGTCTTGCCCGCGCCCGTCGGAGCCACCAGCAGCGCCGAGCGGCCGGCCCGGCCCAGCGCCAGGAGGTCGAGCTGATGAGCCCGCGGCTGCCACCCTCGTTGAGCGAACCAGTCGGCGAAGCGCTCCGGCAGCGCCCCGGGCTCAGGCAAGGGCGGCGAGGAAGCGGTCGATGAGTTCTAGCGCCCGCCCGGTCATGGCGCCGGGATAGCGGATGAAGACGTGGCAGCCGCCCGGATAGATCGCGGTGTGGCCGCCGTTGCCCGCCGCCGCCCAGCGCGACGACATGTAGAGCGTGTCGTCGAGGAGCGGGTCGTGCGTGCCCACCGAGAACAGGGCGGGGGGCAGGCCCGTGAGGTCGGCGTAGAGCGGCGAGACGTCGGGGCGGCGCCGATCGATCCCCTCGCGGACGTAGTCGTTCGCGAAGGTGGTGAGGTCGCGGGTGTTCACGACGAGGCGCTCTTCGCCCCAGTTGCGCACGCTCGGCGTGAGGCCGAGATCGAAGAAGCCGGCATTGAGGTTGGCGCCGCGGAAGGCGCGGGGCAGGTTGTGGATGTCGCGCAGGCGCAGCAGCGTCATCACGGCGAGGTGCGCACCGGCGGATTCGCCGCCGATGGTGAGCGCGGAGATGCCGAACTCGGCCTTGCCCGGTCCAGCCAGCCACAGGGCCGCCGCCTCGCAATCCTCAAGCGCGGCCGGGTAGGGGTGCTCGGGGGCGAGGCGATACTCCACCGACAGGCAGATGAAGCCGCAGCAATCGGCGATCCGTTCCAGCCACGGATCCTGCTCGTCGGCCGCGCCCCAGACCCAGCCGCCGCGATGGATGTGAAGGTAGGCGCCGCGGGCCTTGGGCCATTTCTTGGCCGACGGACGGATGACGCGCAGCATGAGGGGACCGCCCGGACCCACGATGGTCAGGGTCTCGGCACGGGCGCTGCGCGGCATCGCCGGAGAGGCCTGCGTGCCGCGGCGGCGGCGGGCTCGCACTTCGGCGATGGGAAGCGACCAGGGATCATCCTGTGCCGCATGAGCAGCGATGATCTCGGCGTTCAGGCGCAGGGTCTCCGGTTCGATCGTCGCCGGGTCGAAGAGGGCGTGGTCGATCATGGAACCGAGAGTCTCACCTTGAGCGAAAACCTCGCGAGACCGGAAGCCGCGAGGGGAGCCGGTCTAGACCGGCTGCTACAGCTTTGCCATCGTTGAGAGCGCTGGGAAACCGGTGATTGTCGCGATTGCAGAGGGCAGACGCGGCTTTCTTGACGCGCCACCCGGGTCGGGCGGAGCCCTGGAGGGTGCCGCTCCGCGACGTGTCGAGGGGATGGGCTCCGGTCCGAGATCCGCTGCGATCCCTCAGTTCACCCGCTCCTCGATGATCAGAGTTTCGGCGATCCCGGCCGGTTCGTAGAGCCATTTCGCGAGCGCGCCCGCGATGAGGGCGCCGAAGAGCGGTGCGAGCCAGAACAGCCAGAGCTGTCCGACATAATCGCTGCCCGCGAACAGGGCGGTACCGGTGCTCCTTGCGGGATTGACGGACGTGTTCGTCACCGGGATCGAGATCAAGTGGATCAGGACCAGCGCGAAACCGATCGGGATACCGGCAAAGCCCGCCGCCGCTCCTTTCGAGGTGGTCCCGATGATGATGAAGAGAAAGAAGAAGGTCGCTAGAAACTCGATCGCGAGGCAGGATGCGAGACCGTACTTTCCGGGACTGAGATCGCCGTAGCCGTTCGAGGCGAAGCCGCCCGGAACCCATTCCGGTTTCCCGGACGCGATCAGGTAGAGGATGCCGGCCCCCGCGATGGCGCCCATCACCTGCGCGACGATGTAGGGCACGACGTGGTGGTTCGCGCATCGCCCCGCCGACCACAGGCCGAGGGTGACCGCAGGATTGAAATGGCCGCCGGATATGTGGCCGACCGCGTAGGCCATGGTGAGGACGGTAAGACCGAAGGCGAGGGCGACTCCGAGAAAGCCGATTCCGAGTTCCGGAAAGGTTGCGGAGAGCACGGCCGCTCCACAGCCACCGAAGACCAGCCAGAAGGTCCCGAAGAACTCGGCCGTTGCACGTCGCACGGTGTCGGTGGTCATCACGACACCTCCCTCACCCGGCCGGCGCGACTGTCGTGACGCGCATGCCCGCCCCTCGGTCGTCGATACGTTAGCATTCGAAATGATAAATGCTAGATATGAAAAATAGTCGCCGAAATCTTCATGGGTCTATTACCGAAGTGGTGCCTTGATTTGCTCGATTTGGCAGATTTCGGTGGTCACCACCTCTTAGCGGCCAGGCTCATTTGACGACGCTCGTACTACTCCCGAATCTCCGTCACGCTTCTGCCCGCTTCGGCAGGTCTGAGAGCATCGAAGGCAGGGAGCCGCAGCGATGACCCTCGACCAAGACCCGCGCCAACGCGGAGCGCACCAGAACGGCGACGTCTATCCGCGCCCCGTTCCTTCGCGCTCGACCCTCCACCGCTTCCTCGGCGGATCGCCGCTGGCGGTGCTCGTGAAGCTCCTGTTCCTGTCGATCCTGGTAGGTGCCGGCATGGCGATGCTGGGCCTGACCCCGGGTCGATTGTTCTGGCACGCCTACGACACCCTGCGAGACCTGATCGATCTCGGGATCGTCACGTTCCGGGATTTCGGCGGATGGATCCTCGCCGGTGCGGTCGTGGTGGTGCCGCTGTGGCTGCTCTCGCGGCTCTTCGCCGTGTCGAAGTAGTGCCTTATTGGGATCAGCGATGACTGACCCGAGCTCGCCCGCTACCAGCCGAAGCGTCCTCGCGCTCGCGCTGCCGATGACCCTTGCGCATGTGACGACGCCGCTGCTGGGCCTCTTCGGCGCGATGGTGATCGGGCGTCTCGGCGACGCCGCGCTCCTCGGCGCCATGGCGCTCGGGGCGGTGATCTTCGATGCGATCTTCTGGTCGTTCGGGTCGCTGCGCATGGCGACCGCCGGGCTCACCGCGCAGGCAGTCGGCGCGCGCGATCCGGGTGAGGTCGACCGCACACTCGCCCGCGCCCTGGCTGCGGCGGCCCTCGTCGGCCTCTCCATCGTCCTGGCACAGGTCCCGATCGCCGCGATCGCATTCCGGGTCAGCGGGGCGAGCACGGAAGTGGTGGCGGGCCTCTCCGCCTATTTCCATGTCCGCATCTTCGCGGCACCCTTCACCCTCGCGAATTATGCGATCCTCGGCTCCGTGCTCGGCCGTGGCCGCACCGATCTCGGGCTCGCGATCCAGGTCGCCATCAACCTCGCCAACATCGCCCTGACACTCGCCTTCGTCCTCGGTGCCGACCTCAGCGTGATGGGTGCCGGGCTCGCGACGCTGGTCGCGGAGGCAGCCGGGACCGGTCTGGGGTTGTTCGTCCTCGCACGCCTCGGGTCGCGGCCATTGCGGGTGCCGCTGCGGGCGATCCGCGATCCCCTGGCGCTGGCGCGGATGCTCAGCGTCAACGCGGACGTGATGATCCGCACGCTCCTTCTCGTCGCCTCCATCGCGCTGTTCTCCGCGCTCGGCGCCAGGGCCGGGGACGTGACACTCGCGGCCAACGCCGTGTTGTGGAATCTCTTCCTTGTCGGTGGCTTCTTCCTCGACGGCTTCGCCACCGCGGCCGAGACCCTGTGCGGCCAAGCCATGGGTGCGCGCGACGAGAGGGCCTTCCGCCGCGCGGCCCGGCTCAGCCTGGCGTGGTGCCTCGCCTTCGGGGGCGCCATCGCCGGATTGTTCTGGCTCGGCGGCGACCGTTTCATCGATGCCGTGACGACGAATGCCGAGGTGCGGGAGACGGCCCGGCACTACCTCCTCCCGGCGGCATTGGCGCCGCTCGCGGCGGCCGTTCCGTTCGCCTTCGACGGCATCTATGTCGGCGCGACCTGGACGCGGGCGATGCGCAACCTCATGCTCGCCGCGACCCTGGCCTACGGCGTGATCCTCGCAGCGACCCAAGGCGCGGGCTGGGGCAATGCGGGCCTCTGGCTGTCCTTCCTGGCGCTCCTGGGCGCCCGCGGGATCGGGCAGGCCCTCGCCTATCCGGGGCTGGTCGCACGCAGCTTCCCGGCGCCCGTCCCGCTCTCAGCCGCGCTTGTAGCGGGCGGCCGCCGCCCGGACCTTCGCCTGGGCCGACACGACGCTTAGGGTCTGGAAGGCCTGCATCACGTCGTGCATCATCTCCGGCGGCGGCTCGCGGCCGGTCTTGGCGATGGCGAGACTCGACAGGATGCGCCAGCCAAAGCGCAGCGAGCGAACGATCGGCAGCAGCGCGTCGTAGCTCCCGCTCTCGTAGGCGTCGATCGCCATCTCGCTCGGGATTCCGGCGAGCCGGGCCAGCGCCACCAACGCTTCCGTCGCCCTACCGGTCTTGAGCCACCCGATCAGGACAGCCTCGTCGATATCGATCCGGCGGGCCTGCGTGCTGACGAAGACCTCCGCAGCCAGCACCGCGTCGGAGCGTGCGGCGGGCTGAGGCACCGGCAGGGGCTCTGCGGCATGGGCTTTCGCGAAGGTGGCGAGGCGCGAGCGCAGGGACGTCGGAAGATCGGGGCGCGTCCGCAAGCGCGCGCCGAGTTCGGCATCCGAGAAGGCACGGTCGCCCAGAGCCGCGAAGCCGCCGACCGAGAACTGTGCGCCCAGGTTCCCGGCCAGCACTCGCACCACCTCCGGGTCGCCCCGTGCCACCAGGAGGTCGGCCACGGCCGGGCTGAGGGCGCCACGCGCCGCCATGGCGATGAGGTGACCCTGGCCGCGCTTGGCCGCCAAGGTCTCGAGATCTCCCTCGACCAGCCGCTGCGACCGGGCGATCACGGGCCGCGCCACCGCCAGTACGCCGTCGAAGGCCAGATCGCGTACGACCCCCCGCGGTGCGTTGGGCACATCGGCGAGGCGCTCGGAAAGGTCGATGCGGGCCTGATCGTCCATCTGTCCGGCGAGATGGAGGATCACGGCGTCGAAGGCCGCCACCTGATCCTCGCCCAGGCGAGACGCCTCGTCGGTGAAGAGGTTGGTCAGGCGGCGCAGCAGCGTCTCGCCGTGCCCCAGCCCGCCACGAGCGACCGAGGCCTCCAGATCCGTGAGAAGCGAAGCGAAGGCAGCCGCCATGGGTGAAGGGATCTCCCGCCGAGGGGCGTCGCCTGCGGCTCACCATCAATCCCCTGAAAGTAGGCAGGAGGAGTTAAGACTCTGCTGACCTCCGCGGCGAATCGGACCGTGGCATCCGGCCGGACGGCCCCGGGGTCGAGCATCGCCTGCGTCAGATGGGGCTGCCGGCAACCGCGATTCCAACCCTGTCGGCGTCGCTGCTGGCGCGGCCATGAGTGTAGATCGCCACCTCCATGTCTTCCAACGCAGACAGGACGTGCCTGCGTCCGACACGGTTCAGGATGCGACCGGTCTTCCGCTCGAGTTCGATGACGTCGTCGGCACCCTGGTAGACGAGGCGCCGGGCCTCGACGATCACCGGATGCGGCTCGACGAATCGCGTTGCACCGTCGAGCCAGCGCATCAGGGCGCCGGCCAGGCCGTCCTGGCCGGGAGCATGGCTCACGACCACATCCTGCGCACTCTCGAAGGTCCTGACGATGTCTTTACGAAGTTGACTCATGGCCTCTTCCCGCTCGGCCAAGCCGCAATCTCGACCAATGCGAATGCGTTCACCCGGACGGGGACTTCATCCGCTGGGCCGTTCGTGCGGCGAAACAACCATTACGCTGATACAAACCCGTTAAGGCTTCGTCAGTCCACGATTACCTCGACCCTCTGTGTGAGATCTAATGTGACGATGCCCGGTGTTGGACCGAGGATCGAAAGGACTCTGGTTCGCCACGAACCGTGTTCCAGGCGAGCGGGCGATCGTAGGTCTCCCACCTCGCCGCGTGGGCGGCATCGAGCAACAGTATCAAACCTGCAGGATCGACACGCTTTCGCATTGCCGAAGGGTGTCCCGGCAGGCTCGTTGCATTACGCTGCCCCGGCCACGAAGGAATGCCCGATGTCCGATCTCCGCCTGCGCCGAAGCGTCCTCTACATGCCCGGATCCAACAAACGGGCACTGGAGAAGGCGAAGACGCTGCAGGCGGATTCGCTGATCCTCGACCTCGAGGACGCGGTCGGGCCCGACGAGAAGGAACTCGCCCGCGAGCAGGTCTGCGCCGCCGTCAAGGACGGCGGCTACGGCGACCGCGAGCTGATCATCCGGGTGAACGCCCCGCAGACGCCGTGGGGCGAATCCGACCTCAAGGCCGCGATCCAGGCCCGGCCGAACGCGATCCTGATGCCCAAGGTTTCCTCGCCCGCGGTGCTGGAGAGCATCGCCAATCACCTCGAAGCCCTCGACGCCCCCGAAGACATCGCGATCTGGGCGATGATCGAGACGCCGGCCGCCATCCTCAACATCCAGGAGATCGCCAAGGCGCGGCGCGACCGGCGCACGCGGCTCACCTGCTTCGTCCTTGGCACCAACGATCTCGCAAAGGACACCTGGGCTCAACTCGTGCCCGGCCGCGTGCCGATGCTGCCCTGGATGATGCTGACCCTGGCCGCGGCCCGGGCCGAGGGCCTGACCATCCTCGACGGCGTCTGGAACGACATCGCCGACGTCGAAGGCTGCCGCGTCGAGTGCCGCCAGGCGCGCGACCTCGGCTTCGACGGCAAGACCCTGATCCACCCCAACCAGCTCGAGCCGGCCAACACGTCCTTCGCTCCCACCGAGGAGGAGGTTCGCCGGGCGACCCTCGTGATCGACGCCTTCGACCAGCCCGAGAACGCCAAGCGCGGTGCCATCAAGGTCGAGGGCCGCATGTACGAGCGCCAGCACGTCGGCATGGCGCGGCGCGCGGTGAACTGGTCAGAGGCGATCGCCGCGAAGGGGTATTGAGGGGCGTCCACACAGGCGGCTCGTTCACAGGACGAACCCGTTGTCCCTCACTCATCCCGCTAGCGACCGCCCGAGGAAGATCGTCCCAGCCGAGGGCGTCCCGTAATAGGGTACGATCGGCGCGAATCCGGCCTGTTCGTAGATCGCTATGGCGCCGGTCATCGTAGGGAGGGGATCGAACCGCATCTCGCGATATCCGATCCGCGCGGCAGTCGCTCGTCCATGACTGGGTCCTCGTCCCGGTCGGGGCAGGTCGGAGGCGGTGCTAACCCGGCGTCGTGGCGAGCGCCGCGGCATCGCGTCCGACGATGTCCTGAAGGCTCGTCGCCCCCGCCGCCCGCAGCCGGTCGACGAGCCCGGCCTTGATCGACCCGACGAGGCCGGGGCCGGCATAGACCAGGGCCGAGTAGAGCTGGAGCAGCGAGGCGCCGGCACGGATCTTGGTCCAGGCGGCTTCCGCCGAATCGATGCCGCCGACGCCGACGAGCGGGAGCTTGTCTCCGACCCGCAGGTAGGTTTCGGC
>NZ_CAXUJR010000012.1:22413-38743 GCF_964251405.1 uncultured Methylobacterium sp.
GGTGACGCGAGCCAGGAGTTCGTCGAGAAAGGCTTCTCCCTGGAGGTCGCGCAGGCCGCGCGTGTTTGGGGACGAGACGTTGACCGTCACGAAATCGACCAGCGGTGCCAGGGCGGTCGTGCAGGCGACATAGTCGGCCAACCGGTCGGCGGCGTCCTTGTTGGCGCCGATGTTGACGCCGACGAGGCCTGGCCGCCCGCGTCGGGCGGCCAGGCGCCGGGCGACGACGTCGAGGCCCTCGCTGTTGAGGCCGAAGCGGTTGATGACGGCGCCGTCGCGCGTCAGCCGGAACACTCGCGGGCGCGGGTTCCCCGGCTGGGGACGCGGCACCACCCCGCCGACCTCGACGAAGCCGAATCCGAGCCCGAGCAGCGCGTCCGGCGCCTCGGCGCCCTTGTCGAACCCGGCCGCCAGCCCGACCGGGTTCGGGAAGCGCCGCCCGAGGGATTCCACGGCGAGCGACGGATCGTCCGGCGAGGGTTTCAGCGGCGGCATCAGGCTGAGGCCGCGCAGGGTGAGGTTATGGGCGGTCTCGGCGTCGAGGCTGTGCAGGAGGGGCCTGGCCAGGGGGAAAAGGGCGCCGATCATGCCGAAGCGGCTCCCGCGCCGAAACCGGCCGGAAAGACGTGGCGGCCGTCTCCTCCGAGCGGCAGGTCCTCCACCCACCGCACCGCCGAGAGCGGGAGGTCGCCGTAGAGATGCGGGAACAGGTCGCCGCCGCGGGAGGGCTCGTAGCGAAGGGCCTGCCCCAGCGACTCGGCGTCCACCGCGACGAGGAGGAGGTCGTCGATGCCGGCAAAGTGGCGGGAGGCTGTTTCGGGCGCCTGTGCGGCGGTGGAGAAATGGATGAAGCCGTCGGCGACGTCGACCGGCGCCCCGCGGAACCGTCCCTTCGCCTCCTCCTCCCGCCACAGTCTCCGTGGGCAGATCTTGTAGATGAGAGGCATCGGCGATCCTTTTCGGGCAGCTCCCGATCCGCGATAGAATGGCCGACCGGCGCCTGCAACCATGGCTCCGCGCATGTCGCGAAGCCGTTGCTTTTCGCCCGGTCTAGTTCTAATTTCCTACCCGTAGGCTGCGTTTCTTAAAACTGACATCCGACTTCAGAGCCCGCCATGCTGTCCCACGAGCAGATCTGGACCGCGATCGACCGGTTGGCCGAGCGTTATGGTCTTTCGGCGTCCGGCCTGGCCCGGCGCGCCGGCCTCGATGCCACGAGCTTCAACCGCTCGAAGCGGATCGGTCCGGACGGCCGCAAGCGTTGGCCCTCCACCGAATCGGTGTCGAAGGTGCTGACTGCGACGGGTGCCAGCCTCGACGACTTCCTGCGCCTCATCGAGGTGCGGTCCGGGCCGGCGCGCACCACCGTTCCGCTGATCGGGATGACCCAGGCCGGCGCGGGTCGTCTCTTCACAGACGAGGGCATGCCCACCGGCGGCCCCGGCTGGGAGGAGATTGACTTCCCCGATCTCGGCGAGGATCGGGCCTTCGCCCTCGAAGTGCAGGGCGATTCGATGGAGCCGCTCTACCGCGACGGCGACGTCCTCATCGTGTCGCCGACCGCGGGTATCCGCAAGGGCGACCGGGTCGTCGTCCGGCTCGAGGCCGGCGAGGTGCTGGCCAAGGAGCTCAAGCGCAAGACCGCCCGGACCATCGAGCTCGCGTCCCTGAACTCGGCTCATCCCGACCGCACCGTCAATGTCGGTGAGATCGCCTGGATGGCGCGGGTGATGTGGGTGCGCCAGTAGGCGATTTGGCCGGCGCGGTTCTTGGGTTTATCGGTAACGGCGATGAGGGGCGGCCCCTGGACGTCGAGATCGACCACATGGCCTTGCGCGCTGCCGAAGAGACCCTGGAAGGCCCATCGGACATCCCGGCTGCGGGACGCACGGGAACCGCGCCACCCCCGGAGGTGGTCGCTTTCCTCTTGGCTTCCCGCGTGCCCGCCTTCGTTTGCGACGATGTTCCGGAGGACAGTCCCGTCATCGATAGGCCGATCGTTCTGGCCAACCCCGCCTTCCTGGCCCTCACCGGATACGCGGCGGATGAGATCGTCGGACGCGGCGCGCGCTTCCTGAGGGGCCCCCAGGCCGACCGCGACGCACGTGCCGCCTTCGCCTCGGCGCTGACCGAGGGAAGCGCCGGAGAGGTTCTGGCCTATCGCAAGGACGGATCCACGTTCTGGGCCGAGATGCTGGCCGTCGAGGTGCCCCGTTCGGGCGGATCGGAGTCGTATCGCCTCGTGCAGGTGGTCGACGTCACCCGCCGTCGGGATGCGGAAGCGGCGCTCGGCCTGTCGCGGCAGCGCGAGGCCCTGGGTCTTCTCACCAACAGCGTCGCCCACGAGTTCAACAACTTCCTGCAGATCCTGATCGGCTATATCGACGGCCTGAAACGTCGCCTCGGCGACCGGCCCGAGCCGTTCATCCAGCGCGCGATCCTGCGCTCCACCGACGCGGCCGAGCGCGCCACGATCCTGACGCGTCAGCTCCTGGCCTATTCGCGGCGGATCGCGCCGGACGTACGGCCGGTGGACCTCGGCGCGGTGGTGTCGAACTTCGCCGCCGCGATCGGGCCGACGCTTCCCGGGCGGATCGCGCTGACCTTGGAGCTCAAGCCCAACCTGCCCAACGCCATGAGCAACCCGACCCAGGTCGAGTTCGCCCTCGCTCAGATCCTCGCCAATGCCTGCGAGGCGATGCCCATGGGCGGTGTCGTCACGATCTCGACCTTCGCGGCGACGGCCCAAGACCACGGCATGGCGCGCGGCTCCGATGGCGGGACGGTAGGGATCGCGATTGCCGATACAGGCCAAGGCATGACGCCCGAGATGGCGGCACGGTCGCTGGCGCCTTTCGTCACCAGCCGCGAGGCTGGCCGGGGCACGGGCCTCGCCATCGTCCACGGCCTGATGAAGCGCCAGGGCGGCACGGTCTCGGTGGAGAGCCGGCCCGGGGAGGGCACCGTAGTGAGGCTGGTTTTCCCGGCGGCGGGGTGAGGGCCGAGATCGCTTAAGTGTGTTCAATGAAATTGCGATGCGTCATCCGGCGACGGACTAAAAACCCGCACCATCCGTCACCATCTATGTGTCGGCACTTCCGCCGAGACACCGTCGATCTTCGCAGAGGCGAATCCATGCTCACCTCCACCACGCGTTTCAAGCGTGCGGCCACCCTTCTGACCCTCGCGGCGTCGCTGGCACTCGCCGCGCCGATCGCCGAGGCCCGTCCGGGCAGCAGCGGGGGAATGGGCTCACGCGGTTCGAAGACCTTCACCGCGCCGTCGGCCACACAGACGGCGCCGGGCGCCGCCGCGCCGATCCAGCGCACTCAGACCCAGCCAGGCCCCGCCATGGGCAATCCCGGCATGAACCAGGCCGCGGCCCAGCGCCCTCGCTTCGGCGGCGGTTTCATGGCCGGCCTCCTCGGCGCGGGCCTCCTCGGCGCGCTGCTCGGCGGCGGCTTCTTCGGCGGTCTCGGCGGCATCGCCTCGATGCTCGGACTGCTGCTGCAGGTTGGTCTCGTGGTCCTGCTCGTCACCTTCGCGGTGCGCTGGTTCCGTCGTCGCCAGGGCGCCCCGGCCGCAGCCGGCCACGCCCGGACGGAGATGGGCTCGGGCGGCCCCGGGATGAACCCCAGTGGCATGAATCAGGGCGGCATGAATCAAGGCGGCATGGCTCCGCGCGGTCCCGGCATGGGTGCGGCTCCGGCTGCGGCTCCCGTCGCAGTCGGCAAGGTCGCCATCGGCCCCGGCGACTTCCAGAGCTTCGAGCTCGCCCTCAACGACGTCCAGGAGGCCTATGGCCGCGAAGACGTGGCCCGGCTGCGCACCCTCGCGACGCCCGAGATGGCGGGGTACTTCGAGGAGGAACTGCGGGCCAACGCACAGCGCGGCGTGGTCAACAGGATCTCCGACGTGAAGCTCCTTCAGGGCGACCTGTCGGAAGCCTGGAGCGAGGGCCAGACCGAGTACGCGACCGTGGCCATGCGCTACGCGATCAAGGACGTTACCCTCGACAAGCGCAGCAACGCGGTGGTCGAGACCGGCGAGCCGGAGGCGGTTGAGCTCTGGACCTACGTGCGCCAGCGCGGCGGCCGTTGGCTGGTCTCGGCGATCCAGCAGGGTCGCTGATACGCCCAACTTCTTGAGAACGAAGGCCGTCGGGGCGACCCGGCGGCCTTCTTCGTTTCTTACCCGGTCAGATTGCTCCGGCCAGTGCGCGCGCCATCGCGACGAAGCCCGTCACCGGGACCTCCTCCGCTCGAGCCGTCTCCGGGATTCCGGCAGCATCGAGCAGCACGGCGGGATCCGGGGTCGCGCCCTTCAGGCTCTGGCGCAGCATCTTGCGGCGCTGTCCGAAAGCCGCGCGGGTCACCGCCTCCAGGGCCGTGACCGAACAGGGCAGGGGCTCTGCTCGGGGCTGGAGCTGGACCACGCTCGACGTCACCTTGGGCGGCGGCACGAACGCCGAGGGGGCGACGTCGAAGAGGATTTCGGCCTCACATCGCCACCCGCACAGCACGCCGAGCCTGCCGTAATTGGCCCGGTCGTCCTCGGCGGCGACGATGCGTTCGGCGACCTCGCGCTGGAACATCAGGGTGAGCGAATCCCACCACGGCGGCCAGGCGTCCGACGTCAGCCAACCCGTGAGCAGCGGCGTTCCGACATTGTAGGGGAGATTGGCGACGATGCGGGCGGGGCCGGATCCGATCACGCCGCGCGGATCGAAGCGCAGCGCATCCGCCTCCACCACCTCGAGCCGGCCGGGATAATGCCCCGCGATCTCGGCGAGCGCCGGCAAGGCCCGCGCATCGCGCTCGATGGCGACGACGCGTGCCGCGCCCGCGGCGAGCAAGGCTCGGGTCAGCCCGCCCGGCCCAGGCCCGATCTCGACCACGGTGACGCCCTCCAGCGGCCCGGCGGCGCGCGCGATCCGCCCCGTGAGGTTGAGATCGAACAGAAAGTTCTGGCCGAGCGCTTTCTTCGGTTCCAGCCCGTATCGGCGGACGACATCACGCAGGGGCGGCAGGCCATCGTCGCTCACGGCATCGTCCGGCTAAGGCGAGCAGCGAGGCGCAGGGCAGCCATCAGGCTGTCGGGCCGTGCGATGCCGCGGCCGGCGATGTCGAAGGCGGTGCCGTGGTCCGGCGAGGTGCGCACGAAGGGCAGGCCGAGGGTGACGTTGACGCCATCGTCGAAGGCGATCGTCTTGATCGGGATCAGGGCCTGGTCATGCGTCGGCGTCAGCGCGACGTCGTAGGTCGCCCGGGCACGCGGATGGAACAAAGTGTCGGCCGGGAGCGGCCCGCGGATGTCGATGCCCTCCGCCTGCAGGGTCGCCACCGCCGGTTCGAGGACGTCGCGGTCCTCGGTGCCCATGGTACCGGCCTCGCCCGCATGCGGGTTCAGACCGGAGAGGACGAGGCGCGGCCGCGCGATGCCGAAGCGGCTCGACAGATCGGAGGCGACGATCCGGGCGGTCCGGACCACCAGCTCCTGCGTGAGCAGGTCTGGCACCCGGCGCAGAGCCACGTGGATCGTCACCGGCACCACCGCGAGCGTCTCGCTCCATAGCAGCATCACCGGCAGGGGCGGCGTCTCGCCCGGCGCGACGCAGAGGGCGGCGAGGAACTCGGTATGGCCGGGATAGGCGAACCCGACCTGGGTCAGCACGTATTTGGCGATCGGGTTCGTGACGATCGCGGCGGCCATGCCGGAGCGGACGAAGCCGACCGCCGCGGTGATCGATTCCAGGGTGGCGCCGGCATTGGCCGGGTCCGGCCGCCCGGCGACCGCGTTGACGCTCGCGCCGCTCGGCAGCGGCACGACCGGCAGGGCGCGGGGAAACACCTCGACCGCGAGGTCCGGCCCCACTTCGGCGATCGGCACCTGAAGGCCGAGTTCGCTGGCGCGCCTTTCGACGAAATCGGGATCGCCGACGAGGAAGAAGGGCGGAAGCCCCGGTCGGGCGTCCCGAGCGTGCCAAGCCGAGAGCGCGAGTTCCGGCCCGATCCCGGCGGGATCGCCGAGGGTCAGGGCGATGGGGGTGTGGCGTGTCATGTGGGCTCCGGTCGGTCGTCGCGCGGACGATCGACCGGTGAACCCCTACCGTACGGTGGCGATGCCGTCAGCCGCCGTGACGGTGCTCACGTTCTGCCGGAGATCCGCCTCGCCGAGAGTCTTCAGCTCGACGCGCAGCAGGACCGTCTGGTTACGCTCGCGCGTCCCCAGCGCGGTGGCTGTCGGGGCGATGATGTAGTTGAGCGAGACCGTCGTGCATTCGTCCTGGTAGCCGCCGCCGAGGCTCATGCCCGAGACGAAGAAGCGGCCGGGCCGTTCGTAGATCGGCGCCGATCCGACCGGGTTGGCGATGTAGCTCGTCAGCGCATCCGCATAGGTGTCGCGTACGTCGAGATAATGCGTCAGGTCCACGAGGGCCGAGCCGGTGAGGAACCAGTTCGGCGTGACGTGGTAGGTCGCGGCCGCCGAGACACCCTCACGGCGATGGCTGAAGCCGAGGGAGGGCTGGGCCTCGTAATAGGAATAGAACAGCGAGAGGTCGACGGGAGCGAAGGGTGCCAGTCGGGCGATGGCGCCGGTCTCGAAGCGGTTGACCTTGAAGTCCTGCTGATCGAAGCGGGCCCGCGCGATCAGGCTGATGTTCTGGTTCGGCGAGACCTGGAAACGGCCGACATAGTCGGAGGCGCGCCGCTCGAGCCCGGAATCGAGCCCGACATTGGCGATGTCGCCGCGCCGGAACGAGTTGACGCCCGCGATCTGGACGGATTCGCCGAACAGCAGGTTGGCGTACCAGCCCGACGGAGTCACCACCGAGTACTGGGCGCCGAGATTGGTGCGCAGGCCGCCCTCGACGCGGTCGTAGCCCGAGAACTTGTCCCACTGGAACAGGGAGGTGTCGTCGAAGACGAGGCTCTGGGCGTCCTCGTTGGGCAGGCGGCCGATATTGGTCTCGCTCGGCCTGGCGATGACCTGGGCGATGGGCTCCAGGGTGTGGACGCCGAGCGCCCCGAAATTGGCGACGAACGGGTAGCGGTAGTCGATGCCGATCGCCGGCATCACGCGGCCGGAGAAATCCTCGTCCTGGGTGGTGATGGTCTGGACACGGTTGTTCTGAAAACCGGTCCGGCTCGGATCGACGAAGAACGCGTCCGTGCGCAGGTAGGCGAAGGGGGTGATCGCCTGGCCCAGATCGTCGATGAAGGTGCGGCGCCACGAGACCTGGCTCGACACGCGGGTCTGGTCGCCGGCCAATCCCCGGATCAGGCAGGTGCTGCGGGTGAAGGTCGTGCAGGTCTCGTAGAGCGGATAGCTGATCCCGTTGGCGCTCGGGCTGAACAGGTAGCTGCCGGTGCGCGGGATGCCCTGGAAATCCGTCGATTCCCGGCTCAGGTGGGTGATGTTGGTCTCGAACCGGACCTCGCCGCCCAACGGCTGCGGGCCGTTGATGCGCTTGTCGTAATCGATGACCGGCGCGACGATCGGCTGTTCCTTCTGCCAGTCGAAGCTCGACAGGCCCTTGAAGTAGTAGGCGCGCGCCTCGAACCACGAGCGGTCGCCTTGTCCGATCAGGTAGGCCGTCGAGACCGCCTCGCGGAAGTAGTCCGTGGTGATGCTCTGGTTGCGGATGCGGTAGTTGTCGAGGAACCACTTGTCTGTGACGCCGACGAGATCCCAGCCCGTCCGCCAGCGGTCGTTGATGTAGAATTGCCCTTTCGATTCCACCGAGCCGCGGAATTCGCGATCCCCCGCGCCCAGCGGCCCGGGCAGGAAGGCGCTCGGGGTCGTCTGGAAGATGCCGCTGAGGCGGATGCTGTAGGAACCGCTGTCGAGCCGGTGACGGAACTCGCTCTGACCGAGCACGCCCTGATTGCTCAGGAAGGCCGGCGACAGCGTGAGGTCGTAGTTCGGCGCCAGGTTGATGAAGAAGGGCGTCGCGACGCCCTGTCCGAGCGCGGTCGACGAGATGAAGCGCGGCGTCAGGAAGCCGGTCTTGCGCTTCACCGTCGGATCGGCGGCCTCAAAATACGGCAGGTAGGCCACCGGGATGCCGGCGATCTCGAGGGTCGATTCCTCGAAGGCGATCGTGTGAGTCTCGTTGTTGTGGACGATCCTGGTGGCGCGGATCTGCCAGAGCGGCGGGTTCTCGGGGCGGGTCTTGCATGGCTCGCAGGCGGTGTAGGTACCGTAGTCGAAGCTCGTCTGCTCGCCCTCGATGCGCTCGGCGCGCGGCGCGGAGAACCGGGCGCGGACCACCTGGCCCTTGGTCTCGACGGTCTGCTGGATGCGCAGGGCGTCGATGAAGCCGTTCTTGAAATCGTCCGTCAGCTCCATCTTCTCGGCGGTGAGCACCGCCCCGGTCTCGTCGGTGAGGCGGACGTTGCCCTCGGCGAAGACCCGGCTGGTGGTGCGATCGTAGAGGACGCGGTCGGCCTGGAGGGTGCGCGGGCCGTAGTTCAGCTCGGCATTGCCGCGCGCCGTCACGGTATTCTTGTCGTTGTCGTAGATCAGCTCGGCGGCCTCGACGAGCAGTCGCTCGCCGGGCTTGTTCGGCTTCGGATTGGCCGTCGCCCTCGTGGCGGATTGGGCAGCCGCCGGACTCGCCGCTGCCAGGGGCAGGGCGGCAACCAGCATCGCCGGCAACCCGGCGGCGATCGCGATGGCAGCGACCTTACGCAACGCGTGTTCCAACTCCTGTCGCAACCCGGGGTGCCGCGACGCCCAATACCAAACCACGCTCCCGGGTCCGTCCATCCGGGTCCGGCATCAGCCGTCCTCCTGATAGAGAAGCGTGAGCGTACCCAGAAGACTTCCTACCACGGCGGGGAACCAAGCCGCCACCGTCGGCGCGATGATCCCCGACGCGCCCAATCCCTCCAAGACCTGCCGGGCGACGTAGAGGAGGAACCCCGCCGCGACACCGCCGAGCACCAGCCGGCCCACTCCACCAAAGCGGAAGAACCTTAAGGAAACGCTGGCTGCCACCAGCACCATGGCTATGAAGAGCAGCGGTCTCGCCATCAGCACACCGTACTGGAGTCGGTACCGGGTCGCATCCAGCCCGGCCCGCTCGGTGCGCGAGATGGTCTCTGGCAGTTGCCAGAAAGGCACAGATTCCGCGGGCGTGAACCGCTGGCGGATCTGCGCCCGGTCCAGGGTCGAGGCGATGAGGTAGGTGCCGAAGCTCTCCGGCGGCGCGCCGTCGGCCATCAGTCGGGCCTCGGTCAGCTCCCAGTAGCCCTCGCGAAGGTCCGCCCGTGCCGCCTCGATCTGCGACACGAAGCGGCCGGTCTCGTCGAAGTTGAAGATCGAGACGCCCGCAAGCGAGGTCGTGCCCTCGACGGCCGTCTCGGCCCGGATGATCGATTGCCCGTCGAGGCCGCGCTGGCGGATCCAGAGGTCCTTGCCCGAGCTCGCCTTGGTCGAGCGGGCGAAGATCTTGGCCTCGATCTCGGTGGACCGCTGCTTCATCAGTGCGGAAGCCGGGTTGTAGACCGCGACCGTGAAGGCACCGATGCCGAACGCCACGAAGAGGCCGGGCTGCAGGAATTGCCAGGCCGAGATGCCGGCCGCCCTCGCCACCACAAGCTCGAGCTTACGCGAGAGCTGGAGGAGGGCTGCCATCGAACCGAACAGGATGGCGAAGGGCAGCACGCCCTCGGCCACGGCGGGGGTGCGGTAGAGCGAGAGCTGCGCCATCAGGCCGGGCGACGCACCGGCAGTGTCGCCGGCCCGGCGCAGGAGCTCGACGAAGTCCAACGTGTAGACGAGGGCGAAGACGGTGAGGAACACACCGAGGATCGTGCGCAGGAAGCGCGCGGCGAAGTACCGTCCGAGGGTGGCGCCGATCAGCATCGCTCAGCCGAGTCGCGGTCGGCGCGGCACGATCGCGGCTCGTAGGCCCCTCGCCATCCGCGCACCGGCCGACCGCAGGGCGGTTCCTCCAAAGATCGCCAGGGCCGAGAGGGCGATGGCCAGGAGCGGTATCGCATAGATCGCCACCACCGCGCCCTGGCTGCGCACGGCAGCGCTGGTGGCGGTGAAGCCGGCGATCCGCAGGATGACGACCGCGACGACCGCGCCGGCCACGGCGACGCCGCGGCCCTGGCGTGTGGTGCGAGGATCGCCGAGCGCGGCGAAGGCGATGAAAGCGATCGCCAGGGGGTAGAGCCATGCTGAGAGCCGGTCGTGCAGTTCGGCCCGGAAGCGTCCCTTCTGGACCTTGTAGTAGGTCTCGGACGTATCGGGGAACAGCAACTGGGTCGTCGAGCGCTCGCGCGGCTTGAAGATCACGTCGGCATCGGGGGGAGTGAACGCGGCGAGATCGACGGTATAGCGCTCGAAGGCGATGATCGAGGCGTCGCGCGTGTTCTTCTGCTGCCGGTGGATGCTGCCCTTCTCGAGCGCAAGGTAGCTCTGGCCGTCGTAGTCGACCGCTTGGCCGCGCTCGGCCAGATAGACCACGGTCCTGCCGGGCTCACGCTTGTCCTGGATGAACAGCCCAAGGAGGGTGCCCCCGGGGGCGCGCTCTCGGAAATGGAAGGTAATGCCGTTCTCGAGGCTGGTGAACTGGCCCTCCTTGACGACATTCGCGATGAAGTCGCCGCGCACCCGGGTCACGACGTCGCGCAGCTCCTGGAAGCTCGACGGCATCACCTGGATCGTCAGGAATGCCACCGCGAGACTCACGGCCAGACCCAGGGTGAGGAACGGGCGCAGGATGCGGCGCGGCTCCATGCCGGCCGCCGACATCACGATGAGTTCCGAATCTCCGTTGAGCCGATTCAGGGCGTAGACGATGGCGATGAACAGGGCCACCGGAGCGATCACCGTGATGAGGGTCGGCAGCGACAGACTGGTGATCAGCAGGAAGATCACCAGCGTCTGGCCCTTCGCCGTGATGAGGTCGAGCTCGCGAAGCGCCTGCGTCACCCAGATCGTGCCGGTGAGGCCGACGAGGCAGGCGAGGAAGGCCGACAGCGCGATCCTGAAGATGTAGCGCTGGATCTGCGTCATCGGTTCTCGCGGTCGCGCCGGGCTACCGCGGCGTGAAGGGCGGCCGGCAGCCTACCGGTCGAGGTTGCGCCTGTGAATCAGGGCGGTTTCGCGGCATCGCGGTCGCGTTGCGTTCTCGCTCTCAATCAGTACACAGGATGCGCGAGCACGGCGTTAACGGTTCGTGCCGCCTCACACATCCGACAAGAGTGGAAAGCGAACGTCATGGCGGACGGTATCACGATCGCATTCGGGGCGCTCGGCCAGGTGGGTCAGGGAGATCTGGTCGTGTTCGTCGGGGACGATCTTCAGCTTCCCGCCACCATTCTCGAAGCGGTCGGCCAGGAGGTTGCGGACCTGCTGACGCGCGCTGCCGCCAGCGAGCGCTTCAAGGGCAAGTCGCTCACAGCACTGACCTTGCCGGCCCCGGCAGGGCTCAAGGCCGACCGCCTCGTCGTGATCGGCCTCGGCTCCGACAAGGACCGCGCCAAGATCGACTGGCCTGCTTTGGGCGGGTTCACCGCATCGAAGGTCTCCGGCCGTACGGCCCATCTCGCCCTGTCCTGGCCGGGGATCACGCCTGCCAACGCCGCCGACGTCGCGCTCGGCGCACGCCTGCGGCACTATAGCTTCGACCGCTACAAGACCAAGAAGAAGCCCGAGGGCGAGGAGCCCAAACTCACAACCTTGACGGTGATGGTGGATGATCCGGCTGCGGCGCAGGCGGCCGCGAAGGCCGTCGATGCGGTGGCCGAGGGCGTGATCATGGCCCGCGAACTCGTGAACGAGCCGCCGAACATTCTCCACCCCGAGGAGTTCGCCCGCCGCACCGAGGTGCTGAGCGAGGTCGGCGTGTCCGTCGAGATCCTCGGGCCGAAGGAGCTGTCCGAACTCGGCATGGGTGCACTGCTCGCGGTGGCGCAGGGATCGACGAAGGAAGCCCGTGTCGTGATCATGCGCTGGAACGGGGCGCCGGACGCGTCCGATCCGCCGATCGCCTTCATCGGCAAGGGCGTCTGCTTCGATTCCGGCGGCATCTCGATCAAGTCCGCAGGCGGCATGGAGGACATGAAGGGCGACATGGGTGGGGCGGCCTGCGTCGTCGGCACCATGCATGCGCTCGCGGCCCGCAAGGCGCGGGTCAACGTGATCGGCGCGATCGGCATCGTCGAGAACATGCCCGACGGCGACGCCCAGCGCCCCGGCGACATCGTGACCTCGATGTCGGGCCAGACCATCGAGATCATCAACACCGACGCCGAAGGCCGGCTCGTCCTGGCCGACGTGATCTGGCACGTCCAGGGCGCCTACAAGCCGAAGTTCATGATCGATCTCGCGACGCTGACCGGCGCCATCATCGTCGCGCTCGGCCAGGACATCGCCGGCCTGTTCTCCAACGACGACGATCTCGCCGCCAAGCTCACGGCGGCCGGCGAGGCCACCGGCGAGGCCGTGTGGCGGATGCCGCTGATCCCGGCCTACGACAAGGCGATTGATTCGAAATTCGCCGACATGAAGAACTCCGGCGGGCGCCACGGCGGTGCCGCCACGGCGGCCTCCTTCATCAAGCGCTACGTCAACGACGTGCCCTGGGCCCATCTCGACATCGCCGGGGTGGCGATGTCGTCGAGTTCCAGCGAGATCAACCGGAGCTGGGGGGCGGGCTGGGGTGTGCGCCTGCTCGACCGGCTCGTGCGCGACAACTACGAGGGATGACCCGCAGCGCCGTCGCGGCCGCCGGGCTTCCCATCGCGGCGGCGCTGCTCGGGATCCTTGCGGCGGCGGCGAGCGGCTTCGACCAGCGCTCCGCCCTTGCCCCGGGCCTGTCGGCCTATTTCTACGGCTTCTTCCTCGACCGCTATCCGCTCTTCGCAGCGGCGATCCTCTACGGCCTCGCCCGCCTCGTCCTGGCCGCGACGGCGCCGGGGCCATCCGGCTTTCCACGTCGCGCGATCGGGCTCGCCTTCGGCGCCATCCTCCTGCTCAGCCTCTGCATCTATCCGACCTTCGGCGGGCTCGTGCTTCGCGGCGCCTTCGGCACCGGCAGCATGGCTTTCCTGAACCAGCAGCCGATGGCCGTCGCCTTCGCGCTCGGTGCGGCGGTGGCGGCGATCCTGTTCGGCATCGCGATGGGCCTCGGCGTGCTCGCCATCGGCGGCCAAACCGGGAGGAGGATCGGTCGGCGAGCGGTGTCGCTGGTCGTTCGCTTCGCGGCCCTCTGGTTCGCGTTCGCGCTGCTCGGGCTCGCCCGCGAGGCGGGATTCGGAATCTGGCCTCGGCGTCCCCTCGACGGCCGTGACGCTGGGATCGCCGCCGGGCTGGTGCTGGCCGCCTTCCTGCCGCACGCGCTCCTCGTCGGCTGGAGCGGAGATCGACGAAGACAGGACAGCGAGGCCGTTTACGCCCGATAAGACTTAGAAACGCGGCAAATCGCCCGTCACCGGGTTGATCGCCGAGGCAGGATGTCGGTAGATAGTTCAGATGTGAACGAAAGCGATGAAAACGCGCTACGTCACATGAAAGGGAGGACGCCATGCCGACGAACCGGAACGCCGCGAGGCCTTGGCTGACAGCGTATCCGCCAGGCGTTCCGACCGACATCGACGTGGATCGCCTCGGCACGCTGGTCGACCTCTTCGAGACCAGCCTCTCGCAGTTCGGCGACCGTCCGGCCGTCCAGTGCTTCGGAGCGTCGTTGAGCTACGCCGCGATCGGTGCGGCAGCCCGCGACATGGCCGCTTGGCTCGCGGCGCAGGGGCTCGGTAAAGGCGATCGCGTCGCCCTGATGATGCCCAATGTGCCGGCCTACCCGGTCGCGATCATCGGCGTCCTGCTAGCCGGCTGCACCGTCGTCAACATCAACCCGCTCTACACCGCCCGCGAACTCACCGCTCAGCTCAAGGATTCCGGCGCCCGCGTGATCGTGGTGCTGGAGAATTTCGCCGGCACGGTCGCGGATTCGCTGGCAGCGGTCGAACTCGACCACGTCGTCGTGGTGGGGCCGGGTGATTGCCTCGGCCTGCGCGGGCGCATCATCGGCCTCGCCTCGCGCTACATCAAGAAATCGGTCCCCGCCTACTCCTTGCCCAGCGGCCTGGAGGTCGGGTTCGAGGCGATGCTGCGCCAGGGGCGCACACGCCCGCGTGCGACAGCGACCGTGTCTCCGGACGACATCGCTTTCCTGCAATATACCGGCGGCACCACCGGCGTCGCCAAAGCCGCGATGCTGACCCACCGCAACATCATGGCGAACGTCACCCAATCCGAAGCCTGGTTCGGGCTTTCCCGAACCGGGGCAGATCGCAAGGTCATGGTGACTGCGCTGCCCCTCTACCACATCTTCGCCCTGACCTGCTGCTTCTTCTTCTTCTTCAAGGTCGGCGGCTCCTGCCTGCTCATCACCAATCCCCGCGACGCGGCCGGCTTCGTCAAGACGCTGAAGGCCAACCGCTTCACGCACCTGTCGGGCGTCAACACCCTGTTCAACCTGCTGCTGAATCAGCCGGGCTTCGACACGATCGACTTCTCGAGCGTCGAGTTCACCATCGCCGGCGGCATGGCGGTGCAATCTCCCGTCGCCAACCGCTGGCAGGCGGTCACGGGCCACGCCATCATCGAGGGCTACGGATTGTCGGAGACCTCGCCGGTGGTCTGCGTCAACCCGCCCGGCCTGCCAGCATGGTCGGGCACGATCGGCTATCCGCTGCCCTCCACGGACGTCGCGATCCGCGGGTTGGACGGACACGATGCGCCGGCGGGCGAACCGGGAGAGCTCTGTGTGCGCGGGCCTCAGGTCATGGCCGGCTACTGGAACCGCCCCGACGAGACCGCTCGGGCGACGACGGCGGACGGATATTTCCGCACCGGGGACGTGGCCGTGATGCAGGCTAACGGACAGGTTCGCATCGTCGATCGGATGAAGGACATGATCCTGGTCTCCGGCTTCAACGTCTACCCGAACGAGGTCGAGGAGGTGCTCGCCTGCCATCCCGGCGTGCTCGAATGCGCCGTCGTCGGGGCGAGCTACGAGGAGACCGGGGAGATGGTCGTGGCGCATGTGGTGAAGAAGGACGAGGCGCTGACCTCGGACGTGTTGCGCACCTACGCCCGCTCGCAGCTCACCGGCTACAAGGTGCCGCGGAGGATCGTCTTCCACGACAGCCTGCCGAAGACGAATGTCGGGAAGGTCCTGCGCCGGGCGCTTCGCGACGACGCCGACGCGGCCTGATCGCAAAAAGGCGCCCGCCGGCGTAACCGCCGCAGCCCCCTCGCCGAAAGGTGAGGGTCGGCCCGCTTGCCAGCGGGTGCACCCATGACGATGTCATGGGTGGCGCATCGCGTAAGGGGCGCCGGACAAGCCGAGGGATCAGGATGTACATCAAGCGCCGCCGCGGATGGGAAATTCCGGACCAGCATGCGACCCCTGAGAGCGTCTTCCTGAACCGGCGCGCCCTGCTCGGCAGCGCGGCAGGGCTTGCGGCCACTTCGGTGTTCGGCACCGGACCCGCCTTCGGTGCCGGTGATTCCTACCCGGCGACCCGTAACGAGGCCTACACCCTCGACAGGCCGGTGACGGCCGAGAAGTTCAGCGCCAACTACAACAACTTCTACGAGTTCAGCACCTCGAAGACGGTGCTGCCCGACGCCAATGCGCTGAAGACCAAGCCCTGGACGATCCAGATCGACGGACTCGTCGAGAAGCCGTTCGAGATCGAGGTCGAGGACCTGATCCGCAAGATCGGGCTCGAGGAGCGGCTCTACCGCCATCGCTGCGTCGAGGCCTGGTCCATGTCAGTGCCCTGGACTGGGTTCCCGCTCGCCAAGCTCGTCGCTCTGGCAAAACCGACTTCGGGGGCCAAGTATGTCCAGATGCAGACCTTTATGAACAAGGCCGTGGCCCCTGGCCAGCGCCAGTTCATCTATCCATGGCCCTATACCGAGGGCCTGACCATGGCCGAGGCCAATAACGACCTCGCCTTCGTGGCAACCGGGATCTACGGGAAACCGCTCGCCAATCAGTTCGGGGCACCGATCCGGCTCGCGGTGCCGTGGAAATACGGCTTCAAGTCGGTGAAATCGATCGTGAAGATCTCCTTCGTCGAGGCTCGCCCGAAGACCTTCTGGGAGGGGCTGCAGGCCCAGGAATACGGCTTCTGGGCCAACGTGAACCCGGCGGTGTCGCACCCGCGCTGGAGTCAAGCGAGCGAGCGCGTGCTCGGCACCGACCAGCGCGTCCCGACGCTGATCTATAATGGCTACGGCGAGCAGGTGGCCGATCTGTACAAGGGGTTGGAGAAGGAGCGGCTGTTTGTTTGAG
>NZ_CAXUJR010000012.1:38843-50195 GCF_964251405.1 uncultured Methylobacterium sp.
GAGCAGGTGGCCGATCTGTACAAGGGGTTGGAGAAGGAGCGGCTGTTTGTTTGAGCAGTCCCGCTGAGGTGACGCTCAATCCAGAGCATCACGCAGGATTGCGTTGACGCACTCTTGTCGACCGAGCAACCGACGATGACCTTGCGGCCTAGGAGGCGTCCGACCGTGATGGTACTCGTCTCGCCGTACGCCGCTTGAACATTCTCGAACTCATAGCCCGGGCCAGCAAAGACGGCTTCCGCAGCACGAAAATCAAGACCTCGTTCGATCAAAGTATTGTCACGCTTCACCGGATCAAACGTGATCATTGATCATTATGCGATCCAAACGACGCGTCGAGCAGCATTGGCTTCGGACCAACCACCCACGTCCACCCTTGCTCAATACGTCCACCCTTGCTCAATACGTCCAGCGTTGCGCCTTCGCCACGAGGAAATCGCGGAACGCCTGCACCCGTGCCACCGTGCGCATCTCCTCGGCATAGACGAGGTAGCTTTCCATGTGCGGCATCTCGCTGTCGCGCATGACCTGGACGATGCCATCCTGCCCGTCGACCGCGTAATCCGGCAGGATGCCGATGCCGGCTCCGGTCTCGATCGCCTTCTGCAGGGCCGCGATGTTGTTGACGGTGAAGTGGATGGTTCGCCGCTCCAGCCCTTCGCGGCCCACCGTTGCGAGCCAGTGCGTCGCCAGGAGGTAGGACGGTTCGTTGCCTCCGAACGAGACTAGGCGGTGCTCGTCGAGATCGACGATGGACTTGGGCTCGCCAAAGCGCTTGACGTAATCCTGGCTGGCGAAGGCATGGTAGTGGACGGTGAAGAGCCTTCGCTGGATCAGGTCGGGCTGAGCCGGCCTGCGCATGCGGATCGCCACGTCGGCCTCGCGCATGGCAAGGTCGAGCTCCTCGTTCGTGAGGATGAGCTCGACGCGGACCTCGGGATAGAGGTCGAGGAACTCGGCCACCCTCTGGGCCAGCCAGGACGTGCCGAGCCCTGTCGTCGTCGTGACCTTGAGGTCGCCGCTCGGGCGTTCGCTGGTCTCGACGAGGCGCGCGCGGGTATTCTCCAGCCGCAGCTTCATGTCCCGCGCTGCCCGGAACAACAGGTCTCCCTGCTCGGTGAGGATGAGCCCGCGTGCGTGGCGGTGGAACAGCGGCGCCTTCAGCTCTCGCTCCAGGGCACTGATCTGCCGGCTCACCGCCGACTGGCTCAAGCCAATGTCGTCGCCGGCCTTGGTGAAGCTGCCGGCCTCCGCGACGTTGAGGAAGATGCGGATCTTGTCCCAGTCCACGGCGTCGACACTCCCGAACTCAGCCTGTCGCCGACCGTATCGTGCGGAACAACGATGCAGTCCTTTGGCGGCGCGCCAGTTTTAGGACAACGATCTTGCAATTGTGTTGCGATCGGACGCAAGACGAGGTCGCCGCAAATCCACGTCCGAAGCGACTATTCGGCCGCCGCTTGCTGCGGGGTTTCGCCGACATCGAGGGCGGCGAGGTATTTTTCGGCCTCGAGGGCGGCCATGCAGCCCATCCCGGCGGCGGTGATGGCCTGACGATAGACGTCGTCGGTGACGTCGCCGGCCGCGTAGACGCCCGGGATCGCGGTCTCGGTCGTGCCCGGCCGCGTCGTGATGTAGCCGCCTTGGCGCATCGTGAGCTGGCCCTCGAAGATGCCGGTGGCGGGCTGGTGGCCGATCGCCACGAACACGCCGTCGGCCTTGCGCTCGACGATCTCGCCGCTGCGTACATCCTTCAGGCGCAGGTGGGTCACCGAAGGCGGCTTCTCGCTGCCGCAGATCTCCTCGACGGCGTGGTGCCACAGCACCTCGACATTGGCGTGCTTGAACAGGCGCTCCTGCAGGATGCGCTCGGCTCGGAACTCGCCCCGGCGATGGACCACGGTGACCTTGGCGGCGATGTTGGCGAGATAGAGCGCCTCCTCGACGGCGGTGTTGCCGCCGCCGACGACCACGACCTCCTTGCCGCGGAAGAAGAAGCCGTCGCAGGTGGCGCAGGCCGAGACGCCAAAGCCCTGAAACTTCGCTTCCGACGGCAGTCCCAGCCACTTCGCCTGGGCGCCGGTGGCGATGATCAGCGCGTCGCAGCTATAGGTCTCGCCCGAATCCGCCTCCAGCCGGAACGGCCGCACCTTCAGGTCGACCTTGGTGATGTACTCGGCCAGTATCTCTGTGCCGACATGTTCGGCCTGGAGCCGCATCTGCTCCATCAGCCAAGGTCCCTGGATCGGCTCGGCGAAGCCCGGATAGTTCTCGACGTCGGTGGTGATCATGAGCTGTCCACCAGGCTGGAAGCCCGAGATCATCAGGGGCTTCACCATGGCGCGGGCGGAATAGACCGCCGCGGTGTAGCCGGCCGGGCCCGAGCCGATGATGAGGAGGCGGGCGTGACGGTGGGCCATGGTGAAGAAACTCCTAGGGCGTCAGCGCGACGACGCGATTCTTGCCTGATGGCGAATGTAGGCATCGGCGAGGCGTTGCGCGATGTACGGGGTCGCGTCGATCGGTGCGTAATGCAACATTTCGAACCGGCCGGTAAACGGCGCCAGGGCTCCGGCCGCCCGTAGTCCCGCGAAGAAACGGCGATGGCGGGCATAGGTCCCCGGCAATTCGAACAGCAACACCGGAGCACCAGTGCTCACCGCCTCACCGACCATGTTGGCGGAATCAGAAGTGACGACGACGGCATCCGCCAGTGCCAGCATCGCGACGTAGGGATTGTCGCCGCTGCCGTCCCAGAAGAAGGCCGGCCGCTCCGTCGCCAGCGCCAGAAGCGCGATCCGCAGGGCAGGGGGCGTGCGGCGGGAGATGGTGAGCATCAGCGAGGCGCCGGCTGCGCTCAACGCCCTCAGATCGTCGGCAAGCCGAACGATGTCGGCCGGGGCGAACCGCAGGTGCCGGCTATCGCCGCCGACGAGGACCGCGACCCTCGGATGGGGCAGGATGGCGAGCCGGGGGTCGGGGTCGGTTCGGGCCGCCCGCAGGCGTTCGGACGTGACGCGATGCGGTGGTGTGGCGGAGGTAAGGACGTTGCCGCCGCGCAGGTCGTCATAATCCGGCACCCAGATGAAGTCGGCGCTGGCCGTGCCCGTGCGCGGGTCCTTGAGGAAGGCCGTGAAGGTGCGCCCGAGGCTCGCCCGGCGCACGGCGCGAAGGTATGGAGCCGCGCGGCGGCCGGACGCGATCACAAGACCGGGGAGGGGGCCTGCCAGGGCGCCGCCGGCGCGGCCCGGCGCGTCGCGCGGATCGATCGGTCCCCATGGTGCGAGCCAGTCGAAGGGAGGCCGTGCCTCGAGCCGCTTGATCTCGACCGCGAGGCCGAGGGTCTCGGCGATGCCGAGGCACTGGTTCTCGTCACCGGCCTTGCCGTCGGTGATCACCCATGTCCGGGCCCCGGCGATGACTGATGGAATGGAAGGGTCGGCACTCACCCGTCGGGAAGGGCGCGGCGCAGCCACTGCGCGTAATGCTCGGCGATGGCCGTCACGCGGCGACGCTCCGAATCCGGATCGTACCAGGCGCCGCCGGAACTGGCCGGCAGGGCCGAGAGCTGAGGATGCCGGGCGATCACTTCGCCGCGCCGCCCGATGAGCAGCGCCTCGCCGTCGAGATAGTCGGTCTGGCCGCCGCCGCCGAAGCGGCGACTTTCCGAGCCGACATAGGCGGTCAGCGACAGGCTGCGGACCACCACGACAAGGGAAGGGCCGCCTCCGCCGAGCCGATCGGCGAAGCTGGCCTTGAGAGCGGCGACGAGGTCGTCCCGCAAGGCTTCCGCCTGAAGCCCGCCGCCGCGCGCGAGGAAGGGCCGGACATCCACTCTCACGTCGGACAGACGCCCGGCCCCGAGGCTGGACAGACCCTCCGCGCGGGCCGCCACGGCGAAGGCCAGCAACCCGAGGAGCGCGATGGCGCCGCGCCGAGCGATCATCGACGGCACCAAGCCTGCGTCAGCCGCCGTACTGAACGGCAACGACCTCGTAGGACTTGCCGCCGCCCGGCGTCGTGACCTCAACGGTGTCGCCGACCCCCTTGCCGATCAGCGCGCGGGCGATCGGTGAGGTGATCGAGACGAGGCCCGAGCGCACGTCGGCCTCCGGCTCGCCGACGAGCTGATAGGTCTTCTCTTCCTCGGTATCCTCATCGACGAGCTTCACGGTCGCGCCGAACTTGATCTTCGTGCCCGACAGCTTGGTCACGTCGATGACCTCGGCGCGCGCTATCATGCTCTCCAGCTCCATCACGCGGCCCTCGTTATGGGACTGAGCTTCCTTGGCGGCGTGGTACTCGGCGTTCTCCGACAAGTCACCGAGTGCGCGCGCCTCCGAGATCGCCTGGATGATGCGTTGGCGCTCAACCTGCTGGCGATGCTTCAGTTCGGCTTCGAGAGCCGCGAAGCCCCGCACCGTCATCGGAACCTTGTCTATCGTCATCGTCTCGCGCCACAATGAATAGGCCCGGCCGGGAACGTTTCCGCTCCCTCCGGGCCAAATGATACAGGCCTCGAACCACCCGCCTTGAGGCGGGTCATCAAGACGGCGTCCGCGGAATGTTTCAAGCCGCGAAGTATTCCTGCAAGGCGCGGACCTGAAGGTCGCCCTCAAGGTAGGCCTTGATGCCTTCAGCCGCCGCCATCGCGCCTGCCAGAGTGGTGTAGTACGGCACTTTATGCAAGAGGGCCGCACGGCGCAGCGAGCGCGAGTCGGACAGCGCACCGGCGCCTTCGGTCGTGTTCAGGACGAGCTGGATGTCGCCGTTCTTGATCGAGTCGACCACGTGCGGCCGGCCTTCCAGCACCTTGTTGATGCGGTCGCACGGGACGCCGTTCTCTGTGAGGAACCTCTGCGTCCCGCTCGTGGCCACGATCTCGAAGCCGAGTTCGGACAGCAGCCGGATCGCCGGCAGGATGCGCCCCTTGTCGGCATCGCGCACCGACACGAACACCCGGCCGCTCCTCGGCACGTTGGTGCCGGAACCGAGCTGGCTCTTGGCGAAGGCGACGCCGAAGCCGGCGTCCAAGCCGATGACCTCGCCGGTGGAGCGCATCTCCGGCCCGAGCAGGACGTCGACTCCAGGGAAGCGCGCGAAGGGGAACACCGCCTCCTTGACGGCGATGTGATTCAACACCTTCGGCTCGAGGCCGAAGCTCGCCAGGCTTTCGCCGGCCATGACCCGCGCGGCGATCTTGGCGATCGGCTCGCCGATCACCTTGGCCACGAACGGCACCGTCCGCGAGGCCCTGGGATTGACCTCCAACACGTAGATCGCGCCGTCCTTGATGGCGTATTGCACGTTCATCAGACCGCCGACGTTCAGGGCGAGCGCCATCGCCTTGGTCTGGCGCTCCAGTTCGGCGATGGTCTCGGGCGAGAGCGAGCGCGACGGCAGCGAGCAGGCCGAGTCGCCCGAATGGATGCCGGCCTCCTCGATGTGCTCCATGATGCCGGCGATGAATACGTCGTTGCCATCGCAGATCGCGTCGACGTCGATCTCGGTGGCGTCCGAGAGGTAGCGGTCGAACAGGAGCGGGTTCTTGCCCAGCACCGTATTGATCTGGCCGGTCTTGTCGTTGGGATAACGCGACTTCACGTCGGACGGGATCAGGCTCGGCAGCGTGTCGAGGAGGTAGTCGGCGAACTGGGTCTCGTCGCGGATGATCGCCATGGCGCGACCGCCGAGCACGTAGCTCGGGCGTACCACGAAAGGGAGGCCAAGATCAGCGGCCACGAGCCGGCTCTGCTCGACCGAGTAGGCGATGCCGTTCTTTGGCTGCTTCATCCCGAGCTTGTCGAGGAGGCGCTTGAACTGGTCGCGGTCCTCGGCCAGATCGATGGCGTCGGGCGAGGTGCCGAGGATCGGGACGCCGGCGGCTTCCAGCGCGCGGGCAAGCTTCAACGGTGTCTGGCCGCCGAACTGCACGATGACGCCGTGGAGCGTGCCGGCCTGGGTCTCCGTCTCGATGATCTCGAGGACATCCTCCTCGGTCAGCGGCTCGAAATAGAGCCGGTCCGAGGTATCGTAATCGGTGGAGACGGTCTCCGGGTTGCAGTTGAGCATGATGGTCTCGTACCCGGCCTCCGTCAACGCGTAGCAGGCGTGGCAACAGCAATAATCGAACTCGATGCCCTGGCCGATCCGGTTCGGCCCGCCGCCGAGGATAATGACCTTCTTCGCATCGGTCGGCCGAGCCTCGTCGACGACGGTGCCGGCGAAGGGGGCGACGTAGGTCGAGTACATGTAGGCGGTCGGCGCCTGGAACTCGGCGGCGCAGGTGTCGATGCGCTTGAAGACCGGGCGGACGCCCAGAGCGCGACGCTGGCGGCGGACCTCGTCCTCCTCGGTCTTGGCCAGCACCGCGAGGCGCGCGTCGGAGAAGCCGGCCGCCTTCAACTGGCGGAGCGCCCCGGGCGTCGTCGGCACGCCGTGGACCCGGACCCGGTTCTCCAGGTCGATGATCGCCTGAAGCTGCTCCAGGAACCACGGGTCGATCTTGCAGGAGGCGTGAACCTCCGCCTGTGACACGCCGAGGCGCAGGGCCTGGGCGACCTTGAGGAGCCGATCGGGGGTCGGCGTGCCGAGCGCGGCTTTGATGGCGTTGTGGTCGTCGCCCTTGCCGAGGCCCTCGATCTCGATGTCGTCGAGGCCGGTCAGCCCTGTCTCCAGGGAGCGCAGGGCCTTCTGCAGGGATTCCGCGAAACAACGCCCGATCGCCATGGCCTCGCCCACCGACTTCATGGCGGTGGTCAGCGTCGGCTCGGCGCCGGGGAACTTCTCGAACGCAAAACGCGGAATCTTCGTCACGACGTAGTCGATCGTCGGCTCGAACGAGGCCGGGGTCGCGCCGCCGGTGATGTCGTTGGCGATCTCGTCGAGCGTGTAGCCGACCGCGAGCTTGGCCGCGACCTTGGCGATGGGGAAGCCCGTGGCCTTCGAGGCGAGCGCCGAGGAGCGCGAGACGCGGGGGTTCATCTCGATGACGATCATCCGGCCGGTGGCCGGGTCGATGGCGAACTGCACGTTCGAGCCGCCGGTCTCGACGCCGATCTCGCGCAGGACAGCCAGCGATGCATCGCGCATCACCTGGTATTCCTTGTCGGTCAGCGTCAGCGCCGGCGCGACGGTGATGGAATCACCGGTATGGACGCCCATCGGGTCGATGTTCTCGATGGAGCAGACGATGATGCAATTGTCCGCCTTATCGCGGACGACCTCCATCTCGTACTCCTTCCAGCCGAGCACGCTCTCCTCGATCAGGACCTCGTTGGTGGGCGAGGCGTCGATGCCGCGCTCGACGATGTCGAGAAATTCCTCCCGGTTATAGGCGATGCCTCCGCCCGTGCCGCCCATGGTAAAGGACGGCCGGATGATCGCCGGCAGACCGACCTCGGCGAGAGCGATGAGGGCCTGGCCGATCGCGTGCTCGCCGTAGCGCTTGCGCCGCTCGGATTCTCCCGATTGCCACTTTTTCTCGAACGCCTTCAGCGCTGCAGCGCGCTCTTCGTCGTTCGCGGCATCGATCTTGGCGACCTCGGCGAGGTAGCGTTGACGGTCCGCCTTCTTGGCAGCCGACGCATTGGCGAGTGCCGATTTCGGCGTCTCCAGCCCGATCTTGGTCATAGCGTCGCGGAAAAGGTGGCGATCCTCTGCCTTGTCGATGGCCTCGGCGGTCGCGCCGATCATCTCGACGTCATACTTCTCGAGCGTACCCATCTTCTTGAGCGAGAGGGCGCAGTTCAGCGCGGTCTGACCACCCATGGTCGGCAGGAGAGCGAAGCCGCCGGGGAGGACGTGGCGCTCCTTCTCGATGATCTTGGTGACGATCTCGGGCGTGATCGGCTCGACATAGGTGGCGTCGGCCATGTCCGGGTCGGTCATGATCGTCGCCGGATTCGAGTTCACGAGCACGATCCGATAACCCTCCTCGCGGAGCGCCTTGCAGGCCTGGGTGCCGGAATAATCGAACTCGCAGGCCTGGCCGATGACGATCGGGCCGGCGCCGATGATGAGGATCGTGGAGATGTCGGTGCGCTTCGGCATCGGACGCCTTGGATGCGGGCGCGCGCACCCGGCCTCGCCGGGCGCCGAGGGCGGCACGGGCAAAGGGGCGCTGGCGGCCGGGATTGTCGTTAGACCTGGGCCTTACACGGCGTCGCGGCTCATTGAAAGAGCGTCGCGGACGGGTCAGGGCCACGGGCGGCGAAGATAGCCTGGAACCGGTCGTTCCAAGGGCCACATCGCGGTTTCAATCGCGCAGAAATGCGGATGCCGGAGAACCTGGGAACGGGGCCAGGTCCGGCGCGACGAGATTCAACGAGCGGACGGTTCTCGCATTGAGCGACGGCCGCCGCGCGGTGCGATCACATCCCGAGATAGAGTGCCGCGACGGCCCGATCGATGGACAGGTAGAATACGCCGAAGGCGACGAGCGCAGCAGCGGCGAACTCGATCGTGAGATTCGGCAGGGTCTGGGCGCGGCGCATGATCTCGCGACCGAAATGGAAGCTGACCCAAGCGATGGTCAGCACGACCGGCATTGCGAACAGGAACGACCATGTGCTCTCGACACGGTCGAGCCCGGTGGTGGGATCGATCAGCGCGCGGATGTTGCGCACCCATGGTGCATGACAGGCCGAATAGAGCGACGTCATCCAGGCGAGGCCGACGGCGACGCCGAAATGGAAGGTGAAGATCCCGTGCAGGCGGGTGAAGTCGTCCTGCGCATCGTCAGCCGTCATCGTCTACCCCTGGTCGGCAACCTCGATCATCGCTGCGACGATCTCTTGTCCGTCGTCGTTAGCGATCCGTTAACGAGGCTGCAGATGGGGGGCAAAGCCGGGTTTTTTGTGACGCCGGCTTCGGTCTCAGCCCTGCGGAGCGGCGGTTTCGGGCTTGCCGGCGCGCATCAGCGCCACGAAGCGCTCGAACAGGTAGTGGCTGTCGCGCGGTCCCGGCGACGCCTCTGGATGGTGCTGCACCGAGAAGGCCGGGCGGTCCGTGAGGGTGAGCCCGCAATTCGAGCCGTCGAACAGCGACACGTGAGTTTCGATCGCCGTGAGCGGCAGGCTCGTCGGATCGACGGCGAAGCCGTGGTTCATGGAGACGATCTCGACCTTGCCGGTGGTCTTGTCCTTCACCGGGTGGTTCGCGCCGTGATGGCCCTGCGCCATCTTCACGGTGCGTCCGCCCAAGGCCAGGCCCATGAGCTGGTGCCCGAGACAGATGCCGAAGGTCGGTACCCGCTCGTCGAGGAGCGCACGGATGACCGGCACGGCGTACTCGCCGGTGGCGGCCGGGTCGCCGGGCCCGTTGGACAGGAAGACGCCATCCGGCTTCATCGCCATGATCTCATGCGCGGTCGTGGTGGCGGGCACCACCGTCACGTCGCAGCCGGCCTCCGCCAGCAGGCGCAGGATGTTGCGTTTCACCCCGTAATCGATGGCGACGACCTTGAGGCCCTCGCCGGCCTTGCGGCTGCCGTAGCCTCCGTTCATCGCCCAGGTGGTCTGCGACCATTCGGAGTTTTCGCGGCTGGTCACCGGCGGAACGAGGTCGAGGCCTTCCATCGGGGCGAGGGCGGCGGCGCGAGCCTTGAGCGCATCGCGGTCGAAACGGCCGTCGGGGTCGTTGGCGACGACCGCGTTGGGCATGCCGTGGTCGCGGATCAGCGCTGTCAACGTGCGGGTGTCGACCCCCGTGATGCCGACGATGCCGCGGGCCTTGAGCCAGGCATCGAGATGGCTCGACGAGCGCCAGCTCGACGGATTGGTGACGGCCGAGGCGACCACGGTACCGCGTACGCCGGAGGCGGGCGCGTCGGCGAGGCTTTCCAGATCCTCGTCGTTCGTGCCGGTGTTGCCGATATGCGGGAAGGTGAAGGTAACGATCTGCCCGGCATAGGAGGGGTCGGTCAGGATCTCTTGGTAGCCCGTCATCGCGGTGTTGAAGCAGACCTCCCCGTCCGCGATCCCGGTCTGCCCGATGCCGAAGCCTTCGAGCACGGTCCCGTCGGCCAGGACGAGGAGGGCGGTTGCCATGGGCTCTGCCCAGGGGGCGGGCGCGGAGAGGCGCATGTTCACGCCATCGTCTTGCAGCATCGGCTCGATCTCGCTTATGTCCGGCCGATCCCGGCGCCGTAGACGGACGGCGCGTGCGGGGTGGCATCATCGTGCTGCGCTCATAGCGAGCGGGCCGTGACGGGGTCAATGTGGGCCCGGGGCCGGCTCCACTCAACCGCCGCAATTTGCAGACCACCCCCGATTCCAGGTTCCACAGGAGACGATCATGCTGCGCGCCCGCCTGACCACCGAGATGAAGGAGGCCATGAAGGCCGGCGACAAGGCCAAGCTCGCCACCGTGCGGATGATCCAGGCCGCCCTCAAGGACAAGGACATCGAGGCGCGCGGGTTGGGCAAGGAGCCGGCGAGCGAGGAGGAGATCCTCGCGCTGCTCCAGAAGATGATCAAGCAGCGCAACGAATCGGCCGCCGTCTACGATCAGGGCGGACGGCCCGAACTCGCCGAGACGGAGCGCGCTGAGGCGGCGATCGTCGCCAGCTACCTGCCCCAGCAGATGGACGAGGCGCAGACCAAGGCTGCCATCGCCAACGCCATCGCCGAGACCGGCGCGGCCGGGCCGAAGGACATGGGCAAGGTGATCGCGGCGCTGAAGGGCCAATTCGCCGGACAGATGGATTTTGGGAAGGCGAGCGGGCTCGTGAAGGAGGCGCTGAACGCGAAGGGATGAGGGCCAAGGTGACGTTCGCGGATCGACGACCCGCAATTCCTCGTATCGCGTATGTCACAGTGCTATGACCATCCCTCGGGAGGAGTGAGTTCCATGTCGCAGGATGCGACTTGGACCGTCGCCGAGGCCAAGGCCAAGTTCGGCGAGCTGGTCGAGACGGCACGGACGACGGGATCGCAGACGATCACGCGCAATGGGCGCCAGACTGCCGTCGTCGTCTCCATTGAGGAATGGGTGGCGCGAGATCCGCAGACAGGGGAGTCTGGCGGAGTTCTTCGGCTCGTCGCCGCTGCCGGACTCGCATCTCGACGTCTCGCGTGACGGCACCGGTCCGCGCCCGCTCGACTTGTGAGGTTTCTGCTCGACACGAACGTCGTGTCCGAATGGGTGAAGCCGGTTCCCGATATCGGCGTCGCGACTTGGCTCGATGAGACAGACGAAGACCAAGTCTTCCTGAGCGTCATGACAGTGGGTGAAATTCGGCACGGCATCGAGCGCCTATAGGCAGGCGCTCGCGGCACGACGCTCGGATGACGACCGACCTGCCGCTTCGCTTCGACGGCCGGCTGCTCGGAATTGACGAGGTCACGGCCG
>NZ_CAXUJR010000012.1:50295-54687 GCF_964251405.1 uncultured Methylobacterium sp.
GACCTGCCGCTTCGCTTCGACGGCCGGCTGCTCGGAATTGACGAGGTCACGGCCGATGTCTGGGGGCGCCTGATGGTCCAGGCTCAACACCGTGGACGTCCCATCTCCGCAATGGACGGCTTCATTGCCGCTACGGCATGCCGACATGGGCTGAGTCTCGTGACGCGCAACAGCAAGGATTTCGAAGCTCTGGATATCCCGCTGTTGAACCCTTGGCAGGCGTGACCGGCTGCGAAGCGTCGGGACTCGGTAAGGCCTGCTGCGCTATAAGGTTGGGCTGCTCCAACCGGATGGCTCAAGCTCGCCGTGCGCTACCCCCCTCACATCCTCGAAGAGATCAGAGCGCGGCTGCCCGCCTCCGACGTGGTCGGGCGGCGTGTGCGGCTGAAGAAGGCCGGTCGCGAGTGGCGCGGGCTGTCGCCGTTCAATGCCGAGAAGTCGCCGTCCTTCTACGTCAACGACCAGAAGCAGTTCTACCACTGCTTCTCAAGCGGAAAGCACGGCGACGTCTTCACCTTCTTGATGGAGACGGAGGGCCTGAGCTTTCCCGAGGCCGTAGAGCGTCTGGCCGGCGAGGCCGGCGTCGCGCTGCCCGCCCCCAGCGCCGACACTCGCGAGATGGAGACGAAGCGCCGGGGCGCCTTCGAGGTCATGGAACTCGCCGCCGCCTTCTTCGAGGAACAGCTGCGCGGTCGCTCCGGCACGCAGGCTCGGGCCTATCTCGACGGCCGCGGCCTGACGCCCGAGATCCGCGCCCGCTTCCGGCTCGGCTACGCCACCGGCGACCGCTACGGCCTGCGCGACCACCTCGCGGGAAAAGATGTCGACAAGGAGCTGATGGCCGAACTCGGGCTTCTCGTGAGCGCCGACGACGTCGCGGTGCCCTTCGACAAGTTCCGTGACCGGGTCATCTTCCCGATCACCAACAGCCGCGGCCGGGTCATCGCCTTCGGTGGCCGGGCGATGCAGGCCGAGGCCAAGGCAAAGTACCTGAACTCGCCGGAGACGCCGCTCTTCCACAAGGGTCAGGTCCTCTACAACCTGCACGGAGCCCGCAAGGCGGCCCATGATCGCGGGACGATCATCGCGGTGGAAGGCTATGTCGACGTCATCGCCATGACCATGGCGGGCCATGCCAACGTCGTGGCACCCATGGGAACGGCACTCACCGAGGAGCAACTCGCCCTGCTCTGGCGCCATGGCGACGAGCCGATCCTGTGCTTCGACGGCGATTCGGCCGGACAGCGCGCGGCCCTGCGAGCCATCGAGACGGCGCTGCCGTCCCTCGAACCCGGCAGGTCGCTGCGATTCGCCCTGCTGCCCGAAGGCCAGGACCCCGACGACCTCCTCCGCTCCGGCGGCGCGGCAGCCATCGACAAGGTACTCGATGGCGCCCGCCCGCTCGTCGACGTGCTGTGGTCGCGCGCCCTCGAGGCAGCACCCGTGGACACGCCCGAGCGTCGGGCGGGCCTCGCCAAGTCCGTGCGGGCGATGGTGGCCGGCATCCGCGACGAGACCGTCCGCCGGTTCTATCGCGACGAGATCGAGGAGCGGTTGCGCACCGTCTCGCCACAGGGCGGCGCGAGACCGCGCGGCAGCTATCAGCGCCCGGTCTTTCAGGGCGGCCCGCGTCGCGGGCGAATGGACGATCCGGCGCCGTCACCGCGGATCACGACCTCCTTCAACCCGCTCTATGCCGGCGCCACCGGAGCGTCGGGCCACGCCGCCTTCCGCGACCGTGAGGCGATGATCGTGTCGAGCCTCCTCGTCCACCCGGAACTCCTCGGCATCGAGGCGGAGGACCTCGCGGCGCTCGTGCTCGACGACCCGGACGCGCAGGCCCTTCGCTCGCTCCTCCTCGACGCCCATGCGGAAGCTGGCCAACCTGACGTCGAGGTCCTGGAGAGCCGCCTGAAGCGCGCGGGTTTGCAGGCGGCGGCAGAGCGGCTATCATCGCACGTGCGTCCAGGGGACCGCTGGATCCTCGATCCGCATGCCGATCCGATGCGGCTCGAAGACGCATTGCGTCAGGCCGTGATCTTGCACTGCAGGTCAGGCGCGCTAAATAGCGAACTCCGCCAAGCCGAGCTGGCCCTGGTCGAAGATCCGACCGAGGCCAATTTCGCTTGGCTATGCGATGTGAAGGAACGTCTGGCTGTCGTTACGGGGGCGGAAGCTGAAGCGGATTCGCCCACTGGGGCCGAGACGCCGACGGCTTGAGCCCGGGTTTTCGCGCCGGATGGTCGGATCGCGGACCATAGTTAACATTCGGTCAAGCGTCTTGCTTGCATACCGGGATCTGACATCGACGCGGTCGCGCATCAGCGTCCGCAGACCAATATGAGAGTGCGGCGTCGACCGCGAGGGGCATCTGGCTCCCGCTCGACGTTCGTGCGGCAACAATAGGCTGATCATGGCAACCAAGGCAACGGAACGGGACGAGACGGATGCTGCCACCGAGCAACAGACCGACGGACCGCTCCTCGACCTGACGGATGCCTCCGTCAAGCGGATGGTGAAGCTCGCCAAGAAGCGCGGCTACATCACCTATGAGGAGATCAACGAGGTCCTGCCCGACGGGCAGTCCGATCCCGACCAGATCGAGGACGTCCTGTCCCAGCTCTCCGAGATGGGCATCAACGTCGTCGAGGCCGAGGAGACCGAGGACGCGACTAGCGACAAGCCCGCCAACGGCGAGGCGTCGGAGGACGAGGACGGCGCCGAGGGGACCGAGGTCGCCGAGATCGCACCGGCGAAGCCCGTGGCGCTGCGCGAGACGACCACCAAAGAGCCGACAGACCGCACCGACGATCCGGTGCGGATGTATCTGCGCGAGATGGGCTCGGTGGAGCTCCTGTCGCGCGAGGGCGAGATCGCCATCGCCAAGCGAATCGAGGCCGGTCGCGAAGCGATGATCGCGGGTCTCTGCGAGAGCCCGCTGACCTTCCAGGCCATCATCATCTGGCGCGACGAGCTCGTCGACGGCCGCGTGCTCCTGCGCGACATCATCGACCTCGAGGCCACCTATGCCGGCCCCGACGCGAAGAACGCGCCTCAGATCACCGAGGGCGAGGAAGCCGAGGCGGAAGTCGAGGCTCCGGTTCCGGCCGAGGGCAGCGACGACGATGACGACATGGAGAACAACGTCTCGCTCGCGGCGATGGAAGCAGAGATCAAGCCGCGTGTCCTCGAGACCTTCGACAACATCGCCAACAACTACAAGAAGCTGCGCAAGCTCCAGAACGAGCACGGCGAGCTGAAGGCGGGAGGCGGCACCCAGACGCCCGCGCAGGGACGCAAGCAGTCCGAGCTGAAGGACACCGTCGTCGCCGACGTGAAGTCGCTCTCGCTCAACGCCAACCGCATCGAGGCTCTGGTCGAGCAGCTCTACGACATCAACAAGCGGCTGATCTCACACGAGGGCCGCCTGATGCGCTACGCCGAGAGCCACGGCGTCGCCCGCGACGAGTTCCTGCGCCATTACCAGGGCTGGGAACTCGACCCGAACTGGATGCAACGAGTCGGCACGCTCGGCGGCAAGGGCTGGAAGAACCTCGTCGAGAAGGGCGCCAAGCAGGTCGGCGATCTGCGCGAGCAGATCCTGACGCTCGCATCCGAGACCGGGCTCGAGATCGGCGAGTACCGCAAGATCGTCAACATGGTCCAGAAGGGCGAGCGCGAAGCCCGCCAGGCCAAGAAGGAGATGATCGAGGCCAACCTCCGCCTCGTGATCTCGATCGCCAAGAAGTACACCAACCGCGGCCTGCAGTTCCTCGACCTGATCCAGGAGGGCAACATCGGCCTGATGAAGGCCGTCGATAAGTTCGAGTACCGCCGCGGCTACAAGTTCTCGACCTACGCGACGTGGTGGATCCGCCAGGCGATCACCCGCTCGATCGCCGATCAGGCCCGCACCATCCGCATCCCGGTCCACATGATCGAGACGATCAACAAGATCGTGCGGACGTCGCGCCAGATGCTCCACGAGATCGGCCGCGAGCCGACGCCCGAGGAACTGGCCGAGAAGCTTGCCATGCCGCTGGAGAAGGTGCGCAAGGTCCTCAAGATCGCCAAGGAGCCGATCTCCCTAGAGACGCCCATCGGCGACGAGGAGGACAGCCACCTCGGCGACTTCATCGAGGACAAAAACGTCGTCCTTCCCATCGACGCGGCGATCCAGTCGAACCTGCGCGAGACCACGACGCGCGTGCTCGCCTCGCTGACGCCGCGCGAGGAGCGCGTGCTGCGCATGCGTTTCGGCATCGGCATGAACACCGACCACACCCTGGAAGAGGTCGGCCAGCAATTCTCGGTGACCCGCGAGCGCATCCGCCAGATCGAGGCGAAGGCATTGCGGAAACTGAAGCACCCGTCACGGAGCCGGAAGCTCAG
>NZ_CAXUJR010000013.1:0-15630 GCF_964251405.1 uncultured Methylobacterium sp.
GGGTCACGACGGGACCGGGCCGCACCGCCAGGATGTCGCCGCGCACGCCGAAATCCTGGACCGTCTGCTGCAGGTTGAGGGCGTTCTGCTCGAGAACGTCGGCATCGACCTCCTCGGTGCCGGTCGGGTCGGGCTCGGCCAGGAGTTCCAGCGAGGGCAGCTCGTAATCCGCGTTCTCGACGACCGACATCGGCACGTGCCGGCCGGCGGGGATCAGGGTGGCACGGGGATCGGGCAGAACGCTGCGCAGAGCCTGGACCACGGGCAGCGCAGGGACCGGCTCGGGCTCGGGAACAGGCTTGGGGACGGGTCGATCGATCTCCGGCTCCGCCGGCGTTTCGGCGGCGACCTCCTCGACCGCGACGGATTTCGGGTTGCGCAGCAGGACGGGCCGCGGCGCGATCACCGTCGGGACGAAGCCGGTCGCCTCGGATGGCGGCTCGGCTTCAACGGGGAGGGAGGCCGAGAAAGGTACGGCGAAGGCGATCACCTGTGCGGCCGGAATCTCGGGCACTGGAATGTCGGCCAACTCCAGGATCGGCCCGGCGGCAGGGGAGGGGGCCTGCACCGGGGCTTCAACAGGGATCTGCGAAGGGGGCCGGGCGGACCGGATCGCCGCGCGGGCCGCCATCGCGGACAGGCGCGGCGGATGGAGGGGAGCGACGGCACCGGCGGCATTGTCCTGACCGTCGGCCGGGCAGGGCACCGCGGCGGGATCGAAGCGCACCAGCCGGTCGAAGCCATAGACCGAGGCGGGTAGCGATGCGGTCACAACCTGCGAGGCTACGGGCTCGACCTCGACTAGGACGAAATCGCTCGCAGGCGCGGCGGCCGCGAGCTCGATCACGGCCGGGACGGCGGACGCCTCGGCTTGGATCGCCGTCCAAGCCTCCAGCGCGGCGTCCTGGCCATCGAAGTCCTGCCCGTCGAACCACGAGCGCATGTCCGACCAGTCGGGAACCTCCGACCAGTCGGCGGCGACGGCCTCGGCGGGCGGCTCAGGCAAGTGTGTGGCGACGGCGACCGTCACCGGCTTGCGGTCCGGGCTTCGGAAGAAGCGGACGCCGGGGGGCATGACGAAGGGCTGGCGCCACAGGGGCAGCGGCGGCTCGGGCGGCAGCGCCGCGGCCCGTTCGGCCTGGGCGGCGGCCTCGGCGGCCTCGTTGGCTTCGGCGAGGGCGCGAACGGCCTCGAGGGCCTCGGCCTGCGCCTGAGCGGCACGCTCGGCGTCGCGGGCACGCTGGCGGCGCTCCTGCAGGACGGGGTCCGGCGTCCTCGTATAGCGGACGGCCTGAACCGGCTCGGGAGCCGGGGAGCGTCCGGGCGCCCCGTCCTCGGTCATGAGGGCGGTCGGGCGGCGGGGCGAGCGAATCAGCACGCGCGGACCCGATGCGTCCTCGTCGATCCGGCTCTCGGCGGAGCGCGGCCCGGCCTGCACCATGTCGAGGGTGGCGCGGTCGTCGAAGACATGGTCCGGCCAGACCTGAACCTGCCAAGCCTGGACCGGCCAAGCCTCGATCGGCGCCGGTCGGCCGGCGCCCGGTTGCTCGCGGCCCAGCATCGTACCCGGGGGAACGAGCCAGGTCTGGGCGGGACGCGCGGCAGCCGCCGGGTAGCCGGGGCGCTGGGCTGGCCCGGCGATGCGCCGAGCCAGACTCGCCCTGAGATTCAGGAGCCGGTGCGCCAGGGCGCCGAGCGACAGACCGGGGCGGTCGACGCCGCGTCCGGGCCGCGAGGGATCACGATGGGAATAGGGAGGCCGTCCCGATGCACGCATGATGGTCGGATTTGCTCGAACATGGGTCCGCTTGCCCGATGGCGCGGTTCACGGCCAGTTAGGCCTATCGTCGTTAACAGACGCTTGAAACGCCGGGCGCGGACGACAGCCGAGCCCTTGATCGATCCGCTGGACGCCCGTCCGGCAGGGGTCTGGAGCGGCGATGCCGGAGACGCTAGAGTCGCGCGGTCCGTCACGACGAGGTCCGTGTCCTTTGGTCCAGAGAGCCACCGCCCAGACCTTCCGGTCGCTCTACGGCCAGGGGTTCGCCAGGATCGCGGCCTGCACGGGGCGCAGCGAGCCGGGCGACCCCGAACGCAATGCCGACGCGATCCTGGCGCTGGCGCAACGCTGCCACGAGGCGGGGGCGGCGGTGGCGGTGTTTCCGGAACTCTGCGTCTCGGCCTACGCGATCGAAGACCTCTTCCTGCAGGAAACCCTGCTCGACGCCGTCGAGGCCGCCGTCGCACGGATCGTCGCGGCCTCGGCCGGGCTGATGCCGGTGCTCGTGGTCGGTGCGCCGCTGCGCTGGGGCCACCGCCTCTACAACTGCGCCCTCGCCATCCATCGCGGCGCGCTTCTGGGCGTGGTGCCGAAAAGCTACCTGCCGAACTACCGGGAGTTCTACGAGAAGCGCCACTTCGCCCCCGGTGCCGGCCTCGTCGGCGAGACGATCGCGGTCGGCGGCCTCGACGCACCCTTCGGCACCGACCTGCTGTTCACGGCCGCCGACCTGCCGAAGCTCGTCCTCGCCATCGAGATCTGCGAGGATCTCTGGGTGCCGGCGAGCCCGGGCACGGCGGCGGCCCTGGCGGGCGCCACGCTCGTCGCCAATCCCTCGGGGAGCCCGATCACCGTGGGCCGGGCGGATTCGCGCGCCCTCCTCTCCCGGTCGGCCTCGATGCGCTGCCTGTGCGCCTACGCCTATGCGGCGGCGGGCCTAGGCGAATCCACCACCGACCTGTCCTGGGACGGGCAGACCTCGATCGACGAGAACGGCGTGCGCCTGGCCGAGGGCGAGCGCTTCTCCGACGATCCCGTGGTCACACTCGCCGACATCGACCTCGACCTCATCGCCCAGGAGCGACTCCAGGCCGGCAGCTTCGACGACAACGCCCGCGTCGGATCGCGCCCCTACCGGCAAGTCGCCTTCCGGCTGGACGCGCCGGCCGACGATCTCGGACTGTTGCGGCGGATCGAGCGCTTCCCCTTCGTGCCCGCTGACCGGGGCCGCCTCGCCCAGGATTGCTACGAGGCCTACAACATCCAGGTCGCGGGGCTGGCGCGCCGGCTGGAGGGCATCGGCGCCCGCAAGGTGGTGATCGGCGTCTCCGGCGGCCTCGATTCGACCCATGCGCTCATCGTCGCCGCCCGCGCCTTCGACCGGCTCCGGTTCCCGCGCAGCGACATCCTCGCCTATACCCTGCCGGGCTTCGCCACTTCGGACACCACGAAGTCCAACGCCCACGCGCTGATGGCGGCGCTCGGGGTGAGCGCCGAGGAGATCGACATCCGCCCGGCGGCCCGGCAGATGCTCGCCGACATGGGCCACCCGTTCGGCCGTGGCGAGGCGGTCTACGACGTCACCTTCGAGAACGTGCAGGCGGGCCTGCGCACCGATTACCTGTTCCGGCTCGCCAACCAGACGGGCGGCATCGTCATCGGCACCGGCGACCTGTCGGAACTGGCGCTCGGCTGGTGCACCTACGGCGTGGGCGACCAGATGAGCCATTACGGCGTCAATGCCGGGGTGCCGAAAACCCTGATCCAGCATCTCATCCGCTGGGTCATCGGCGAGGAGCAGTTCTCGCGCGACGTCGGCACGATCCTGCGGGCCATCCTCGCGACCGAGATCTCGCCCGAGCTCGTGCCGGCGGAGGAGGGGGCGACGCCCCAGAGCACCGAGAGCGCGATCGGTCCCTATGCCCTGCAGGACTTCAACCTCTACTACACCCTGCGCCACGGCTTCCGGCCGTCCAGGATCGCCTTCCTGGCGCTGCATGCCTGGGGCGACGCCTCGGCGGGCGAGTGGCCGCCCGACCTCGCCGCGGACAAGCGCCGGGCCTACGACCTGCCCGAGATCCGGTCCTGGCTCGGAGTCTTCCTCAAGCGGTTCTTCGGCTTCAGCCAGTTCAAGCGCTCCGCCCTCCCCAACGGACCCAAGGTCTCGGCGGGCGGTTCGCTCTCGCCGCGTGGCGACTGGCGCGCGCCCTCCGACGGCAATGCACGGGCCTGGCTGTCCGAGCTCGAGCGTAACGTTCCCGAAACCTGACGATCATGATAGCGTCAGATTAGCCCCTTAGGCCTCGACTCGGGGCGGCCGAGCGGAGGCGAGACGATGCGGAGCTACAATCTTTTCTGCCTGAAGAGCGTGCGCGGCCTGTGCTGCGCCGTGCCGGAAACCTCGGCGGTGCCGCGCTTCCTCAGCGGGGAGCGCTGGACCTTCGACGGGAAGCTCGACGGGGAGAGCCGGACGCCGGTGGGATTCGACGATCAGGCGGCGCTCGCGGGCGTACGATTCAACGGCTTCTACCTGTTCCAGACCAGCGATCTGCGCTTCTCCTGAGGGGCCGCCCGGGATTCGGACATCCCGGCGGGTATTCCTTAAGGAGCACCGTGAGACGGTACGGCTCAGCCAAGGCGGAGTCGGAGACCGACACCATGTCGGAACATCGCAGGGAAACGCGCCAGAGGACCTTCCTCAAGGGGCGCATCATCTTCAACAACGGCGCGTCGAGCATGGATTGTCTCGTCCGGGACATGTCCATGTCCGGCGCACGCCTCGCGCTGAGCCAGTCGGCCGTGCTGCCGGAGGCCTTCGACCTCTATATCCCTCAGAAGGAGAGGACCTACCGCTCCAGCCTGCGCTGGCGGCGCAGCGACGGCATCGGCATCACCTTCGCGGATACCGGGGCTGCCCGCGCACCGGCCCCCACGGTCGCGCCGGTCGCGATCGCCAGCCCCGTCGAGGAACCGGCCGCGCCGCCCGAACAGACAACGGAGACCGATCCCGCCGAGGCGATGCTGCGGCTCATCCGGCGGGTGAGCGAACTGGAAGCCGAGAACGCGGCCTTGCGCCAGACGGTGTCGACGATCCTGACGTCGCATACGGCGGGCGTCGCGAGCTGAGGCGTCCCGGCCCTGAGGCCGGCCCGGCAGGCGGAAGCCCTAACCGTCCGCCAAGGCGGTGCGGATGCGCGCCGCATGCTCCGCCAGACGATCTGGGTCGGCCATCCGCCCCGTATGGCCGGTCAGCGCCACGCCGGCATGGCGCGGCAGGATGTGGACGTGCAGGTGGAACACCGTCTGCCCGCCGGCCGGCTCGTTGTACTGGAAGATCGTGAGACCGTCGGCCTCGAAGGCCGTCTTTACTGCGCGGGCGACGCGCTGGACCGTCGCCATCACGGCGGCGAGGGACGCCGGCTCGGCATCGAGGAGGCCGCGCGACGGCGCCTTTGGGATCACCAGGGTGTGGCCCTCGGCCTGCGGCATCACATCCATGAAGGCGAGGGTGTCGGCATCCTCGTAGACCCGGTGCGCGGGGATCTCGCCGCGCAGGATCTTGGCGAAGACGTTGTCGGGGTCATACGGGGTCGTCATGGCGGGCGGCTCCGGAGGATGGCGACCGGCACGATGCACAGGCGGCGTCACCGCGTCCACTCCGGCCAAAGGGGCGCGAACCGCCGCCGCGCTTCGCGCGTTCGCCTCGTTACCCTCCCGGAGACGAAGACCCGCATGGCCCACGAGAGCAGCAGCGCCATCTACACGGCAGCGGGCGCCAACCTCGCCATCGCGGCGGCCAAGTTCGTGGGCGCATTCCTGACGGGAAGCTCGGCAATGCTCGCCGAGGGCGTGCATTCCCTCGTCGACACCGCCAACCAGATCCTGCTGCTCATCGGGCTCAAGCGCGCCAAGCGCCCGGCCGATACCCGCCACCCGTTCGGCTACGGGCGCGAGGTGTATTTCTACGCCTTCATCGTCGCGCTGTTCATCTTCCTCGGCGGCGGCGCCTTCGCGATCTACGAGGGCATCCACAAGATCCACTATCCGGAAGCCCCGGCCGACGCGGTGATCTGGGGCCGGACCATCCCGGGGGTCTGGGTGAACCTCGGCATCCTCGCTTTCGCGCTGGCGGCGGAGAGCTATTCCTGTCTCGTCGCGATCAGGGCGTTCTGGAAGGAGAAGGGTGGACGCCCGCCGATCACGGCGATCCGCCGGAGCAAGGACCCGGCCCTGTTCACGGTGCTGGTGGAGGACGTCGCGGCCCTCCTCGGCCTCGTCGTGGCCTTTGCCGGCGTGGTCCTCGCCCACGTTCTCGACATGCCGGTGCTCGACGGCTGGTCCTCCATCGGCATCGGCCTGATCCTGGTGGGCATGGCGATCTTCCTCATGATCGAGACCCACGGCCTCCTCATCGGCGAAGCGGCCGACCCGGAACTGGTCTCCGACATCCATGCCGCCATGCGCGCGGAGCCCGGCGTCGGCCATGTCAACGCGGTGTTGACCCAGCATCTCGGGCCCTCCGACATCCTCGTGAACGTCAGCCTCGACATGGACGACGACATGCGCGCCGGCGAGATCGAGACGCTGGTCACGCGGCTCGAGACGACGCTGAAGCGGCGTCATCCGACCGTGACCCGGGTCTTCATCGAGGTTCAGTCGCGGCAGCAGGCGGTGGCGATGCCGGCGTGACGGCGGGTCAAGGAGCCGGTTCGGCCAGCGCCTTGGCGATCTCGCCTTCGAGGTCGGCGGGCTTGGTCTGGGGCGGGTAGCGGCCGATCACCCGGCCGTCGCGGCCGACCAGGAACTTCGTGAAGTTCCACTTGATGCCGGTGGTGCCGAGCAGGCCGGGCTTCGCGCTCTTGAGATGCGCAAAGACGGGATCGGCCTCGGACCCGTTCACCGCGACCTTCGCCATCAGGGGAAAGCTGACATCGTAGGTCAGGCTGCAGAAGCGCGCGATCTCGTCCTCGTTCCCAGGCTCCTGGGCGCCGAACTGGTTGCAGGGAAAGCCGAGCACCACGAGGCCCTCGCCGCGATGGCGCCGCCACAGGGCTTCCAAGCCCTCGTATTGCGGGGTGAAGCCGCATTTAGAGGCGGTGTTGACGATGAGAAGGACTTGGCCCCGATGCTGCACCAGCGGATAGGGCGTTCCGTCGGCACCCTTCGGCGCGAGGTCGTGGAGGGTGGTCACGTCGGCTCAGGCTCCCGTGCGGCACTCGACGAGGCTCGCGAGATACGCGCTGCCGAGCGGGATGATGGTGTCGTCGAAATCATAGGCCGCGTTGTGCAGGTTCGGCCCCGGGCTCATCCCGATCCACGCATAGGCACCCGGCACCGCCGCGACCATGTCGGCGAAATCCTCGCTGCCCATATGGGCGCGCGCGGCAGCGTCCACCCTCTCCGCGCCGAACAAATCACGGGCGATCTCGGCCGCCGCCGCCGTCTGGGCGGGGCTGTTGACGAGCACCGAGAACACGTCGCGGATCTCGACCTCGATCGTGGCGCCGTAGGCCGCGGCGAGGCCCGCCGCGAGTTCGCGGATCCGGGCGGAGATTAGCTGCCGCAAGGCGGGGTCGAAGCTGCGCACGGTGCCGGCGAGATGCGCCTCCTCCGGGATGACGTTGTAGGCCGCGCCCGCATGGATCTGCGTGATCGACAAGACCGCGCTCTCGAGCGGGTTGGCGTTGCGCGCGACGATCGATTGCATCGCCTGGGCAAGGGCCGTGGCCACGAGGATCGGGTCGATGCCGCGGTTGGGCTGGGCCGCGTGGGCGCCCCGCCCGATCACCCGGATGTCGAAGAAATCGGCCGCCGCCATCGCGGGGCCGGGGCAGAGCTGGATGCGCCCGTGGGGAACGTTGGGGGCGTTGTGGAGGCCGTAGACCTCGTCGCAGGGAAAGCGCTCGAACAACCCGTCGGCGAGCATCGCTCGTGCGCCTCCCAGGCCCTCCTCGGCGGGCTGGAAGACGAACAGGGCAGTGCCGTCAAAGTCGCGGGTCTCGGCGAGGTAGCGGGCCGCACCGACCAGCATGGTGGTGTGGCCGTCATGGCCGCAGGCGTGCATCTTGCCCGGAACGGTCGAGCGATAGGGGAGGTTCGTCGCCTCCTCGATCGGCAGGGCGTCCATGTCGGCCCGCAGGCCGATGCGACGGCCCGTGCCGGAGCGTCCCTCCAGGACCCCGACGACGCCCGTGCCGCCGATGCCGCGATGCACGGCGATGCCGAACCGCTCCAGCTGCTCGGCGACGACGGCGGCCGTGCGGACCTCCTCGAACCCGAGCTCGGGATGGGCGTGGAGGTCGCGCCGCAGGGCCGTCAGTTCGTCGGCATAAGTGGCGATGCGGTCGATCGGGGTCATTCGGTCTCCTCACGGGATCCATCGCCGCGCCGGAACGGCGTCAGGGTATCGAGGGCGTCGGCGGCTTCGAGGACGTGGTCGCGCTCACGCGCCAGATAGTCGGAGACCGCCCGGCGCAGGCCCGGATCGGCGATGTCGTGGGCCGAGTGCATCAGGACCGGGCGATAGCCGCGGGCGAGCTTGTGCTCCCCCTGCGCGCCCGCCTCGACCCGCTTGAGTCCGCGCGCGATCGCAAAATCGATCGCCTGGTAGTAGCAGACCTCGAAATGCAGGAACGGATGGTCTTCGGCGCAGCCCCAGTTGCGGCCGTAGAGGGCCACGTCCCCGATGAGGTTGATGGCCCCGGCGATGTACTGGCCCTCGCGCTTGGCCATCACCAGCAGGATGCGCTCGGGCATGCGCTCGCCGATGAGGGCGAAGAAGCGCCGGTTGAGGTAGGGCCGCCCCCATTTGCGCGCACCCGTGTCGACGTAGAAGCCGTAGAACGCGTCCCAGACCTCTTCCGTCAGGTCGGCGCCGGTGAGGTGCTCGATGGTGATGCCGTTGGCCAGGGCATCACGGCGCTCGCGCCGGATTGCCTTGCGTTTTCGCGAGGCCAGCGCCCCAAGGAAGTCCTCGAAACCGGCGTAACCCGCGTTGTCCCAGTGGAACTGCTGGTCCACCCGCTGCAGGAAGCCCAAGGCGCCGGCCTGCACCCATTCGCGCTGCTGCATGAAGGTGACGTGGATCGAGGAGGCCTCGGTCTCGTTGCGCAGGGCGCGCAGGCCCGCGACAAGGGCGGACGCCGCCATCTCCACGTCTTCGCCCGGCGCGATCAGGAAGCGCGGCCCCGTCACCGGCGTGAACGGCACGCTGACCTGAAGCTTGGGGTAGTAGCTGCCGCCGGCGCGCTCATAGGCGTCAGCCCAGCCGTGGTCGAACACGTATTCGCCCTGGCTATGGGACTTGAGATAGCACGGCGCCACCCCGACGAGCCGCCCCGACTGCTCCACCGCCACGTGCAGCGGCAGCCAGCCCGTGCGCCGCGAGACGCAGCCCGATTCCTCCAGGGACGACAGGAAGGCGTGAGAGACGAACGGATTGTGGGTCTCGTCACCGCCCGCCAGGGTTTCGGGCGAGGTCGCGCAGGCATCCCACTGCGCAGCCGGGATTTGGGCGAGACCCGTGAGCGGGCGCACCTGCAGTTCCGCCGCGGCCCCGGCCGTCTTGCCCGGTCTTTCCATGCGAGCAATCTAACCCGATGCCGGGAGCGGGCAAGCGGACGGCCGCGCACCCGCGGTCGCAGGCGCCTGAGGATGCCCGGTTTTCGAGGGTGCTGGACTCACCGGCAAGACCGGCGGGAGGTCTCCGCTTTCCTCGACGCAACGCAACCCCTCTCGCCAAGAGGGCGCTTCGGCGGAGCTGCGGTCGCCTACGGCCGGAATTCCTCGAACACCATCTGGTCGGCGTGCAGTCCCGCAAGCGCGCGCTGATCGGGAGTCCGCACCGTCCACGTCATCACCGGCAGCCTGCCGAGATGGCGACACAGATAGGCCGCGGCGCAGGGCAGGTCGTCGACGCGCCAGGACAGGAAGTCGGGCCGGCTCTCGGAGAGATGCAGGAGATTGGCGAGCGAGTGCCGCAGGCTCGGCGGCAATGTCACGTAGGAGGGATCGTCCTGGGTCGTCTCGCCCACGATCCCGCGGGGAATGGCCGGCGCCAGCTCGGCCAGGGCCGCCACGATCCCGGGGTCGAACGACTTCACCGCCACCGGTCCGCCATAGGCCGACACCACCTCCGCCACGCGGCGGACCAGCCGGAGGTCGCCGGTGAAGCGCGACTTGACCTCGACGACGAGGGGCACCCGCCCGGCGATGGCGCCGAGGAAGGCGGGCAGGGTCGGGATGCACTCGCCCGTGCCGGCGATCGCGAGGCCGGAGAGGTTGGCGGCCGAGCGCGCCACGACCGCGTCACTCAGAGCGGTCAGCCGCCCCAGCGCCTCGTCGTGGAACACCATCGCCTCGCCATCGGCGCTGAGCTGGACATCGCACTCGATGCCGTAGCCGCAACCGATCGCGCCCCGCGCCGCCGCGACCGTGTTCTCGGGGATGCCCGCCGCCCGGTCGTGCAGGCCGCGATGGGCGATGGGCCGGGCGGTGAGCCAGGCCGGCGCGTTGCGGCTCGGGGTCATCGTCAGGCCTTCACTTCACCTCGAACATCGCCTCGACCTCGACGGCGGCATCGAGCGGCAGCCCGGCGACGCCGACGGTGGAGCGGGCATGGCGACCGCGATCACCCAGCACCGCGACCATGAGGTCGGAGGCGCCGTTCATGATCGGCGCCAGCGCGTGGAAGCCGGGCGCCGCGTTGATGAAGCCGCCAAGCCGCAGGCACTGGACGACGCCGTGATCGAGGTCGCCCACGGCGGCCTCCACCTGTGCCAGCACGTTGAGCGCGCAGAGCCGTGCGGCCTCCAGGCCGTCCTCGGGCGAGACCTCGGCGCCGAGCTTGCCCTTGTGCGCGTCCGCGATCCTGCCATCCGGACCGAAGCAGATCTGGCCGGACACGATGACGATCGAGCCGGTGCGGGTGAAGGGGACGTAGTTCGCCACCGGGGCGGCTGCCTTGGGCAGGGCGAGACCGAGGGCGGCCAGACGTTCCGTGACGGTGCTCATCGACGTGATCCTCCTGCGCACGCTTTAAGCGCGGCGATCGGAAGGCTCTGAGCATGGCCGGCATGAAATACGCAAGACGGGAGGTGCGAAGTCGCGCCGGCGCCTGAACATTGCCCGTTGATGAGGCAACAGCGCCTTCCGAGGACGGCTCGTGATTGACAGAACCGGCCATGTCCCTAGTAATCGCGCGCGTGCCGCCCCGGTTTCGAGGCGGCACTTTCATTTCCAGCTTTCGCGGGACGTTACCCTCGCGCGAACACGGAGACGGACACGTGACATCCGCCCTTCTGCCGACCTATGCCCGGGCTCCCGTCGCCTTCGAGCGGGGAGAGGGCGCTTGGCTCGTGGCGGAGAGCGGCGAGCGATACCTCGATTTCGGGGCCGGCATTGCGGTCAACGCGCTCGGCCACGCCCATCCCCACCTCGTCGAGGCCCTGACCACCCAGGCGGCCAAGCTCTGGCACACCTCGAACCTGTTCCAGATTCCCGACGGCGAGCGCCTCGGCCAGCGCCTCGTGGACGCGACCTTCGCGGACGTGGCCTTCTTCTGCAACTCGGGCGCGGAGGCCAACGAGGCCGCCATCAAGATCGCGCGCAAGTACCACGCGGCCGGCGGAAACCCCGAGCGCTACCGCATCGTCACCTTCGAGGGCGCCTTCCACGGCCGCACCCTGGCGACGCTGGCCGCCGGCGGCCAGCAGAAATACATCGAGGGCTTCGGCCCGAAAGTCGCCGGGTTCGACCAGGTGCCGTTCGGCGACCACGAGGCGTTGCTCGCCGCCATCGGGCCGGAGACCGCCGCCCTGATGATCGAGCCGATCCAGGGCGAGGGCGGCATCCGCTCGGTGCCCCCGCAATGCCTGCGCGGCCTGCGCGCGCTCTGCGACGAGCGCGGCCTGCTGCTCATCATGGACGAGGTCCAGACCGGGGTCGGGCGCACGGGTCGGCTGTTCGCCCACGAATGGGCGGGCATGGCCCCCGACATCATGAGCGCCGCCAAGGGCATCGGCGGCGGCTTCCCGCTCGGCGTCTGCCTCGCCACCACCGAGGCCGCCCGCGGAATGACCGCCGGCAGCCACGGCACCACGTTCGGCGGCAACCCGCTGGCCATGGCGGTGGGCAATGCCGTGCTCGACGTGGTGCTGGAGGACGGCTTTCTCGACCACGTCCAGCGCATGGGCCTCCTCTTGAAGCAGCGGCTGGCGGGCGTGAAGGACCGCCATCCGCACATCGTCAGCGAGATCCGCGGTACCGGCCTGCTGCTCGGCCTCAAGGTCAACGTCCCCAATACCGAGTTCGCCGCGGCGGCTAGGGGCCAGCACCTGCTGGTGATCCCTGCCGGCGACAACGTGGTTCGTCTGTTGCCTCCGCTCATCGTCACCGAGGCCGATCTGGCCGCGGCGGTGGAGCGAATCGAGGCGACCGCGGCCGGTCTCGAGGTCGAGATGCGGGGTGCCGCGGAGTGAACGGAATCCACGACGTCACAAGGGGCTGATCTCCCATTCCCTCCCGCCGGTTTAGCGACGGGCGGGATTCCCATCCGGCCGACCGAGCCCGAACGTCAGGAACGGGCTTCTCGATTCCAGGGCCGACCAAGCTTTGAAGAACGGACAGATGACCACGACGAACCTCGCGACCGCCATGGCTCCCAGCCTCTCCGGTCCCCGCCACTTCCTCGATCTCAAGGATTTCTCCGGCGAGGACCTGCGCGCGGTGCTCGACCTCGCTGCCGCCATGAAGAGCCGCCGCCGCAAGGGCGAGGTCGCCGCCGAGCGGCCTCTCGCCGGCAAGATGCTCGCGATGGTGTTCGACCGGCCCTCCACCCGCACCCGCGTCTCCTTCGACGTGGCCATGCGGGAGCTCGGCGGCGAGACGCTGATGCTCACCGGCAAGGAGATGCAGCTCGGGCGCGGCGAGACCGTGGGCGACACCGCCCGCGTGCTCTCCCGCTACATCGACGCGATCATGATCCGCATCCTCGACCACGACCTCATGCGCGAGCTCGCCGAGCATGCCGAGGTACCGGTGATCAACGCCCTGACCAAGGTCTCGCATCCCTGCCAGATCATGGCCGATGTCATGACCTTCGAGGAGCATCGCGGGTCGATCAGGGGCCGCACCGTGGCCTGGTCGGGCGACGCCAACAACGTGCTGGCCTCCTGGGCGCATGCCGCCGCCCGCTTCGACTTCACCCTCAACATCGCCGCCCCGCCCGAGCTATCGGCGCCGACCGAGCTCCTCGCCTGGGCCAAGGCCGAGGGCGCCAGCATCAACGTCACCACCGATGCCTACGAGGCCGTGGCCGGTGCCGATGCCGTCGTCACCGATTGCTGGGTGTCGATGGGCGACGAGGACGAGCATCACCGTCACAACCTGCTCGTGCCCTACCGGGTCGATGCGAAGCTGATGAAGGCGGCGGCCAAGGACGCCATCTTCATGCACTGCCTGCCGGCGCATCGCGGCGAGGAGGTCACCGCCGAGGTCATCGACGGGCCGCAATCGGTGGTGTTCGACGAGGCCGAGAACCGCCTGCATGCGCAGAAGGGGATCCTGGCGTGGTGCCTGCGGGCGGGTGGGGTTTAGGGAGTTCCCGCGCCTCCCTATATGGACTGGATTGGACGCATCATCGCCCGCGACGGGAATTGTGTGACGTCCATTTTTACGGGTCTGCGTAGCAGAGCCGGAATCCGTCAGCGCCAAGGCAGTCGGATCAGGTCGCACCTTCCGATACGGCCGATCCGGATTTCCGAGAGGCAATGGATTCCGGGCTCGCCTTCGGCGCCCTGGAATGGCAAGCGCTGGCGAATCTGTGACGTCCCGAGCCGAATGGAGAGGCCATGACCGCCGGACACGAGACACCCGACCCCAACCTCGGCATCGAGGGCGATGACGACGTGGCGCTTCCCTTCGCCGTCGAGGCCCTCGACGTCCGCGGGCGGGTCGTGCGTCTCGGCCCCTCGGTCGACACGATCCTGCGCCGGCACGGATATCCCGACCCCGTGGCGCGGCTCCTCGGCGAGGCTGCGGCGCTGACCGTGCTGCTGGGCTCGTCCCTGAAGTTCGAGGGACGGTTCCAGCTCCAGACGCGCACCGACGGTCCGGTTGAGATGATCGTGGTCGATTTCGAGGCCCCCGATCGCCTGCGCGCCACCGCCCGCTTCGACGCGGAGCGGGTCGGTGCCCTGACGAGCGGACGCGCGAAGGCCTCCGACCTGATCGGTCAGGGGCATCTCGCCATGACCATCGACCAGGGCTCCGAGCGCAGCCGCTACCAGGGGGTCGTCGCCCTCGAAGGCCAGAGCTTCGAGGAGGCGGCGCACCAGTATTTCCGCCAGTCGGAGCAGATCCCGACTCAGGTTCGCCTTGCAGTGGCCGAGAGCTTCGAGGATGGGGTCAGCACCTACCGGGCCGGCGGGCTCCTCGTGCAGTTCCTCCCGCAATCCCTCGACCGCGCGCGACTGGCCGATCTGCCGCCCGGCGACCTGCCCGAGGGCCACATCCACTTCGACGCGGCCGGCGTTCCCGAGGACGATGCCTGGGTCGAGGCACGCTCGCTAGTCGCGACGATCGAGGATCACGAACTCGTCGATCCCACCGTGTCGAGCGAGCGCCTGCTGTACCGACTGTTCCACGAGCGCGGCGTGCGTGTGTTCGAGGCGCAAGGCGTTCACGAGCAGTGCCGTTGCTCGACCGAGCGGGTGCTCGGCATGATCAGCTCGTTCTCGGACCAGGAGCGGCGCGACATGGTCGCCGATGATGGCCGCATCGGGATCACCTGCGAGTTCTGCTCGCGCCGTTACGACCTCGACCCCGCCGAGGTCGAAGCCGAGATCACGGCCCAAGCTAGGCAGTAACCCATCGGTCCAACTCAATACCAGCGACGATTGCATCGGTCTTTCTTAGTGGTCGTTGGAACGGACAAGCTTGTCGTCCGCGGTCCCTGCAGATCTCGCCGGATGAATTATTATACAAGGGCATTGAACCCTTTTGGGACCTTCGACGTTTCGATGCCGATAAACGCATTGGAGGAACGTCAATGAAGAAGTACGCGATCGGTTTGGCCGCTTTGCTGATGACGACATCCGTCTACGCGCAGGGTGCCGGCGGTGGAGCAGCCGGTAACGCCGGCGGCGCAAGCGGTGGGGCGAACGCCGGCGCGGCCGGCACGTCGTCGGGAAGCAGCGCCGGCGGTCAGATGGGCGCGAACCGGGGCGGCGACGCATCGGGCGGCGGCCAGGCCGCGCGGCGGTCGGGTGGCCGTGACGAGGGCGCGTCCCAGGGACAGGCCGGCGGTCGCGAGAGCGCCGACCGTGGCAACCGGCAAGGCGGCGAGGATCGGGCCGACCGGCGCGGCGGCCAAGGCGGCAACGAGCGCGAGGGCAACCGGGCCGAGCGCAGCCGCACCGAGACCCGCGATTCCACCCGGGAGACCCGCACAAACGTCCGCTCCGAGCGTGTCGAGGGCGGCCGCTCCGGCCGCACGGTCACGATCCGCGGGCAGCGGGTGGTCTATGGCTCGCCCGAGTATCGCCGCCTCGTCGTCATCGAACGTCGCGGCGGTGGCGAGCGCTACGTGCAAGGTGGGCGCAAGCGCTACGTCACCATTCGCGGCCAGCGCGTGATCTACGGGTCACCTGAGTATCGTCGCCTCGTGACCGTGCGCGGGGGTCGGACGCGCTATGTGACTGTTCGGGGCCAGCGCGTCGTCTACGGCTCGCCGGAATATCGTCGTCTCTCCGTCACGACGACCGGGCGTCGCGGCGGCACCGTGAACGCGAACTTCAACGAGCGGCGCGAGCGGACGGAGCGCTCTGAGCGCACCCGGGTCGAGGGCCGCT